>JAGWBC010000009.1 GCA_021296115.1 Anaerolineae bacterium | reverse complement strand
TCAAATCGACTGACGAGGGCCACAGCTGGCAGCCGATTAGTCCGGACTTGACCCGCGCCGATCCCGATACCCTGCAAGTCACTGGCGGTCCCGTCAATCGAGAGGGCGCCAGCGCTGAAGTTTATGCCACCGTTTTCGCGCTGACGGAATCAGCGCATGAACCCGGTGTGATTTGGGCCGGTTCCGATGACGGGCTGCTGCATATCACCAAGGACAATGGCGAGACTTGGGTGGACATCACGCCCTCGGAGTTGCCGGAGTGGTCCATGATGAGTACGCTGGAACTCTCGCCGCATGACGCCTCTACTTGCTACTTGGCGGCCTTGCGCTACAAGCACGATGATTACGCGCCCTATCTTTACAAGACTACCGATTACGGACAGACGTGGTCACGTATCAACGATGGCATTGCGGACGACGACTATGTACGCGTCATCCGTTGTGATCCGGCGCGCGTGGGTTTGCTTTACGCCGGCACAGAAACCGGTGTCTACGTCTCGCTCAATGACGGGGAGAGCTGGCAGCCCTTCCAGCTGAACTTGCCGGTCGCGCCCATTCACGATCTACTGGTCAAGAACAACGATCTCGTCGCTGCCACACATGGACGCTCATTCTGGATACTGGATGATCTGACCCGTCTGCATCAGCTCAGCGACGACGTGCAAGACTGCGAGGCAATGTTGCTCAAGCCGCGCGATACGCAACGCATACTCGAGAGCATCGACGGGCGCCGATTGGTCGATCAGCCGGGCAAGACCTACATGAGCTCGACCGGCGTCTCGGCCGCTTACACGCACAGGACGACGCCTGAAAATGTGGTTGAGCGCAAGTTCCTGGATTCGGGCGAAAACTTGCCGCGCGGCGTACTCGTGACCTATTTCTTGCAGGACGCGCCGACCGACAAAATCAAGCTGAGTATTTCCGACGCCGATGGTACGCTACTCCACGAATACAGCAGCATGGATGAATCTGATCGGCGGCAGCAAAAAGAAAAGCCCGACAAGACCATCGTCTATCTCAACGCGCAGGCGGGCTGGAACCGCTTCGTTTGGGATATGCGTCTGCCGACATCGCCCGCCCTGAATGGCAAAGACCCGCAATTTGAGCGGATGCCCGGCCCGACAGTAGCGCCGGGCAAGTATCAGATGTCGCTATCGGTCGGCGGCGAGACGCACACGCAAAGCTTTGACCTCATCAAAGACGCGACATCGTCGGCGTCCGGTGAGGAGTTGCAGGAGCAATTTGATCTGCTGGTGAAGATTTACGATTGCTACTCCCATGCGACCGAGACGGTCAATTCCATGCGCCGCTACCGCGGGCAACTGGGCAGCCTGAAAGACCGACTGGCCGACTCGGCGGATCACGCGGACCTGGCGAATGGCGCTGGCGAGCTCGCTGATCGAGTGCGGGAGATTGAGACGAGGATTTTTGTGCCCGACTTGCGCGAAGGCTGGGCCGGGCGCGTGAATCAGGGAACGGATAGCCTACGCCGCTTGAGTGGACTGCCTTCTGTGGTAGGTTTGGGAGAGTTTCCGCCGACCCTGCAATCGTACCAGGTGTTTGACAAGCTATCCGGCGCGATCCAGACGCAGCTTGACGCGTTCGAGAGCCTGAGAGACGGCGAATTGGTCGCCTTCAATCGCGACTTGGAGGAGCGGGGCGTCTCCCTGCTTGGATAAACTGACGGCGCTGTGGCCTTGGCTATTGTTCGCCCGTAAAGATATCGATTAACTCGCGTCCTATGGATAAGATCTGGGAGATGTCATCGGTGTCTTCCAGCAGGACGACAAAGGCGAGAGCGTCGTCATCGTCAGTCTTAACGTAGCCGTTCAACCAGAGTTGCGTCTCATCGCCTGAATAGGATCGGGCGATATAGGCGCCAATTAGCGGCGAGTCTTGCGGCGGCGCCCAGAGCTCCGACCAGGCGTCCCGTAGCACGAGTTGCAGGCCTTGAGCAGTCTCAGCGCGCATCATGCGCCGGCTCGCTGATGCGTGCGAGCGCGGCCGCCGTGGGTCTGAAGCGGGCTGGCGCAGGCCGGACAGCAGCGCAGGTTCTGCTGCCAGGCCGTCGTTGGCAATCGCCGCGATTATGGTGGCGAGATGGAGCGGCGTAGTGGTCAAGTTGCCTTGGCCCAGCGCATTCCGCAATTCCAGATCGGCGGGGCTGAGGCCGTCAACGTTCGCCGCAAGATCGATCGCTTCCCTTTGCGGGAAACCAGCCAGCGTCAACGGATCATGGAAGGCGTAGGGCAAAAGCAAATCGTGGTATGCCAGCGCCGACTCAATCTGACGATAGCTGGCGAATGCAGCGGGACAGCCGAAGGCCAGGGATTCGCCCAGGGTTAGTTCAGCCTCAGCCTGATTAACTAGGCAGGCGGCGGTCATGCCATCGCCGAGATCGACCGGATCGGCAGCGTCAGTAAAGCGCCAAGACAGGTCAAAGCCGCTTTCGAGCGCCTGCGCCAACCAAATGAGGTAGACATTTGCGCCGATCTGATAGTTGCCCTGCAAGGCGCGGTTGAAGAAAGGTTTGCCCTCTGCTTCGACCAGCCTACTCCAGTCCGCATCCAGCGTATTGGGATTGAAGCTCGGCTGGCTCACCAGCGCCAATACAGTGTCGTTGCGCGCGTCCAGGACGATTGCCGTCCCGGCGGCGTCAGCCAGCGCGCTGACGACCGATTCCTGGAGTGCGACATCCAGCGTAAGCATGATGTCGGCGCCGATTTGGGGCCGATTCAGGATCTTGCGCTTGAAGTAGTCGGCGAGGCTCTCGATGGGCCGGGCGCCGGATAGCAGCGCGTCGTACGCCGATTCCGCGCCGCCCACGCCAAAACGCAGGCTGTAATAGCCGACAATGCTGTAGGCGGATGCCTTCGGATAACGCCGCTCCAGTCCCGTATCGCCTTGGACCGTCTGCGCCAGAGGCCGCCCCGCCTTGTCAAAGATGCCGCCACGCCGGACATCGCGCTGCGCTTCGATGATGCGCGGGTTGTCTTCCCGCAGCAGCAGGGAGTCTTGCCCGGCCAAAGCCCAATAAGTCGCCGAGAGCCCGACAAGCGCCAGGCAGATCAGAGTGCCGGCAAGGATATGACGGATCGTTCGCTGATAGCGCATCTAGCGCGCTCCCGAGGACAAGCGCAGCAGAAGACCCATCATGATATGACAGGCGAAAAGCGAGCTGCCGCCGTAGCTGATGAAAGGCAGCGTGACACCGGTCAAGGGCAGCAGCTTCAAAACGCCCGCCATGATCATTAGCGCTTGCACCAGCAAAGTCATCGTTAAGCCGGCGGCCAACAATCTGTGGAACGCGCTGCCGCGGTGGTTCAGGGCTATGGCCAGTCCGCGCCAGGCCAGGACGCCGAAGCTGCTCAAGATGGCGATGACGCCCAGCAGCCCCCACTCTTCCGCAATGGCGGCGAAGACGAAGTCAGAGTGGACCACGGGAATGTAGCCGGGCGAGCCCAAGCCGACACCTGTGCCTGCGATGCCGCCGGCCCCGAAGGCCATCAAACTCTGCACGATCTGATAGGCGCGCCCGTCAGCTTCGGGCCAGGGATTAAGCCAAATATCCACGCGCAGCTGCACAACATCAAAGAGCTGGTAGGCCACGGCGCCCGCCACCAGGACGAGCAGCGCGCCGCCAAGGAACAGGCGCAAATCCCCGCTGGAAAGGTAGAGCAGCAGCAGAAAGACGATGAAGAAAAGCATGGCCGTACCCAAATCGCGCTGCCATACCAGAATGACCATGGAAAGCAGCCACATCAATAGTATGGGGCCGATGAGGCGCAGCGAGAGGCCGCTGGCGGGGGCTGGCGCGTCGCTGCGCGCCCGCAAGGTTGCGCTCTGCTCGGCCAGATAGCTGGCCAGAAAGGCGACCAGAATTACTTTCATGATCTCGGACGGCTGGAAGTAGAAGGCGCCGATGCCTAGCCATAGCCGCGGAGCGAAGTCAAAGCCAGAGGGATTGCGACCCAATACAATGGTCGCCGATAGCAGCAGCAAGGCCGCCGCCAATAGAATGTAGCGGTAAAGGCGCAGCCAGCGCAAGACTTGGGGAAAAATCGCGATCCCAAGCATGGCCAGCACGCTGATCGCCAGCCACAGCGCCTGCCGATCGGCGAATGCTGGCGCGAGCCGCTCAATCGCCACCAGGCCCCAGCCACTGAGAAACATCGACAGAGCCAGCAGCAGCGGATCGTGGCTCGGCAGCCGCCGATTCAACACAGTCGCGGCGCCCAGCGCGCAGACGATCCAAACCGCAAATCCCGCCCATAGGTCGGCGCCGGACAGGCGGGTGATCGCAATCGACGCCAAACCGGCGAATACAAAGACGCCCGCTAGCATCAGCAGCAACCAGACATTGCCCCGGCCGTGTGAACCGGCAAGGACTCGCAAGAGGGGCAGCGGGTTGTCGACGTCTGTCCTAGTCAAGGTTGAGCACACGCGCCAGGATTGGCCGCAGTCGGTCGATCGCGTTGGCGTCCATCGCTTCCGGCGGTGTTGCGAGGGCGGACCCGAGCGCGGTATGCGTCGGATCAATGTGGTCCTCGTCTATCTGCGAAAGCGCGACGGCCAGCGCTCGCTGTACCGTCTCGATGTTCTTTTTGAGCGTTTCAATGACGAGATCGGAAGTGACATCCGCTTCATGCGAATGCCAACTGTCAAAGTCGGTGACGTGCGCCAGCGAGGCATAGGCGATTTCGGCTTCCCGCGCCAGAAATGCCTCCGGCGCGGAGGTCATGCCGATCAAGTGGCAGCCCCAAGCGCGGAACAAGTGGCTTTCGGCTCGCGTGGCGAATCGCGGGCCATCTTCAACCAGAATGGTCGCGCTTCGATGCGCCGTCCCGCCGACCGCTTCGACGGCGTCAGCGATTATTTTACGGAGGTAGGCGCTGGTAGGATCCGCCACCGAGATATGCGCTACGAGACCGTCCTCAAAGAACGAGCGCGGACGCGTCTGAATGGTGTAATCAATGATTTGATCAATCGTGGCGATATGCCCCGGCTCGTAATCCTCGCGCAGCGACCCGACGGCGTTCACAGCGATGATGAAGCGAACACCCAACTTCTTCAAAGCAAATATGTTGGCGCGGTACGGCAGGGTCGATGGCGACAGCACGTGGCCTTCGCCGTGTCTCGGCAGGAAGGCAATTCGCTTGCCACCCAAGCTACCGATGCGGATGACCCCGCTCGGCTTGCCAAAGGGCGTATCCATTTCTGCCGCGCCAAGGTCAGAAATGGCCGGCATATTGTACAAGCCGGATCCGCCGATAACTGCTATTCGTATGGCTTCCATCGTCCGCCTCCCTGCGGGTCCAACTCAAGGCCGTTTATGGCGAAGGGCGGCCCGGCGCTACATCGTCATATGTTCCTGATTCAGGTGGAGCCGATAGCGGTATTTGCCGATGCCGATCTCGTCGCCGCCCGTGAGAATCGTGCGGCGAAGAATCGTCTCGCCGTTGAGCTGCGTGCCGTTGCGGCTCCCCCGATCTTCCAGCCACCACTTGCCACCCTCCAGAACAATCCGCGCGTGATTGGCGCTGGCGAAATCATCTCTGATTACGACTGTGTTGCCCTCCGCCCGGCCCAGGGTGACGATGGGCCGCAGCGAGCAGCGAAGGGCGTCGCCAGCCAGCGCGGGCTGCTCGCACACCAGGTAACCATGCATCGCCCCGGCCGCGGCCGGCTGATAAACGGCGGCGCCTGCGTTGCGCCAAATGATGGCAAACAGCGCCAGCAAAAAACCAGCCAGGCAAAGCCCCGCCAAGAGGCGCAGAAGAAAGATCGTGACTTCAATGTTCACATTCCCGACCTAGTCCGGGGGCAGAATCTGTGTCGTTCCATCGCCAGCGGATTGCCCATTATCGTCCGTATAGACAAGCGTCGTGTGGCCGATGGCGATCACATCGCCGTTGCGCAGTCGATGCTCCGCCACGCTCTTGTCGTTGACGCGCGTTCCACCGCGGCTGTTGACATCAAACAGGGAGTAAAGGCCGAAGCGCCGGCGCAACTGCAAGTGGTGGCGCGAAATATAGCCGTCAGCAATGACGATGTCGTTGTACCGCTCGCGCCCAATATTAACGACCGACTTTAGCAGGGGAATGACGCGCGCGTCGCTAACATGCAGAGAGGGATTCTGCGCTCTACGCTGCGCAGCATCGTCAGCAACCGGCTGCATCTTGGCGGTCTCGCCGCTCATCGCCGGGACACGCTCGGCCGTAATAATCGCTTCGAGCGTCGTCAGCTTGTCGTTGGGCAGCAATTGGACGGTGGGGTTGGCGGACAAAATGAAGCCAGATTCTTCGCTAAAATCAACAATGAGCCGCGCCAGGCGTTGGGGAAGATCCGGGTATTCCGCCAGGAAACCTTGAATGTTAGCCGGATTCATCTGCACCAGAAACTGATCTGGCGCGGATGGCCTGTCGCTTAAGGACTTCGGCGCGCTGGCGTTGTCCTCTATCGCCCGCAGCAGCAAGACGGCGATGTCGCGCGCGTCGATGGTACGGCGAAACAAGCGCATAAATGCGCCTTCAATCAGCGATTCCAGTTGCCATTCCAGCTTGTCTACCGGGTTGACGCTCATGCCTGCATTATAGACGCGTCGCCTTATGGGGCAAAGTGAGAAGAC
This sequence comes from Anaerolineae bacterium, assembly GCA_021296115.1. Taxonomy (GTDB): domain Bacteria; phylum Chloroflexota; class Anaerolineae; order Aggregatilineales; family Phototrophicaceae; genus UBA6055. The sequence continues at coordinate 18,757 of JAGWBC010000009.1, read as the reverse complement.
AGGCGGTACACAGAAACAGCAACGCAGCCGAGCAGAAATATAGTCTGCTCAGCCGCCCATTCAGCCAGCTAAATCTTGTGGCTCAACTGCGAGGAACGTGATCAAGCCAGATGTCGAAGATCTCGACGTTGTCGTCGCGATCTTCACGCAGGGACTCCTTCAGTTGCTGCACAGCCTGCTGCCGCGCGCGCTCCCGCTGCGAGTCCTGTTCGGCGCCGCTGCGTTCTTCTTTGCTGCGCACTTGCAGGACATGGAATCCGAACTCGCTCTCGACTGGCCCAACCAAGGCGCCAACTTCCGCCTCTTCGATGGCCTGCCGGAACTCCGCCACGTAGTTGCCAACGTAGGCTTCGCCCAGTTCGCCGCCGCGCGCTCCGCTGCCCGGGTCGGTAGAAATGGCGCGCGCCAAGGCTGCGAAGGACTCGCCAGCGTTCAGCGCTTCGACCGCTGCTAATGCAGTCTCTTCGTCATCCAGCAGGATATGCCGAACATCAGCGTAGAGCAGCCCGGCATCGTCCGGAATCAGCGCGACAGCCAGCAGCGTCTCCAGCGCATTGCGTTCGAACAAGGAATTCAAGGTATCATCGGCGACGCCGACGCGATCGAAATAAGCGCGGTAGTCGCGCTCAGCTTCAACGAAGTTGTCGCGAACTTCATCCGCGCTCAAGGTCGGTTCGACAACTGTCGGCTGCGGCGTAACGGCTGGCTTGTCGACCGTGGCCGCGGCGTCGATCTCGGCGGTTGCGTCGGGGTCCGGCGTTGCGGTCGGTTCGGGCGTTGAGGTGGGCGTCGGCGATACGAAGGGGGTCGGCGTGATAGTCGGCTCGGGCGTCGCCGTTGGCTCAACGCCGATCAAGGCCACGGCCGTCGGGTCAAAGCCGAAATAATCCTCGACCGCCTGGCGGACGGCCTCATCATCGATGCTGACATTACGCGAAGAGGCTTCCAGCGCCAGCAAGCGGTCATCAATCATGTCGTTCAGCACGCGCAGACCCAACTGGTCCGGCACGTTGACTTCATTGATCCAGGTGGAATAGGGTTCTTGCTGCGACAGCTGCTGAAGATCAATTCCCGAGTCTTGAATCTGGTTGAGTTGAAGCAGAAGCCGATTGCGTTCCAGCAACACCTCTTGGCGAAACTCGCGTACGGTTATGCCTTGGCCGTCAACCGTAGCCACCACCTGGTTGGGAATGATCAGCTGTTCAAAGGCGAATGCGATGGCCACCAGCAGGATCAAGACGCCAACGACGGCGACCACGCCCCGAATCACCCACTTCTGCAGCTCTTCCTCGCGCTCGGCGCGGCTCTTATAGGACGACTCGTCCGCGCTCTGTGTGATGTTTTCGGCGCCGTCTGCCGCTACAGCCTGTCTACGCCGTCTGCGGCGTTTCGGTACGCCAGTCGTTTGAGACTTCTTCGACATGAATCCGCATACTCCTCAATTGATATGCAGTAGACAGCGCGCTTCAACTCGCCGATTACGCGCCAAGCAATAGGCCGCTGCCTTGAGAAAGGGCCAGCGTCACTCGACGTAGGGCAGCAGAGCCAGGTGACGGGCCCGTTTGATTTCGCGCGCCAGCTCGCGTTGGCAGCGAGAGCAATTGCCGGTTTGACGCCGCGGTTTGATTTTGCCGCCCTCGTTTACGTAGCGTGAGAGGGTGTCAAAGTCCTTGTAATCGAAGCAGCGCCCTTTGGGGCAATAGGTCGTCCGGCCGCGCCGTCCACGTCCGCGCCGACGCCAGTGGCCGCCGCGTCGTCCGCCGCCACGTCCGCCGCGTCCGCGATCGGGAGCGGATCTTGAGCCTGTGCTTTCTTTCTTGGCTTCTTTATTTTCGCTCACTTCTCAGTTTCTCCATTTCAACTTCTGCATGTGTTGCAGGCGCGCCAGGCGACGCGCATAGCAGCTCGGTCTCAACTCTCGCTGCGGACCTAGGCAGTGGCTTTCACTTCGCCTTCTTCCCGCACCAGCAAGTAGCGCAGCACAGAATCAAAGAGCTTGAGTTCTGTTTCCAATTCAACCAGGTGATCGGGCTGAATTGACGCCTTGATGAAAACGTAATGGCCGTCGCGTTGACCGTTGATTTCATATGCCAGGCGGCGCCGGCCGAACATTTTGCGGTCGACGCTTTTTACCACGCCATTCTCACCCATTTCGATGAAACTGATGACTTGGTCAATGGCTTGATTAACTTCTTCGTCTGAAGGCAAGATGCGGATAATGAACGTCAGTTCATAGTCTCTCATGAGTGTCCCTTTCCTCGGATCGTAGCCCCGCATCTTCTTGCATTGCGGAGCGGAAAGCTGTGATTCAGTTGTAGGCCTGTTATGCTAGACCATTCCGGCGCTTAATGCAACGGTGGCTTCAATCCCGCTCGGTCTCCGTTTCGCGGGCCAGGCGCGAGCTGGCCAGGCAGAGCGCGACGATCAGCCAGAACCAGGTGATCGAAGACTGAAAGTCGAGGCGGAAGAAATACAGGTCGGCCACGGCATTGACCAGCCCGGCTATCAGCGCCGCATGGAAGCCCAGATGAATGGCGGCGAATTCCGGTTTCGTTTTGGCTACTCGCCAGGCGCGCGCGCCGTAGACCAGTACGCCGGACATCGCGATCAGGAAGATGACCAGCCCGGTCAAGCCGATCTGATTGGCCATCATCAGGTACATATTGGCGACATCGGCGTAAATGTCGATATCGGGCGTGCCGGTGAAACCCACGCCCACCAAGGGATAGCGCGCAATCAGGCTCAGCGAGTCCTTCCATTCGCCGAGGCGCATTTGCGTCGCCAGGTCCGCGCCTTGGAAGGCCTGGACCAGCCGATCGAGATAATCCTGGGTCTGCGGCAAGACGAGAAACAGCAGCGCGGCCAGCGCCAGAATCGGCAGCAAACGGCGGTAGCGGACGGTAGCGATAGTCAGCAGGCCGGCAAGCAGCGCCAGCAACGACGCCCGCGAGCCCGTCAGAAGCAGCGCCAGAGCGACGAGCAGGAAAATCAGCAGGGTCAGCCAGCGCTGACGGATGACCGGTTTCCTGGAGGCGATCTGTGGCGCGATGATGATAGCCGCGGTCGCCAGGATGCCGCCGAGCGCGTTGGGATCGACCCAGGTGCCGATGGCGCGTTCACGCAGGGCCGGATTGTCCTCGATGTAGCGGATGACGCCGCCGGCCGGATAACCTATGCGCGACAGCCGCACCAGCAAGGCTTCAGCCAAATTATCGGGCGCCGCATAGAGCGTGATCGCCAACAAAGCTTGAACGCCAATCGCCAGCAGAATCACCAGCGCCAGGCGCCGCAGCATCGCCGGATTGCGCAGCAGATCGACCAGGATGAAGACCAGGCTGATGCTCAAAATCGTCTCGGCGAATTGGCGCAGCGTAGACGAAGTTGGTCCCGCATGGCGCAAACCCAGGGCGAAGGCCAGCACCAGCCACATCAGGTAGACCGCGATCAGCGCATGCGCCGCTGTCAGCTTGATGCCGCCGCGGCGTCCCGTCATCCACTGGCAGAGGTATACGAGCAGGAATCCGCCCAGCGCCAGGTCCAGCAACGTCGGCGTGATGGCGATTTTGACCGGCAGGATCCCGAAGGGCAGCAGCAGCACGATGAGGACGATGCCATAGAGCGCGATCCGCACATCGGTGATGATATAAAGGCCAGCCAGCAGACCTAGAATCGCCGCCGTCGCCAGCAGCGGTCCCAGCAAAGCAATCAGCATGCCGATGGCTGCGCCTGTTACGCCAACGCAGGTTCCGACTGCGATGGCATAGGTACGCCGATCCAGTTGGCTGATCCAGATGGTGACTGCATTTGCGCTTGGCACGGGCTATCTCCTGAGCAAGATCCGCAAAGCAAGAAGCGCCAGTCCAATCCAGATGATCGCGCTAATGACCGCGCCGATTCGGTAGCTGTTTGGCGAGAAGCGCAGCGTAAGCACATGCCGGCCAGCGGGCGCCTCGATTGCGCTCAAGCCGGCGTAGGCGCGCAAGATGGGTACCGGCTCGCCATTGAGCGCAGCAGTCCAGCCCGGATACTGCGGTAGGGACACCGATAGGAGTGCGTTTTCCTCAGTAGCAACGTCTATGACAATCTCTTCGGGCGCGAAGGATACAACGCTTGCGCTTCCCCCAGCGGCCTGGCCGGGCAAGTTCAAGAACGGCGCCTGATGCACGACAAGCTTTTCGCGCTCGTCAAATCTTGGGTCGTCCATCAGCTCGCGCGCCCACTGATCGCTGTCAACGACCTCAGCCGCATAATATAGACGCGCGAAGGGGCGCGGATCATTCAGGCGATGCAGATAGACCGAGCCGTCTTGTTCATGCTCGATGCCGATGACTTGGCTGGGCGCCGACAGCGTGTCCTGGCCGCTGAAGACATACTTGACGGCGAAGAGTTCCCAAGCCAAGGGGTTGTCCACGTAGTTGCGGTGGATGATGTGGTAGGGACCCTTGAGGAATAGCGGGCTTATGCCGCGCATATCCATTAAGCCGTAGATGCTGGCGTGGTTGGATTCTATGCCGATGAAACCGTCCACGCGGAAAGGCTGGTCGCCGACATCATCCAATATGCGCTGCGCCAGGCGAGGCCGCGCCATGCTCAGCTGCTGGTCCGGCGGTAGAGAGTCGTAGACGGCCGGATGATCCATATTGACTGAGAACAATTCGAAGGCGATGAGCGCCGCCATGGCGAGCTGATAGGTCAGTCGGCCGGGATCCGCCAGCAAGCGGCGCAGCAAGAGCAAAGCAACTAAACTTACCAAGGCGCTGCGCAGGGCGATGCTGAAGAGATCGCCCCAGGTGTCAGCGTCAGCTGTCCAGGCGAAGAATGCCAGAATCGCAATCCCGCTGACCAGCGCGGTGAAAGCGGCCCAAAGTCGAATCGCTCGCTTGCGGTACAGGTGATTGGGCCAGGTCGTCGCCGCGGCGATGCCCAATCCGGCCAGTACCGCTAAACTATTGGCAACGACAAAGGCCGCGCGTTCCTGGCCGCGAAAGAATCGCAAGCCGGGAACGAAGTTGTAAGTCAAAGAGTAGAAGGCGCTGTTTTCGCCCAGGCTATGCAGCAGTCCCACCAGGGCCGCGATCAGCCAGAAGCGGCTGTCGCTCTCATTGCGGAAGACGGCGACAGCGACGAAAAATAGCGCCGGCAAGCCCACGTATAGCGGAGACCATTGACTGACCGAGCCGGGGAAGACAAATTGCACAATGTCCTTAATTGGGAATCCGTTGCCTTTGGCGGCGAAGCCCAATTCTTCGCGCGCTGTCAACTGCAAGTACTCCAGGCCGGGGAGCAGTGTTACCGCTGTGACGCCAAATGCGATGGCCGACAATAGGCCCAGGCCACCGAGAAACTGTCGCCAGCCGACGCGCCCGGCGTAACAACGATAAGCCAGGTAAGCGGCGACCAGGTAGGTCAGGAACCAACTCGTCTGCGGGTGGCCAGCCAGCCAGGACAGGCCCAGGCTGAAGCCCGCCAGCGCGATGAAACGCGGCGCGACCGGTCCTGCGCGCGTCGCTTCCAAGATGCCCAGGGCGGCCAACGGCAGCCATATCGCCGCTTCCAACACAGCCAGCTGCAGGGGGGGATAGCCGGTCGTGTAACCGCCGTAGCCGATGATTACCGCCGCGCAGAGGGCAGCCAGCGGACTTCGCGGATCAGCCAGCGTCAGCCGCCGAACGAAGAGATACATCAGCAGGGTGTACAGAAGCACATGGAGCGTCATCTCCATCTGCAAGGCGTTGTAGCTCCAGCCGCCGCCGAGCGCGCTGAGGCCAATGGTGAGCCAGCGCGGCGGATAGAAGACGGCAGCCTGCGTATCGGCGATGAAAGGCAGGCCGCCGTTGTTATAAGGATTCCACAGCGGAATTTCGCCTTGAGAGATGCGCTGGTACTGATAGGCGCCAAAGGCGACAAATTGTCCCGAGAAATCGCCCTTTGCCAGCGATGCCTGGTCCGCAACGATGGGCGTGAACAGGCGCCAGAAAAACAGCAGCCATAGCAATATCAGCGCAGCTACCGCGCGGGCATCCGTGTTGTGGACAAACTTATCAACTCTATTCATCCGCAATGGCCGTCATAGGCAGGATTGGTAGAAATCTATCGTGTCGCGCGTGATGCCTTCCCAGTCAAATTTCTTGCTTAAGCGCGCGGCGCCAGCGCGGAGCGCATTTATGCGTTGTGGTTCGGACAGCAACTGCAATACCGCATTTTCGATTGCTTCTGAGGAACGAGGCTGTATCATCCAAAGGTTATCGCCGTGGGCAAAACTTGGCCCTGCAACGACCGGTTCCGTAGTAATTATGGCACAACCTTGGTGGAGCGCCGCGATCAAGCTGCTGCGCCGAAAGGATGCGCCGTCCACATATGGCAGCGCCATGAGATCGACTGCACCGAGCCAAGCTGACACATCATCGTCAGGCAGATAGCCCGTCCAATGCACAGCATCCTGCAAGTCTTGCTGGCGGATGCGCTCGTCCAAGGCGAGCTGGTAGCGGCTATCCGCGCCGTCGTCAATCGTATTGCTGCGCGCGCCAATGAATACCAGCCGTACATTCTTTCCGCTGTTTCTCAAGCGCGTCAAGGCGTCAATTAGGTAGTCCACGCCCTTGATCGCCTGGACAAAGCCGAAGTGTCCCAGCAGCAGACAATCGTCGTCGGCGCTGAGTTGCCGGCGGCGGGCCGCACGCTCCGATGCTGAAAGCGCTCTGCGTTTAATACTGCTGCCGATGGGGATCATCCGGCAAGGCGACAAAGACCTCAGCCTGCTTTCGTCCTCGCGATTGGTGGCGATCACCCCCCGAGATGCCCGCGCCAGCCGCATGACAATCCAATCACGCAGCGTACCCGCTTTGGGGAAAAGGTAGCGAAAGCGTAGATCGTGAAACGTGGTAAGCACCGGCACGCCAATAGTATCCGGCAAGAAGTGAATATAAGGCGACATATCGAATGCTGCCGTCTGAAATTGTAGATTGACAAGATCGACGCCACAGCGCCGCGCCCAGCGTCGAATCTGGAGGGTGCAGCCGGCGCCCCAATTGCGGACCGTGTCGAGCGGCAGCCGCTCGTCAGCGGAACCTGCGCGGCTCAGAACAAAAACATCGTGGCCCTGCTCCTTTATGTTGTTCGCAAGAAGTCGCGTGAAGTCGCCGACCCCGCCGGGCATAGGCGGAAATTCTCCGCTGATCAGACCGATCTTCATCCCTCGGCCCTCAAGCCGCTCTGGAGAACACGCCAATACTGACGGACGCGCTCGGCTCTTAGATCGCGTTTATGGCCCAGCGCGCCTTTGAAGGATTCGAGCGCCAACTGCCAGGCGAATTGCAGCAGCAAGACGGTCCGCAAAAATACATAGTGCCCAAACCCGTGATGTTTGCGGAAGTAGCGCAATTTGCTGGTATGAAAATGGATCAAGGTCTGCGCCGCGACTTGCTCGCTGCTCTTGCCGCCGTGATGAGTGATGATCGCGCCCCCATGGTAGGCGACCTGCCAGCCTGCCCTCTTGGCGCGGCGGCAGTAGTCCAGCTCTTCGGAGTACATGACGAAGGCTTCGTCCAGCCCGCCGATGTCGCGATACACTTCGCGCCGCAGCATAAGCGCCGAGCCCTGCACCCAGTCGACCATGATGATGTCCTCATCGTCGGTTTCGAGCATCCGGTAGTCGCGCTCAACGCCGGCGGGCGCCGCCCCGGCCAGCCAGGTACTTTCGAAGATGCCGGTCATCAGCGTGGGAAAGCGACGGCGCGTAGACTGATGGCTGCCGTCGCTGTTAAGCGTTTGCGGCCCGACGATGCCCACTGTGGGATTGTCCTGCAAGTATTCGACCAGCGTGCCAAGCGCGTTGCGGCTGACTTCCGTGTCGGGATTGAGCAGCAGGAGGAAATCGCCTTGCGCCTGCGCCAAGCCGATATTATTGCCGCGCGTGAAACCGACATTTTCAGCCTGCGCCAGCAGCCGAACGGCGGGATACTTCTCGCGCGCCATGGCGACGCTGTCGTCTTGGCTGGCCGAATCCACCACGATGATCTCGAAACTGCCAGGCGGGAGATCGGCGGCGTAGATGCTCGCCAGACAGCGATCCAGCAGTTCTTGAACATTCCAGTTCACGATGATGATTGACAAGCGCGCCATAAATGGGTCCGTCTTAATGTCACGCTAGCAGCAGTTTAGCAGGCTTCGGGCGAATTCGTGAGCGGAAGCGGCGGCGTTCAAGGCAAGGCAAAGAGTCGCTCGGCGTTTAAGGTTGTCTGCCGCGCCATGTCGTCTGCAGTCACGCCCTTCAATTCCGCGAGCCGCGCGTTGACGTAGCGAACATAGCCGGGTTCGTTGCGTTTGCCGCGCCGCTGCTGAGGCGCCAAAAAAGGACCATCGGATTCGATGAGCATACGGTCGACTGGTAGGTCAGCGGCGATTGCGCGCAGATGGTCAGCGTTCTTGTAAGTGATTGGCCCGGTGAAACCCAGGTAGAAGCCCAACCCCAGCGCGCGCAGCGCCACCTCGGCTGAGGCGGAAAACGAGTGCAGAACCCCCAGCCGTGCTTTCATTTCGGGTGCCACAGAGGGCGCCCAAGCGTCCAGGATTTCCATTAGGTCATCGGCTGACTCTCGATTGTGCAGGATGACTGGCAGTTGCAAATCCGCCGCCAACTCAAGCTGCAGCTCCAACGCGCGCTGCTGCTTCGCCGGCGGGCATTTGTCCCAGTAGTAGTCCAGCCCGATCTCGCCGATGGCAACCACCCGCTTGTGGCGCGACAAGACTCGCAGCTCTTGCAGCGCGCTCGGGCTGAAGTCGCTGCAGCTGTTGGGGTGGATGCCCACCGCAACGTACAAGCCCGCGCAGCGATCCGCCAATGCCAGCGCTTGCTGACAGCTCTCCAGATCAATCGCCGGGATGATGATACTGTCTACGCCAGCCTCGCGCGCGCGCCGCAGCACATCATCACGGTCCTCGTCATAAGCGTGAAAGTTTAGGTGGCAATGCGTGTCGATCAGGCGCGGCGCCGACATCAAATGACCAGGTTCGGATTATCGCGCAGCTTCTTGAGGTCCGCTTCGACCATCATGCCGATCAACTCTTCAAAGCTCACATCGGGCTGCCAACCCAAGAGGCGCTTGGCCTTCGCCGGATCGCCGACGAGCAAGTCAACTTCCGCCGGGCGCATGAAGGCCTCATCCTGCACGGCGTAGTCACGCCAGTTCAAGCCAACATGGCCGAAGGCGACTTCCAGCAGGCGCTCAACCGAATGGGTCTCACCGGTGGCGATGACAAAATCATCGGGCTGGTCTTGCTGCAGCATCAGCCACATGGCGCGCACATAATCGCCCGCGTAGCCCCAGTCGCGCTTCGAATCCAGATTGCCGATGCGGATTTCATTCGCCATTTCAAGTTTGATCTTGGCGGCATGATAGCTCACTTTGCGGGTGACAAACTCCATGCCGCGGCGGGGCGATTCGTGATTAAAGAGGATGCCGCTGCAGGTGAACATATCGTAACTCTCGCGATAGTTCACCGTGATCCAGTGCCCGTAGACCTTGGCGACGCCGTAGGGACTGCGGGGATAGAAGGGCGTGGTTTCCGCCTGTGGCACCTCGCGGACTTTGCCGAACATTTCGCTGCTTGAGGCCTGATAATAGCGAATACCGGGGTTTACCGTGCGAACGGCTTCCAGCAGGCGCGTCACGCCCAATCCGGTGATGTCCCCGGTAAAAACCGGCTGATTCCAGGAGGTCGGCACAAAACTCTGCGCCGCCAGATTATAGACTTCATCCGGCTCTACCGTACTGATCGCCGTAATCAAACTGGACAGATCGCCCATATCGCCTTGAATCAGATTGAGCTGGTGCTGGATGTTCTGGATGCGTTCATAGCGCACTGTGCTCGTGCGCCGCACCATGCCATAGACTTCGTAGCCTTTGCTCAGCAGAAATTCGGCCAGGTAGGAGCCGTCTTGTCCGGTTATGCCCGTGATCAGCGCTCGTTTTGTCATCAGCGAGTTTTCCTTACCCTTGTTCTCCTCGGTGGCGGCAATCCGCCAGCACATCTTGCAGCGTTTCCTCAAACGACAGCGACGGCCGCCAGCCGGTGTCGCGCCGCAGCTTGCCGGAATCGCCGCGGATTTCCGGCACGTCCACCGGCCGCAGGCGCGCCGGATCGACGCGGATCTCGATTTCTATCTCGCTCAGGCCAAGCAAAATCTTCAGCAGCTGTTCAATGCTGTGAGCCAGGCCGGATGACACATTATAGGCTTGGCCGGGCTGGCCCTTCTCAACGATCAAGCGGTAAGCGCGTACGATATCGCGCACGTCGGTAAAATCCCGTTTTGCCGTCAGATTGCCAACATTTATAACCGCCTCGCGCTGACCTTCCTCAATGCTGGCGATCTGCATGGCGAAGGCCGGCGCGACAAATCGGCTGTTCTGGCCCGGGCCAATATGATTAAAGGGGCGCGCGCGCATAATCGGCAGATCGTGGCTGAGATGGTACTGCAATCCCAGCATGTCTTGCGCCACTTTGCTAACGCTGTAGGGATTCGTGGGACGAATGGCGCTGTCTTCGTCCAAAGGCAGCTGATCGGGGGAAACCGCGCCGTATATTTCGGCGGAGCTGACGACTAAGATTCGCGGCCGCAGTTTCAAATCCAAACAGACTTTGATGATATTCAACTGGGACAGGATGTTGTTTTCCAGCGTTTCCCAGGGATCCTCAAAGGACCGAGGTACGAAAGCCTGCGCCGCCAAATGATAAATCGCATCGGGACGACAGTCGGCCAGCAGAGCGCGCGTCTGCGCATCATCCTTGAGGTCTATCAGGCGATTTTCGCTGATCGCCGTATGCACGGTCTCGCTTTCAAACAGGGTCGTGCCGAATAGTTGCGCATTGGACTGCGCTTGACCCAGGTGAGCCGCCAGGTGATTGCCGACGAATCCGCCTGCGCCGGTGATTAAGACACGCAAAATGCACACCCTGTAGATTCGCCCGCTTGTATCGCTAAAGGCGACTCAGTTCGGCGAATATTCGACTTGGCGCCTGCGGATTGAAACAAGGTGAATCCTGACCATTTGACAGCGGGTAACAGCGACATTATAGACCAAGCGCCAGGCGCTGCCAGTCGAAAGGCCGCGACGTCCATAGTCGACGCAGGATTAGGTGACTTCGGGCGAGCAAAGGCAGGTGAATCCCGGTTGCGCCGGCTTAGGAGCCTTGGTCAGTGAAACGCGGCAACTGACCGTCCAGGAAAGCGCGCGCGTACTGTCGACCGTCCATGCTAAGAATCAGATAGTCGCCCGCCACCCAGCCGATATCGCCTTCATAATAGACCTTGTACCAGCCTCCGCTCTCGGTGACGCCGTCAAGATACAGTTGCATGCCGCGCGGAATCAGCGCCAGCGATTCCGATGTAGCATCCGGATAGCGCCGCAAGTGCAGAGCCGAACCAAAGTTGACATTCACCTCGCCAACGATGCCGGACATCGGACGATCGGATTCGTGCGATTCACTCGCATCTGCCGGCCGGATCACGCCGGATACTCCATCACTGATCACGCGCACTGCTGCGGGATCAAGCGCGCGCAAGGATGCGGCCAGCGCCGGCTTGCCATTGAGCAGCAACTGGATGAATTCCATGCTGGCCCAGCCAGTGACCAGGTTGCCCTGCGGAGATTCATATCTTACGTAGGCCCATTCTCCGGCGGCATCCAGGCCGATGAATCCCAGGACCGAGTCGGCAGCAACTTGTGTGAGGACTTCTGTGCTGGCGCCGTTGCCAATGCGCAGATTGAGAAAGGCGCCAGAATCAAGCCCAACGACGCGGGCGGCGACGTGGTCAGCCAACGATGGCGGACGTATATCCGTGTTTGAGGCGCCGCCCAGCTGGTCCTGCCCTACTGGCGCCAGACTTGCCAGCCGCTGCGGCTCGCCTTCGTGGTCAAAGACCTGGAGGTAGAAGGCGTTCACCCAACCGTATAATGCGCCGCCATCGGGAGTCACGTAGACAACGAACAGCCAGGTATCGTCCGCTGGCAGATCCTGATACGGCAGCAGCTCCGCGGCTGGGTCCGCGGTGAAATCGTGAAGGTAAACGGGCAGCAGGCTTAGACCGTCGCTATCGAGATCGGCGGGCGCGCGCCGGCCAAGCACTAGCAGGTCGCTGGCCGCCGGCAGCAAGCCGAGGGACATAGCGTCGCTGGACGGGTATTGGCGAACGTGCAAAGCCGAATCCGGATTTACGACGACGATTGCGTAAGGCGTTACGCCGGAAATTCCGTTGCCGGTCACAACCAGATTATTTATCTCAGCAGCGGCGGCCTCATCCGGCCCGGCCTCGGTCTCCGCCGGCTCATCGTCTTCAGCCGGCATCGACCCCGATACTGCGGAAGAATCAGTTGCGTGGGTTTCATCCGCTTGTTCCTCGTTAGAAGGCTCAAGCTGCTCCGCCTCTTCCACTGGCGACGCTTCGGTTTCTGGAGCTGATTCTTCCTCAGCCGCTGCCGATATAACAGTTTGCTCTTCAAGCTGCTGCTCTGCTGCAGGCGCCGTCTGCGCGTCTTCCTCCGCTCCCTCCTGTGCCATCATCGGCGTCATCGCTGGCGCCTGACGCTGCACGCTCGTCTCCGCGATGAGCAAGCGCGGCGCCGAGAATGCCCCGCCAGCCAAGGCGATCAAATTGTAATAGGCGCCGCCGGCAAAGTGGCGCGCGGGCACATCTATCGCGCCGCGATCGTCGCCGATATCGAGGTGGACGGTCATTGACTGCGTGCCGGGCACGATCTTGGCCGCATCGCCCGCCTCGCCAAAGGGCACGTTGAATGCGGCGATCGCGCCTCCCTCCAACTGCAAGTGGCTGATGACGCTGCCCGGAATAGCATTAATCAAGCTGACAACAGCCGAAGACTCATCGACTTTGTCAGCAGAATCGCTGAAGCTGCGCATTTTCAGCCCGGCATTGGAGCCCATGATTGCGAGGGTGCTCATCTGCCCGGCACGGATATCAAACTGCTCCGAAATGATTTCCGCCGGGCCAACGAATAGAGCAATCCGCTGAGGACCGCTGGGCAGCGCGATGTGCTGGGACGGCGCAGCGAAGGCGAGCGCGGGCAGAATAAGCTGGTCGTTAATGCGAACGTCCAGTGGCGCGGCGCCTGCGACCGCATGCACAAAGCGGATTCTGCCGCTGTCGTCGCCGCCTTCGGTCGCGCTCGCTAGCGAGAGCAACTGCGGCTCGTCTTGCCCGCCATGTATGATCAGCAGATGGCTGGTTCCAGCCGCCAGCGCCGCTTCGAATCGCTGACTAGCGGCTTCCGTACCGCTTTCAGTCGAGTGAAGTGAAACTTCGTAGCTGCCCGCGTCAACTTCGTGGGGCCCCTCTCCGCTGCCGCCTGCAAGTACGGCCTGTGTGACTAGTCCGTCGATGGCATCTGCTAGCGAAACGGAGGCCTGCGGGTCCAGCGAGTTAACCAGCGAGAAGCGAGCTTTTCCGAAAGCCAGCTCGCTGAGATCATCAGCCGCAAGGTGGACAGTCCCGTCAGCGCGGGACGACAGAATCACGGCCGTGGATTCCGCATCCAGCGAAAGCGTTTTGTCAAGCAGTTGCACGGATGTCGTAGCCAGATTGGCGGTGAGTTCGACCTCGCCCGCTTGTACGCCCATATAGGTCGTTGCGCTGCCGTAGGTCACATCGGTGGCAACCAGCTCGCCATTTACGAAGACGTCCAGAGCCGGGCTGCCGGGGTCCACGTGGACGAAGCGGATTTGCGCCGACTCTTGCCCCGTCGCCGGCAAGGCGGTCATTATTTGCGTTAGAATGGCCGCCAGAATGACGATTACGATTCGGATAGATTTCATGCTCTCCAATCCTGCGCGCCGTGAGTTCAACAGGTCAACCCGTGTCAGCGCATGAGGATCGGCGAAATGGGCGTTGCGCGCCGCACACAGAAAGGCGAATCAAGTGCCTTCCTGCCACTGATTGAGGTACGCTTCTTGCTGATCAGTCAATTCATCAATGCTGACGCCCATTGCCACCAGCTTCAGGCGGGCAATCTCCATATCGACATCTGCAGGTATAGTATAGACTTGCGCCGAAAGTTTTTCCACATTTCGAATCATATACTCGGCGCCCAAGGCTTGATTGGCAAAGCTCATATCCATTACTGAGGCCGGATGGCCCTCGGCCGCGGCCAGGTTAATCAGCCTGCCCTCGCCCAGAATATAGATGGAACGCCCGTTGAACTTGTACTCCTCCACGAAAGGACGGACGATCTGGGGACCGGCGTCGGCCATGTCATGCAGCGCCTCCAGATTAATCTCGACATTGAAGTGGCCGCTATTGCAGACGATGGCGCCATTTTTCATGGTAGCGAAGTGATGGCCGTCGATGACATTGATGTCGCCGGTGGCGGTGACAAAAATCTCGCCGATCGCCGCCGCCTCCGCCATTGGCATAACACGATAGCCGTCCATGACGGCTTCCAAGGCGCGCAGCGGATTAACTTCGGTGACGATCACGTTGGCGCCCAATCCAGCGGCCCGCATGGCGATGCCGCGGCTGCACCAGCCGTAACCCGCCACGACCACCACGCGGCCAGCCAGCAAGATGTTGGTGGCGCGTATGATGCCGTCCAGCGTACTTTGGCCAGTGCCGTAGCGGTTATCGAAGAGGTGTTTGGTCGAGCTGTCATTGACGGCGATTACTGGGAACTTCAAAGCGCCGTCATTGGCCATGGCGCGCAGCCGAATCACGCCGGTGGTCGTCTCTTCGGTGCCGCCGACAATTTCGTCCAGGACTTCGCGCCGGTCTTTATGGATGGTGCCTACCAGATCAGCGCCGTCGTCCATGGTGATATGCGGCTTGTGATCGAGCGCGGCATGTATGTGCCGATAGTAGGTCTCGTTGTCTTCGCCCTTGATGGCATAGACCGGAATTTCGTCATTGGTGACCAGCGAGGCCGCCACATCGTCTTGCGTCGACAGCGGATTGGAGGCCGTCAGTACAACATCAGCGCCGCCCGCCTGCAAGGTTTGCATTAGGTTGGCGGTCTCGGTGGTGACGTGCAGGCAAGCCGAGACGCGTAAACCCGCCAAAGGTTTCTCGGCCGCGAATCGTTCGCGTATCTGCTTCAATACGGGCATTTCCTGCCCGGCCCACTCGATGCGGTAGCGCCCCCCGGTGGCCAATTCGAGGTCTTTGACGTCGTGTGCAATTGCCATGTTGTCTCCCAGACTTTGCTTCGGTCGGCGCCGCTTTGCTCAAACGCAGGCATTCTAGCACAATTGCGGATAGCTGTCGTGAATCATGTCCGCGAACGTGTACGAGCAGTGTGCTAGAGCAGCGTATCCAGCAGGCCGCCGTCATCCGCCAGGCTGCGGAAACGCTGCGCGAACTCCGCCATTGTGAAATTGTGGTTTTGAGTGCCTACGACTTCGAGCACGTAAGTAGCGTTCAAGGCGCCGATCTGCGCCGACAGTTTCAGCGGAAAGCCCTGGCTCATCCCGAGGATAAGCCCGGCGCGATAAGCATCGCCCGCGCCCGTGGGGTCGGCAATCGTCCGCGGCGCAAAGGCCCCTACCTCAATGACTTGATCACCCTTATATATCTTGGAGCCTTTTTCGCTTTCGGTGATGATGACGATTTCGGCTCGCTCGCGCAAATCGTCGAGCCCCAGCCCGGTCTTTTCGTAGATGATTCGGGCTTCGTAGAGATTGACGACCAGCACATAGGCGCCGTTCATGCCACGCGCCAGCTCGTCTCCATTCAAGCGCGCAACTTGCTGCCCGGGGTCGTACATAAACGGCAGGTCGCGCTGGCGGCATTCATCGCACAACTGGACCATAGCGACCGGATCGTAAGGGGAAATGACCACCAGATCCGGCTCGTCTTCCGTCACATCCGCGATGCCATAGTCGCGGCCGCGGTTCATGGCGCCGCCGTAGAAAAAAGCCAACTGGCTGTTATCGACATCGGTGTTGGAAAAGAAGGAAGCTGTGAATACGTCGTCCAGTTGAATCACCGTGCTGCAATCGACGCCGCTGCTTTCCAGCCACTGCCGATAGTCGCCGAAGTCTTGCCCGGCCGTGCCCATGAGCTTCGGCCTCATGCCCAGCTTGGCCATGCAGAAAGCAATGTTGGCTGCTGTGCCGCCCCAGTGCTTGGTCATGTCATCCACCAGGAAGCTGAGGCTCATATCATGCAGTTCATCCGAGAGAAAATGCTCGCGGAACTTGCCGGGGAAACGCATCAAGTAGTCGTAGGCGATCGCGCCGGTAACCAAAGTTTGCATCGCTGATGTCCGTGGACTGCAAGGCGGATAAGTCAAGGCGGCATTATAGCGCAGAATGAAAGCGCGACTACGGACGATCCGCCCAGGCTAAACTTGCTCGCCGGCTACCGCGCGCCGCAAGCTCTCGACGTAGGGCGCCCGAGCGATGCCGTTCTCGGTGACAATTCCGCTGAGATATCGATGCGGCGTGATATCAAAGGCTGGATTAAGCGCCTTGAAATGGGCCGGCACGATGGGATTGCCATAAGGGGTCGTTACTTCGGCGGGGTCACGCAGTTCGATTGGAATCTGCTCGCCGCTGCTCAAGCTCAGGTCAATGGTCGAAGTCGGCGCGACCGTATAAAAAGGAATCTTATGCGCCTGGGCCATGACCGCCAACTGATAGGTGCCGATTTTATTGGCGAAGTCGCCGTTAGCCGCCACCCGGTCAGCGCCTACCAAGATGATACTGACCTCGCCCTGCTGCATATAATAGCCGGCTGCGGTATCGGGGATGATGTCGTAGCTAACGCCCAGTTGTTCCAGCTCCCAAGCGCTGAGCCGCGAGCCCTGCAAGCGCGGCCGCGTCTCGTCGAGCAGAACATGGAAGTCTTTGCCGGCTTCAAAGGCCGCGCGAATGACGCCGAGCGCGGTGCCGTAATCGACCGTAGCCAGGGCGCCAGTATTACAATGGTGGAGCACGGTCGCGCCGTCGGCAATCAAGCCGGCCCCCAGCGCGCCCATGCGACTGTTGATGCGGATGTCGTCATCGGCGATCTGTTGCGCCGCCGCCAGCAGAATTTCACGCAGATCATCGGGACTGCTGAATTCGCCGCTGTCGGCGATGTCCTGGAGTTTATCCACCGCCCAGGCCAGGTTGACTGCGGTTGGGCGCGCAGCCTTAAGCAAGTCGCCGGCGCGCCTCAAGTCGTCGATCAGCGCATCAACGGAAGCCGCATCGCTGTTTTGCGCCGCCAAAGCCATACCGAAAGCCGCCGACGCCCCGATGGCGGGCGCGCCGCGAACGGTCATATTGCGTATGCTCTCGGCNNNACGTGTTCCAGCTTCCAAGGCAGAGCGCGCTGGTCGATCATCTTGACCGCGCCCCGCTCCCATTCCACGCTGCGCATTACGCTTGTCCTAACAGTGCTGCGACGGCGTTGCCCGAATATGCGCCCAAAGGTCTTAGCCGCCGGCTTCCTGCACCAGGATAGCCAGCTGATCGAAGTTGGGTTGCTGCCCAAATCGCGTTCGTTGCAGCGGGCCGTTGCCGTAACTTACAAATACGGTTGGCGTGCCGGTCACCTGGTACTGATTGGCGAGCCGGATGTCCTTGTCGATCTGCACGGCGTTTTGCGTGCATTCCAGCAGATCGGTATAAGACATATCCATCATTTCGGCGAAGGTGCGGGAGGAGGCGTCGCTGAAGCTGCGGGCGCTGGCGATTTGGAATAGCGCGTCGTGCGCGTTCCAGAATGTGCCGGGTCGCAGCGTTTCAGAGCATTCCGCCAACTGCCCGGCCAGGCGCGAGTAGCCGGCATGCACGACAGGCAGCATGCGATACTCAAAGCGCGCGCGGCCGGTGGCGACGAACTCGTCGATAAACTTCTCGGTAGTCGCTTTGTAGCGCTGGCAATGGCCACAGAGGAAGTCCTCAAAGGCGACGACTGTGATCGGCGCATCTGGCTCGCCTAAAACGAAACCGCCATCGTCTTGCCGCGCCTGCGTGATTTTGGAGTAATCCGTCGTCAGCTCGCTGAAGGAGCTTTGACTGGACAGCACAACGAAGGCGATGGCAACGATGACAGCTGCGACGATTACCCCGCCGAGAATCAGCCGATTGCGCTGTGGCATGCTTTTGGTCTTTTGCGTCACGATCACGTCCCTCGGTTAACTTTCATTTCTTGTCTTGAAACGATTGTGCTCTACACAAATCGTACAAATCAAATGCCTTGACGTCAATTCTCGACCGGCCTGCCCAGGGCAATCGCATCAAAATGATAGCAGCTGAAAAGGCGGGAATCTAAACTGAAAATCAACTACAGAGGGCGCAGAGAGCACAGAGAAAAACAAAAAATATGTGCTCATGTCTTATTTGAACTGTGATTTGTGGTGACAAATCACGTTTCGCTAGTGACTGTTGCCTATTCCAAGCCGCAGATTAAATAGAATAGTCGTCTAAACTCCTACGAACTCTGTGTCCTCTGCGCACTCTGTGTTGATAATAATTTGATGCGATTGCCCTGCCGGCCTGCCCGCCCGCGAATAATCGACCGGCGACATGATGTATAATCGTGACGCCCGTCTCTCCGGCGGCATATCCAGGAGCGTGGTCTGATGAGAATGATCGATCTGATTGAAAAGAAACGCGATGGCCAGCCCTTAAGCAATAGTGAAATCCGATTCTTCATCAATGGCTTCACCGCCGGCGACATCCCCGATTATCAGGCGTCCGCCTTGCTGATGGCGATCTTCTTCCAAGGCATGAATCGCGCCGAGACCGTCAATCTGACCAT
>JAGWBC010000197.1 GCA_021296115.1 Anaerolineae bacterium | reverse complement strand
TCTGAATCGCCCAGCCGCCCCAGGGACCTTCATCGCCGTGGATGCCCGCCGTGATCAGCGCGCCCGGTCCGCCGCCGCCTACTTCGCCCAGCAGCAGCTCCGTCTCGCCCCAGGCCGAGGTAACTCCGAGCGGGATGCCGCGCCATCGTACTATTTCCAGAACGGTACTCACAATTGAGCTTCCTCTACGCCGGATTTAGCGGGAATGGTGATGTCATTGATTTTCCGCCTGCTCGCTGTGAGTCGCAGAATACGCGCGGGCGAGCCAAGGCTCGCCCCTACAAATTCGGTGGTTTGGCGGGCGACTCACAGAGTCGCCCCTACATCTTGGGTCTGATGAGACAGGTTTGTTGGTTGCCATAGCCACAATTTACCACTCCCTCAATGCGGGATTTCTTCACAGTACAGCGGTTAAATTCTATACTCACTCTGCTGAAATTCTTAATTGCTAATGGTTCGAGTTCCCGCAGATTCTAGCTTTATCCTCGGGCTCTTGGCAAGTATCCGCCTCGCCACAGCAGCCATTCTGCCGCGGCCCCGCCCCCCAAAAATATCGTATTCTTAAGAGGAGTTTGTCGTGAAACACCTGAACCGTTTCTTTACATTTCTACTTGCCGCGCTCTTAGTCATGGCGCTGCTCGTGGCGCCGCTTTCGGCGCAGGACGAGGTCACGCTCACTTTCGGCATCAGCAGCGGGGTTGACACGCTCGATAACACCGCCACCACCTTCTCCAGCGTGGAGATTATCGTGGGCCACGTATTCGATACGCTGGTCAAGCAGCAGCCGCTGGGCACGTATCATCCCGGGCTGGCGACCAGTTGGTCCGTGAGCGATGACGCCACCGAATACATCTTCGAGCTGCGCGACGATGTCACATTCCATGACGGCACACCCTTCAACGCGGAGGCCGTCAAGTATACTTTCGACCGCATCGTCGATCCCGATACCAAGTCGCAGATGGCTTTCAGCTTCATCGGTCCTTACGCCGAATCCGAAGTGCTGGGCGATTATAGCATCGCTGTGCGCTTCTCGTCGCCGAATGCCGCCTTCCTTGATGGCGTGTCGCACCCGCAGCTGGGTCCGGTTTCGCCGACCGCTGTGGAAGCCTTGGGCGCCGATTGGGGCTTCTCCGGCATCGTCGGCACGGGTCCCTTCGTTTTCGAGTCCTACGTGCCCGATTCCGAAGTCGTCATGGTCAAGAACGCCTATTACAGCTGGGGCAATGCCGATGTCTTTGGGCGCGGCGGGCCCACGGATATCGACCGGCTGGTCTTCAAGATTCTGACCGACCCCGGCACCCGCCTGGCGGCGCTGGAGAGCGGCGAAGTCGATATGATCAACGGTGTGCCGGGCTTGGATGTGGCGCGCCTGGACGAGAGCGAGGACTTCGTCGTCACGCAGTACGATCAGGCCGGCCACGGCTATTCCTTCATGTTCAACCAGATCAAGTCGCCCACCGATGAACTGGCGGTGCGCAAAGCCATCGCCCAGGCCATCGACATCGATATCATGCAGGACATCGTCTATGACGGCTTGGGCAGCCGGGCTTGCAGCGCCTTGACCAAGTCCATGTTCGGCTGGACCGACGCCTTCTGCCAAGCCAATCCTTATGATCCCGATGCGGCCGGGGCTATTCTCGACGAAGCCGGCTGGGTCATGAACGAGGACACCGGCATCCGCGAGCGCGATGGCGCGCCGCTGACCATCGAGCACTGGTCGCCGGACCGTCCGTTGAGCGCCGCCACCGCGCAATTCCTGGCTGAAGATATGGCCGCGCTGGGCGTTGATTTCCAGATCAACCTGGCTGATATTGCCGCTTACCTGACGGTCGTGCGCGCGGGAGAGCACAATACGCAGCAATGGTGGGATACGCAGACCGATCCGGACGGCGTCTTCCGCACGCTATATCATTCGTCCAACGCCGGCGGGGGCACCAATCGCAACAACTATCAGAACGCCGACATGGACGCCATGATTGACGCCGCGGTCGGCATCGGCGATCTGGAAGCGCGCGCCGCCGCCTACGCTGATATTCAGCAGAAGCTGGCCGACGAAGTTGTCATGGTTTACTTCAACGATCCGGTTGTGCTCTACGCGAGCACGCCCGACGTCCACGATGTGACCATACTGGGCGGCGGTTTCGTGCCCAACTTCTATTCGGCGACGATGGGTATGTAGCTTGACAGTGCGTCACTGCAGATTAGCGGGCAGGGTCAGTTTTGCTGTCCCTGCCTTCGTTTGCAGCACAGTCGGTTATAATCAGAATGCACACGTATTGTAGGTTGGAAAATGGTGGACGCTCCCACAAAAACCGTCTTTGATGTCGTCACGGATTTCTTCGCCTCGCAGCCGACGGACGAGGAATTGTTGGCTTACGAACTGCCGCAGCAGCAGCAGGCGCGCCTCGACGGCTTGATCGAGATCGACGCGAATAGTCGCCTGACTGCCGCGCAGCGCGAAGAATTGGGCGATTACCGCTTCGTGGAAGATATCCTGGCGCGGGTCAAGGTCAAGATCAAGCAGCGGCTGGAACAGGAGCAGAGTGACAGTGGCGACGAGGCGACCTCGGCCGACGCCGGGCAAGAGGAGAACGGACCATGATTGATTCGCCGATACGCGCGATAAACGATGTTGTCGCTGGCTTCCTGTCTTGCAGGCCCTCGGATGACAAGATTCTGGAGTATTTCATACCTCCCGACTTGCAGTTGCGAGCCGATTTCCTTTCAGAATTACATGGCGAAGGCGAGCTTTCGGCGCGTGAACGAGAGCAAGTCTTTGAATTTGTACGCGCCGATGGTTTCATGTCTCTGCTCAAAGCCAAGATTAAGCGGCGGCAGCGGCTCGGCAAACTGCCGGTATGCGTCTGAGCGAATCAACAGCAGTGAAGGCGTTTTGCTTATTGAAAGGAGCGGCAGATGATAGAAGCGCCGGTACGAACAATAAACGATGTTGTTGCTGGCTTCCTGGCTTGCAGGCCTTCGGACGAAGAATTGTTAGCATGCCACATGCCGCCCGACTCGCAGGCGCGGTTTAACCTTCTGTTGGACTTAAACAGCAATGACGAAGTCTCGAAACACGAGACTCACGAATTGCATGAATATCTACGCGCGAATGGTTTCATCTCATTCTTGAAGGCGAAAGTCAAAAGGCGGCAACGGCTCGGTGCACTGTGACTGTCACCGCAGTTCAATCGCGTGAGATTCGTCTGCAGGCTGGCGGGTGCTGTGAATACTGCCGTCTTGCGCCAGATGAAATGTACGCCACGTTTCACATTGACCACATTATTCCGAGGAAACACGGCGGACTGGATTTCAACGACAATCTTTGTATAGCCTGTCCCGACTGTAACGGGTACAAAGGCTCCGACATCGCCACGTTCGATCCGCTCACCGGAGACCTCACACCATTCTACAATCCACGCGAACAGGATTGGGACGAACACTTTGAACTTGAGATCGACATGACCATAGTCGGTCTCACGCCGGAAGGGCGCGCCACGATTTTCCTACTTCAGATGAACATGCAACGGCGTGTCATTGAACGCTACGAAGCCTGGATGCGCAATGAGTACCCCTGTGAGAATCCCAATAGCGAATCCCGGCAGTAGTCCTTCGCTTTAGCCGAAAGCAAGAGAAGGGCATGAGCAAATACCTCGCCAGCCGCCTGCTGCAAACCATCCCGACCGTCTTCCTCGTTACAGTCGCCGTCTTCCTCATGCTGCATCTGACGCCCGGCGACCCGGCCGAAGTCTTCCTGGGCGATAAGCGCAGCACACCGGAACTGCTGGAAAAAGTCCGCGAAGACATGGGGCTGAATCGTCCCCTGCACATCCAGTATCTCAGCTACATGGGCGCGGCGCTGCGCGGGGATCTGGGGCGCTCGCTGCAGACCAACGTGCCGGTCATGGATCAGATTCTGACGCGCCTGCCCTGGACGATTGAGCTGGCGGCCGCTGCCCTGCTCATCGCCGCTTGCGTGGGTGTCACGATCGGCATCATCGCCGCCCTGCGCCACAACACCGTCATCGATACGCTGGCGATGGCTTTCGCGCTGGTGGGCATTTCCATGCCGGTATACTGGTCATCGCTGCTGCTGATCCTGCTCTTCGCCGTGCGGCTGCGCATTTTGCCCGCTATCGGCCAAGGCGGGCTGGAGCGGCTGATCCTGCCGGCGACCGCTCTGGCGCTGGTATCGGCCGGCTCCCTGGCGCGCATGGTGCGCTCGAGCATGCTCGAGGTGCTCAATCAAGACTTCGTGCTGACCGCCCGCGCCAAAGGCATCAGCGAGCGGCTGGTCGTCGTGCGCCACGTGCTGCGCAACGCCCTGATCCCAGTGGTGACCATACTCGGCCTGATGCTGGGCAATATGCTGAGCGGCGCCGTCATCACCGAGACGATCTTCGCCCGCCTCGGCATCGGCCAGAAATATGTCGAAGCGGTGCTGCAGAAAGACTTCACCATGGTGCAGGGCACCACCCTCTTCATCGCCCTGATGTACGTATTCGTCAATATCGTGGTCGATATGGTCTACGCCTTCGTCGACCCGCGCATTCGTTATGTCTGAAGGCGCTGCGGCGCCTGCCGCTCTTGAGCATGTCGGGCAGCGGCAATGGCTGCGTTTCGTCAAGCGCTTCCTGCGCTCGCGCAATGTCATGGCCGGTTCGCTGGTCCTGCTCGCGGTGATCGCGCTGGTTGCGCTGGCGCCGGCGATCAGCCCCTACGAACCGACGCAGCAATTCCGCCGCCACCGCCTGGCGCCGCCCAACGCCGAGTTTCTGCTGGGGACGGACAACCTCGGACGCGATATCCTCACGCGCATCCTCTACGGCGGGCAAGTTTCGCTGCAAGTCGGCATCGTCTCGGTGGCTATCGGCGCCACCCTGGGCACGCTGCTGGGTCTGCTGGCGGGTTATCTGGGTGGCTGGGCTGATGTGCTGATCATGCGCTTCATCGACATGATGCTGGCTTTCCCGGGCATCCTGCTGGCGCTGGTCATCATCGCCGTGCTGGGGCGCAACCTGCAGAATGTGATGATCGCAGTCGGCTTGTCGTCCATCCCGGTCTACACGCGGGTAGTGCGCGGCAGCACGCTCGCGCTCAAGCAAGTCGACTTCATCGTGGCGGCGCAGGCGCTGGGCGGCTCGTCGGCGCGCATCATGGCGCGGCATATCTTGCCCAATGTGCTGGCGCCGATTATCGTGGTGGCCACCAACGGCGTGGCCGGCGCCATCATCGCCGGGGCGGCGCTGAGCTTTCTGGGCCTGGGGCAGCAGCCGCCCGACCCGGAATGGGGCTTGATGCTCAATGAAGGCCGCGAGTTCATCCGCGTGGCCGCCTGGGTGACGACCTATCCCGGTCTGGCGATCATGGTGACCGTGCTGTCGATCAACCTGCTGGGCGATGGCTTGCGCGATATCCTCGACCCGCGCTTGAAACTCTAACGCCCTGCGACTCTAATCCGGCGGTTCAAACAGCATCGAGT
>JAGWBC010000196.1 GCA_021296115.1 Anaerolineae bacterium | reverse complement strand
GCGAGAGCCGTTCCATGCGCGTTTTGTCGCCCAGGATGCTGCCGCCGCTCAAACTGCTGCTGGGGTCAATCGCCAGCACAGCGACGCGTTTGCCGCGTGCTGTTAAGGCGCAGCCGAAGCTGTCGATGAAGGTGCTCTTGCCCGCGCCCGGCACACCGGTGATGCCGATGCGAAGCGAGCGGCCGCTGTGCGGCATCAGCCGGCCCAGCAGCGCTTGCGCCAGGTCCCGATGTTGCGGGGCGGCGCTTTCGATCAGCGTGATGGCGCGGGCCAAGGCAGCGCGCTCGCCGGCCAGCAAGCCGCGCGCGAGCGCATCCAGGTCGATTTGGCGCTGCTGTTGATCGTCATTCATAGTCGGTTGCTTTCACCCATCTTACCGCATAGACTTTATCTGATACACTTTGGGCGATACAGGTTCAACGAGGAGTATGAAGATGGCGCAATATCTATGGCAATCGTCGCTGACGTCGGCGGCATGGAAAGGCATCATGTCGGGAGACCAGTCGGCAATTTCTGGCGAACTGGGCAGTACGGCCGAGAATTTCGGCGGCAGCGTGCTCCACAGTTGGGTCGCTTTTGGCGAGAATGATTTCATCGCCCTGGTTGAGATGCCCAGCAATGAAAACATGGCCGCATTCGTCTTGGCGATGACGGTGAATGGCTTCTACTCTCAAGGCAAGACGACTGTTCTGCTGAGCACGGACGAAAGCGGCGGGGCGCTGGATCAGGCAGCCGCTTATCACAATCTCGGCTGAGCGGAGGGCGCCGTTCAGCCCAGTCGCCGATTCAATTCGTCCAGCACAGCGCGTGCCGCTGACGGTATCACCGTGCCGGGGCCAAATATCGCCGTAGCGCCCTGCTCATAGAGGAAGGCGTGGTCCTGCGCCGGGATGACGCCGCCGATGACCACCATCATATCGGCGCGTCCCAACTTGCCCAGCGCCCGCGTCAATTGCGGCAGCAAGATCTTGTGCCCGGCCGCCAGCGAGCTGATGCCGACCACGTGCGCATCGTTTTCCACTGCCTGTTTCGCCACCTCGTCCGGCGTTTGAAACAGCGGCGCAATATCCACGTCAAAGCCTAAATCCGCGAAGGCGGTGGCGATGACTTTGGCGCCGCGGTCGTGGCCGTCTTGTCCTATCTTCGCCACCATAAGCCGCGGCCGCCGGCCCTCGCGCCGCGCGAAATCGTCGGTCAGCTCACGTACGGCGGTCACTTCATCGGCGTCGCCGAAGGCGCTGCTGTAAACGCCGGCCACCGACTGAATGACCGCTTTATGCCGTCCCCAGACCTGCTCCAGCGCCAGCGAAATCTCGCCGTTGGTCGCGCGAGCCCGCGCCGCCTCAACCGCCAGAGCCAGCAGATTGCCGTCGCCGGTTCGCGCGCAATCCGCCAGCCCGCCCAGCGCAGCTTGTACAGCCGAATCATCCCGCTCAGCGCGCAGCTTTTGCAAGCGGGCGATCTGCGCCTGACGCACGGCAGTGTTGTCGACTTCGCGATAGGCGATGGGTTCGTCCACAGCCGGGCGGTATTTGTTCACGCCGATGATGGCCTCGGCGCCGCTGTCGATATGGGCTTGCCGCCGCGTCGCCGCTTCTTCAATGCGCATCTTGGGCAGACCGGTCTCAAGCGCCTTGGTCATGCCGCCCAGCGCTTCAATCTCCTGGATATGCGTCCAGGCGCGCCGAGCTAAATCGTGCGTCAAGCGCTCGACCAGGTAAGAGCCGCCCCAAGGATCGACCACATCGGTGATGCCGGTCTCATGCTGCAGGAAGAGCTGCGTATTGCGGGCGATGCGCGCGCTGAAGTCGGTGGGCAGGGCGATGGCCTCGTCCAGCGCATTGGTGTGCAGCGACTGTGTGCCGCCCAGCGCCGCCGCCATCGCTTCCAGGCAGGTGCGGATGACGTTGTTGTAGGGGTCTTTCTCCTGCAAGCTCCAGCCCGACGTCTGACAATGCGCGCGCAGCGCCATAGACTTGGCATGCCGCGGATCGAATCGCGCCACCAGCTTGGCCCAGAGCAAACGCGCCGCCCGCATCTTGGCGATCTCCATAAAATAATTCATGCCGATGCCCCAGAAGAATGACAGCCGCGGCGCGAAGTCATCGATGTCCAAGCCCGCATCCAAACCCGCGCGCAAGTATTGCAGGCCGTTCGCCAGCGTGTAGGCCAGCTCGATATCGGCTGTCGCGCCGGCCTCCTGGATGTGGTAGCCGCTGATGCTGATGCTGTTGAACTTGGGCATCTCGGCGGCGCAGTAGGCGAAAATATCGGCCACGATGCGCATGGACGGCGCCGGCGGGTATATATAGGTATTGCGCACCATGTATTCTTTGAGGATGTCGTTCTGGATGGTGCCGGTCAGCTGCGCGGGGAAGACGCCCTGTTCTTCGGCGGCAACGATGTAGAAAGCCAGCACCGGCAGCACCGCGCCGTTCATGGTCATTGACACCGACATCCGCTCCAGCGGAATGCCGTCGAAGAGCGTCTTCATATCCAGTACGCTGTCCACAGCCACGCCCGCCATGCCGACATCGCCCAGGACCCGCGGATGATCGGAGTCGTAGCCGCGGTGGGTCGCCAGGTCAAAGGCCACTGACAGCCCCCTCTGCCCGGCGGCCAGGTTGCGGCGGTAGAAAGCGTTGCTCTCCTCGGCGGTGGAGTAGCCGGCGTACTGCCGAATGGTCCAGGGGCGGGCGGCGTACATGGTGGGGTAGGGGCCGCGCAAGTAGGGCGGGATGCCGGCGACAAAACCGAGATGCTCTACATCTTTCAGGTCGGCGGCGGTATGCAGCGCCTTGATGTCAATCTGTTCCAGCGTCCGCCAAAGAATAGCGGCGTCTGCGTCTGGTCCGGCTGACTCAATAGTTGGGTCGTATGCGATCTGGCTGAAATCGGGGCTGGTCATCATGCCTCCGCCCCGGCTTTCGGTTGTGGACTTTCAAAGGCTTCCGCCAGGCGCAGGGGCTGCAAGGGCTTTATGCGGATGCCATCCTCTACGTCGCCGCTGTCGGGGGCTTGCGGCCTCTGCGGTTTCGGGGGCGTCTCCGCTTCGTCCACGTAGGCGTTCGCGCCCACCAGGATCGACTCGCCGCTCGCAAGGTCCTGCCGGCGCCGCTCGGCTACGGCTTCGATATCCGCTTGTATGGCGCCCGTCCGCAGCGACGCCAGCAGGCCGCCTTGCGCTTCAATGTCCTGAAAACTCGCCCAGGCCCGGCGCGCCAATTGGTCTGTCAGCGACTCGACATGCCAGGCGCCGCCGGCCGGGTCGATGAGCCGCGCCAGTTGCATCTCTTCTTGCAGGATCAGCTGCAAATTGCGCGAGAGCCGACGGGAAAAGACGTCGCTCGCTCCCAATGGCGCGTCAAAGGCGGGCAGGCAGATGCTATCGACGCCGCCGAGCGCCGCCGCCAGCGCCTCGCTGGTCAGCCGCAGCAGATTGACATGCCGGTCGCGGCGGGTCTTGTTGCGCAGGCTGCTGCGCGCATGCAGCCATAGTCGCTGTCGTTCATGCGCAAGGCCATAAGCTCGCAGCACCTGCGCCCACAGCGACTTAATCGCGCGGAATTTGGCCATTTCCATGAAGAAGTTCTCGCCGATGCCCAGCTGGAAGTGTATCTTGTCCGCCACGAGACTGACGTTCAGTCCGGAAGCGCCCGACGCCCGAAGGTATTCGACGCCCGTGGCCAGCGCAATCGCCAGTTCCTGCACGGCATTGGCGCCAGCATCGTGGTATGCGGTTGCGTCAACCGAGATGCTGCCCAACTGCATCGCGTATTTGCCAGCGTCCTCCACAATTACAGCCAGTCGTTCAAAGGCGTCGGCGCGCATGACACCCGTTCGCGCCAAGCTCGCCAAGGGGTCATATCCGACGCAGCCGGTCAGCTCGCGAAATATGTCTTTGCGTAGCAAAGTTTGTATGAGACGGTAGCGGATTATGGGCGAGCGTCCGTCGCCGCGGATGAAAAGCGGAAAACGCCCCAGATCAATCCCGGCCAACGCACGCTGCATATCAGGCGCCGACTCTACTTGCAGCGAATCGCGGAGTACGATCGCCGTCTGACCGTTGGCAAGCGAATCCCGCAGCGCCGCGTTGAAGTCGTCGGGGTCGGCAATGTCGATCTCGTTGGCGATCAGCCAGGGCCGGGCGCGGTAATCTGTTCCGCGCAGGCTGGGGTATTGGCCGGGCTTCTTGATAGTCGCCGCGCCGCGCTCATTTCCGGCATGCGGCAGCGGCTGGATGTCGATGCCTTCGTAGCTGCGGGCGATCAGGCTCTCCAGCGCTACCCCGCGCAGGGAAGCGCGCGCCGCCTCGACCCAATTGTCATAGCTCGCCGCTTCAAATTCAGCGAATAAAGCCTCGGTCACGGCCTGCTCACAGCGCTAATCCGTCAAGTGTGGCGCAGATTATAGCGGCTGAGGCGAAGTCTTGGAATTGTGGCGCGCGCATCACCAAGTCACATGCAGCGCTACGGGCCCGCGGAATGAGATATTAAGCGTGTATTCGATGTCTTGGTTGGCCGCCAGCCGCAGGTTCGGCAGCCGGCGCGTCAGCGTCTCCAGCAGAATCGCCATCTCCAGCCGGGCCAGCGGCGCGCCCACGCAGTAGTGGATGCCGTAGCCGAAAGCTAGTTGGTCTTTGAGGTTGTCGCGCTCAAACAGAATCTCGTCCGGCTCGGGGAAGACGCTATCATCGCGATTGGCCGAATTAAGCATCAGCAGCAGGTTGGCGCCGGCCGGGATCTCCACGCCTGCTATGCTGCTGTCGGTCGCCGTCAGCCGCCGCCACGCGCAGACCGAGGGGTCGAACCGCATCATCTCTTCCAGCGCCTGCGGGATAGCGCCCGGCTCGGCGCAAAGCAACCGCCACTGCTCGCGCTGAGTCAGCAGATGCAGCAGCGCGTTGTTGATTTGCGCTGTAGTCGTCTCGTGCCCGGCCACCAGCAGGGTGATCATGCAGCTGGCGATTTCATTCAGCGTCAGCACACTGTCATCGCCCGCCCGCATGCGAATCAGGTCGCTGGTCAAGTCGTCCTTTGGCGCTCGCTCTTTCTCCGCCACCAAGTCGACCACGTAGCGCCAGAAGGGAACCAGATTCTCGGTCATGGCGATTTGCTCAGCGGCGCTCGGACGCCCGTAATAGAGCTTGATGCGATTGCCGGCCCAGGCTTTCACCTGCGGCACATCGGCATCGGGCACGCCCAGCACATGAAAGAGCACGTAAGCCGGATATTCGTAGGTCAATTCGGCCACGATATCGAGCGGCGCGCGCCCGGCGATGCGCTCGAGGCCGCGCTCGGCGATGTCGCGGATGGCGGGCGCGAAGTTCTTCATGCGCCGCGGTGTGAAGAGGCGATTGACCAGGGCGCGGATGCGCGTATGCCCCGGCGGCACATTATTTGACAGCACCGGCTCCGGACTGTAGTCGCCTTCCGCCAGCAACTGCCGCACGGCTTCGGGGAAGGGCACGATGGGCGTGATGGTATTGGCGGCGGTGTAG
>JAGWBC010000001.1:87252-88065 GCA_021296115.1 Anaerolineae bacterium | reverse complement strand
TTGCAAGCCTACTTGACGCGTTCGATCGCCTCGCTCAGCAAGGGGCTGCGGCAACGCCTGGGCCTGGCGCAAGCCATCTTGCACAAACCGCAATTTCTGATTCTGGACGAGCCGACCGTCGGCCTGGACCCCACACAAATCGTCGAGATCCGCGCCTTGATCAAAGAATTGGCGCAAGAAAGCACCATTCTCTTTTCTTCGCATATCTTGT
The DNA here is from genome assembly GCA_021296115.1 of Anaerolineae bacterium. Lineage (GTDB taxonomy): Bacteria > Chloroflexota > Anaerolineae > Aggregatilineales > Phototrophicaceae > UBA6055. The sequence continues at coordinate 87,854 of JAGWBC010000001.1, read as the reverse complement.
CCGAGGTCGAGGCGATATGCGATCGTGTCATCATCATCATCAACGGCGAGGTCAAAGCTGACCAAAGCCTGCGCGAGCTCAGCATGAGCAACAACGCCACGCTCGTCTTGCAGCGGGACAGCGCCGATGTCGCGGCATCGCTGGGCGCGCTGGAGGGCGTCTCGTCGATACGGCAGATGAGCTCGCTGGACGATTATCCCGCCTGGCGCATTGATGGCACGGCCGACATCACGCCGCGGATTTACGCCCTGGCGCGCGACCGCGACTGGCCCCTGCGCGAATTGCGCCGCGACACGGTCACGCTCGAAACCTTCTTCAATCAACTGGCCACCACGGCCTAGGAGCGACTTATGAAGAAGATTCTCTCCATCACCGGCAAGGAATTGAAACTCTATTTCGGCTCGCCCATGGCGCTGATATTCCTGGGCGTTTTCCTGGTATTGACGCTCTTTGTTTTCTTCTGGGTGGATTCCTTCTTCGCCCGCGGCATCGCCGATGTACGGGCGCTCTTCGCCTGGATGCCCATCTTGATGATCTTCCTGGTATCCGCCCTGACCATGCATCAGTGGAGCCGCGAAGAGGAGAGCGGCAATCTGCAAGTG
>JAGWBC010000001.1:25655-87126 GCA_021296115.1 Anaerolineae bacterium | reverse complement strand
GGCTATCTGGCCGCGCTTTTGCTGGCGTCGAGCTATATCGCCATTGGACTCTTCCTGTCCTCGCGCACGGATAACCAACTGGTTGCGCTGATCGGCACGGCCTTCGTCTGCGGCTTGTTTCAAGCCATCGGCTCGCCCGTAGTCACTGATCTCTTTGGCGCCACGACCGGCGACCTCTTGCGGCAGTTCGGGGCTGGCAGCCGCTTCGAAAGCATCGAGCGCGGCGTGGTCGACTTCCGTGATCTGATCTATTACACCTCGCTGACGGTCTTTTTCCTGGCGCTGAATATCGTATCGCTCGATAGCAAGCGCTGGAGCAAAGGCGCCCATCTGCGCTCGCATCGGCTGAACGGACGCGTCAGTTTGGCGCTGGTCGGCTTGAATCTGCTGGCGCTGAATCTGCTGCTTGCGCCCGTCAGCGCCGCGCGGCTGGACTTGACGCAGTACAACGAATACAGCTTGTCCGATGTGACCAGGAACCTGCTGGCTGATTTGGGCGAACCGCTGCTGATTCGCGGTTACTTCAGCGAGGATAGCCATCCCGCCCTGGCGCCGCTGGTTCCGCGCATCAAAGACTCCTTGCGCGAATATCAGCTGGCGGCGGATGGCAGGCTGGAACTGGAATTCGTCGATCCTCTGACCGACCCGGAAATGGAGCGCGAAGCCAATCAGATTCATGGCATCCGTCCCTCGCCTCTGCAAGTGACCGATCGCGGCGGCGTATCCCTGGTCAACGTCTACTTTGATTTGCTGATTGCCTATGGCGACCAAACAGCCAGCCTGAACTTCTCCGAATTGATCGATGTGGTCGATACGCCCCTCGGCGTCGAGGTGCGGCTGCGCAACCTCGAATATGACCTGACCAGCGCCATCCAGCGGGTCGTCTATGGCTTCCAAAGCCTGGAGGCTATCCTTGCCGCGCTGGAGCAGCCGGCTCAGTTGACGCTCTATCAATCTTCGGCCACCATGCCGGAGTGGATGGCCGAGGTGAGCCAGACGATTGTTGACGTGGCGCAGGAGATCGCAGACGCCAACCCGGACAAGGTATCTTTTGCCCTGGTTGATATGTCCGCGGGGGACGTCGCCATCACCGAAGAAGAGCTGCTGGAACGCTATCAGATTCAGCCGGTCGCCACCAGCTTCTTCGCTGCCGAGACCTTCTACCTGCATCTGGTGATTGAAGCCGGCGCCGACATTCAAGTGATTTATCCCGGCGGCGAACTGAGCCAGGCCGAGATTCGCAGCGCCATCGAATCATCGTTGAAACGCTCATCGAGCGGCTTCCTGAAAGTGGTCGGATTGTGGACGCCGCCACCAGCCGGCGCCGATCAATTCGGCAGGCAAATGCCCAGCCTGCAGCAATACAGCATCCTGGAAGACTCGTTGCGCGAAAATTACGAACTGCGCCGCGTCACACTGGAAGAAGGGCAGCTCGCTACCGATATAGATGTGCTGATTCTGCTGGCGCCCCATGGCTTGACCGATAATCAGCGCTACGCCCTGGACCAGTACATCATGCGCGGTGGCTCGGTAATTGCCGCCGCCGGCCATTATCGGCTGGGCATCGATCCCTACCTCGGCACGCTCAAGCTGGATGTCAACGAAAACGGCATAGAAGAGATGCTGCAAAGTTACGGCATCGACGTAGGCGATTCGGTGGTTATGGATCTGCAAAATGCTCCCTTCCCCGTGCAGGTTCAGCGCGATGTGGGCGACATGGTCGTTTCGGAAATCCAGGCGATAAATTATCCCTTCTTCGCCGATGTGCGCGCTGACAAGCTGGACGCCGACAATCCTGTGGTCAACAGCTTGCAGCTGCTGACGATGAGTTGGGCGTCGCCGGTGACCGTCGATGAGACGCTACTGCCGGACGCCCAAGTCTCCACCTTGATCCGCTCTAGCGACAATGCCTGGGAGACGACCAATACCAATCCCGAGCCGGATTTGCAGACCTATCCCGACTTCGGCTTCCCCATCGGCGACCCATTGGAGTCGATTCCGCTGGCGGTCGCCGTTGAAGCCTCTTTCGAAAGTTACTTCCGCGACAAACCGTCGCCATTTGAAACCGCCGAAGCTGCTGAAGTCGACGAGCCTGCTGCGGGCGATGAGGAGCGGGCTACTGAGCCCATCGGGCTGATAGAGCGCTCGCCCGACAACACGCGCATCATCGTGCTCGGCAGCGCCGAATTTGTGAATGACACGGTCTATCAGATTTCGGCCAGCTTCGGCGGCGATCGCTTCTTGAGCAACCTGCAATTGATCGCCAACGCCGTAGACTGGTTCACCGAGGACGTCTCGCTGGCGTCGATTCGCAGCCGCGGCAGCACCGCGCGCATCCTGCCGCCCATTCACGAAACCGCGCAGAATCAGTGGGTGCTGATCAACTATGCCGTAGCCATCATCGGCCTGGTCTTGATCGCCGTCATCTGGCAGATGCAGCGCCGCGCCGAGCAGCCGATTCAACTGATAGCTCCCGCAGGCGCGGACATAGCGCTATCCCCGGACGAAACAGTTTCTACCGATGAGCCAGCCGACGCCGGCAAAGGAGGCGCCTGATGTTGAACCGAACCAATCTCTTACTCGCCGCGCTTCTCCTTGTTCAGGCTCTACTACTTGCCGTTTCGGTGGTTACGACGACCGGAACTGCAGCGCGGACGGTGGCGCCGATCCTGGCCGACATCGCAGCCGCGGACATAGACCGCTTGATAATTGCCGACAACCTGGAAAACGAAATGACCTTCGCCCGCGACGCCGCCGGCTGGGTGCTGCCCGACGCCGATGACTTCCCGCTCGACAGCGCCAAGATCAACGAAACCCTCGACAAGCTGGCGAGCATGGACACGCGGCGCCTGGTCGCCTCAAACCCGGCTAACTTCGCCCGCCTTGAAGTCAAAGATGATGACTTTCGGCGTAGAATCACGCTGCAGGTCGGCGAGGAAAGCACTGTGCTCTATCTAGGTGGCAGCGGCGGCGCCAACACCGTGTATATCCGCCGCGCCGATGAAGACGTGGCCTATCTGGGAACCGGCCTCAGCTCCTGGGAATTGTCGACGCAGGTCTCCACCTGGCTGGACGCGGATTATGTCAGCATCCCCAGCGACGACGTCCTGGAGATCACCGTGCAGCGAGAAGACGGCCAATTCACCTTCCGGCGCGATGGCGAAAACTGGGCCTACGCCGGCTTGAGCGAGGGCGAAATCTTCGAAGACACCCGCATGCCGCTCATCCTGCGCAACGCCGCGACCATCCGCATGCAGGCGCCCTTGGGGCTGGAAGCGCTTGACGAATACGGGCTGGACGATGCCCCGGTCGTCGTGGACGTGCGCTACCGTCAGTTGGTTGAAGTCGCAGAAGAAGCGGACGAACCGGCCGAGGGCGAACCCGCGCCAGAAGATGAAGCGCCCGCGGAACCCGAATACAAGGAAGCGACCTATACCCTGACTTTCGGCGCAAACATGGACGATGGCGACATCGTTCTGAAGTCGTCCGACGCCGACTACTATGTGATGGTGCGCGATACCGTGCTCAACGCCTTCACCAATATCGTGCACGACGAGCTTGTCAAGTTGCCCGATCCCGAGACAGAATCCGAAACGCAAGCGGGCAGCGAGTAGGGCGCATCTATTCTATACGTCTGGAAACCTAGGCTGCTCCCGGTCTTGGGGGCAGTCTTTGCGCTTGTCCGACGACCGCGACTATCGCCCTCGTTATCCGTCCGGGTCGCTCTTATAATGCTTGGCGAATTTAGGCACAGCCAACACAAGCAGGGAGTTGCATGACTACTGCCTTGAGTTTTCAGCAAGTAATCCTGAAGCTGCATGAATTTTGGGCGGCGCAAGGCTGCCTGATTTGGGAGCCCTACAATGTGCAGGTCGGCGCGGGTACGGGCAATCCCGCCACTACGCTGCGCGTGCTGGGTCCCGAGCCCTGGCGCGTGGCCTATGTCGAGCCCAGCGTGCGGCCTGATGATGGGCGCTTCGGCGAGAATCCCAATCGCATGCAGAAATACTATCAGTATCAAGTCGTCCTCAAGCCCGACCCGGGCAACCCGCAGGAGCTCTATCTGGCTTCGCTGGAGGCGCTGGGCATCAAAGCGCGCGAGCACGATATCCGCTTCGTCGAGGACAACTGGGAGTCGCCCGCTTTGGGCGCCTGGGGGCTGGGCTGGGAAGTCTGGCTCGACGGACAGGAGATCACCCAATTCACCTATTTTCAGCAAGCCGGCGGCCTGCAGCTCGATCCGGTCAGCGTCGAAATCACCTACGGCATCGAGCGCATCGTCCTGGCGCTGCAGGGCGTGGAATCAGCCTGGGATATCAGCTGGCTGCCCGGCGTCAGCTATGGCGATGTGATGTTTAACGAAGAGGTCGAGCATTGCCGCTACTACTTCGACGTGGCGGATGTCGACGCCTTGCGGTCAACCTACGATACCTACGAGCGGGAATACACGCGCGCGCTGGAAGGCGACGCCTTGATCGCCGCCTATGACTACGTGCTCAAGTGCAGCCACCTGTTTAACGTGCTGGATACGCGCGGAGCCATCGGCGTCACCGAGCGCGCGACTTACTTCCGGCGTATGCGCGACATGACGCGGACCATCGCCAAACAATACCTGGCGCAGCGCGAGGCGCTTGGCTATCCCCTGATGAAAATGGCGAACAACTGGCCCGGCGCTGAGTCGCAGCAGACGAGCGAGATGCCGCCCGCGCCCGCCGTGCCCGCCGATGTGCTGATCGAAATCGGCGTCGAAGAGATGCCGGCCGATGATGTAGACGCCGCGCTTGCTCAAGCAAAGGATGCTGCGCCGGCGTTTTTCGACGAGCTGCGCCTGACCCATGCCGGTCTGGACGTATTCGCCACGCCTCGCCGCCTTGTCTTAATAGCGCGCGATGTGGCGCCACGACAGACGGACGAGGAATTCCTAGCCAAAGGTCCGCCGGCCGATCGCGCCTATGACGCCGATGGCAAGCCGACCAGGGCTGCTTTAGGTTTCGCGCGCGGCAAAGGCCTTGATGCAGCCGATCTGAAAATCGCGGAGATGGACGGCGGCCGCTACGTCACCGCCTTGGTGCGGAACGCCGGACAGCCCAGCACGGAAATCTTGGCCAAGGCGCTGCCCGATTTCATCGCCGCGCTGAAGTTCAGCAAATCCATGCGCTGGAATACCACAGACCAAGCATTCTCGCGCCCCATCCGCTGGATCGCGGCGCTCTTTGGCGAGGCGGTCATTCCCATCGAATTCGCCGGCCTCGTCAGCCGTAATATCACTCGCGGGCTGCGGCCTTTTGGTTCAGCGGAGATCGAGCTGTCGGACGCCGCTTCATACCGTCAGGCTTGCCGCCAACAGGGCATCCTGCTGGACAAGGGCGAAAGAAGCCGGGCGATACGCGAACAAATAGACGCCCTGGCCGCCGAAGTTGGTGCTAGGGTAACGCATGATGACTCGCTGCTGGCGGAAGTGACCAATCTGGTGGAAGCGCCAACCGCCTTCCTGGGCAAATTCGACCCGGCCTATTTGGAGCTGCCGCGCGATGTACTGGTTACAGTCATGCGCAAACATCAACGCTACTTCGCCTTGGAAGACGCCGTAGGCCGGCTCATGGACTACTTCATTGGCGTGCGCAACGGCGACAGCGCGCATCTCGACAAAGTGATTCGCGGCAATGAGCAGGTGCTGCGCGCTCGTTTTTCCGACGCCCGTTTCTTCTACCAGGCCGATATCAAGAAGCCGCTAAAGGACTATCTGCCGCGCCTGGAAACCCTGACATTTCAGGCCGATCTGGGCTCTATGCGCGCGAAGAACGACCGCGTTGTCGGGACCATCGACGACCTGGGCGCGCTGCTAGGTTTCGACGCGGACGAAATCGCTGTGGCGCGCGAGGCGGCGCAAATCGCCAAAGCCGACCTGGCCACCAGCATGGTGGTGGAGATGACCTCGCTGCAAGGCATCATCGGGCGCGAATACGCCTTGCGCGAAGGCATTGACCCGGCAGTTGCCACAGCCATCCGCGAGCACTGGCTGCCGACCGGCGCCGGCGACAGCTTGCCGGAAAGCGCCCCCGGCAGATTGCTGGCTCTGGCGGACAAGCTCGACAGCCTCGTCGGCCTGATCGCGGTGGGTTTGGCGCCGAAATCCACATCCGATCCCTTTGGCTTGCGCCGCGCTGCCTTGGGAGTCATCCGCATACTGGTCGAATCGGAAGTCTCAGCCGACTTGCGTCAACTGGTTTCTCGCGTCGCTGACAGCCAGCCTGTTCCGGTGGACTTGCCGGTCAAGCAGCAGACGCTGGATTTTGTGACCGGCCGCTTCGCCAGTTGGCTGGTCGAAGGCCTGGATGTCCCGCGCGATGTCATCAACGCCGTGCTGAAGGCGCAGGCCTTTAATCCCTATCGCGCGCTCCGCGGCATTGAAGAGCTATCGCGTTGGGTTGTGCGCGAGGATTGGGAAGCTCTCCTCGATAGTTTCGCACGCTGCGCCCGAATCACTATAGCGGAATCCGCGCTGCTTGTCCGTCCACAACTTATGGCTGCGCCTGAGGAAGAGCGTCTCTACCAGGCATACTTGTGCGCTTCCGACCAGCTCGGCGAGGCGCCAAATGTCGACCGCTTCCTCTCTGCCTTCGTGCCCATGGTTCCGGCAGTGACCGACTTTTTTGACAATGTGCTGGTGCACGACCCGGATCCGGCGCTGCGGAATAACCGTATTGCGCTGCTGCAGCTCATCAGCGCGATGCAAGCGGGCATAGCGGACTTGAGCGAGCTGGAGAACTTTTAGCGCGCTCTTGGCGACTCCGGTTGCGGCGATATTCTTGTCCATTGCCTGTTTGTTAAGCCAAATAAATGGGCACATCTTTGTATATATCCTCCAACGCATGAGCCAATTTATTGTACAAGTATTCTGGCAACACTATAATTGTGTCCAAGTGTCTTCGAGGAGCGACAATCCGTGTCAACTACGGATGACATCAAGTCCCGCATCGACATAGTAAGTTATGTGCAGCGCCATGTGCCTAGCCTGAAAAAAGCCGGGCGCAACCACAAGGCTTGCTGTCCCTTCCACAATGAAAAGACGCCTTCCTTTGTCGTGAATCCTGTGCGGCAGACCTGGCACTGCTTTGGCGCCTGCGCTGAAGGCGGCGACATTTTCACCTTCGCCCAAAAGCTGCATGGCTGGGACTTCAAGGAAGCTTTGCGGGAATTGGCGGCGGAAGCCGGCGTCGAGCTGCAGCGCCAAACGCCGGCCCAGAAGACCCGCAGCGATCATCTGGAAAAGCTGCGCGGCATCGCCTCAAGCGCAGCCGATTTCTTTCAGGATGCCTTGCGCCCTGAGTCAGCCGCCGGCATTCGGTCATATTTGCGCGATCAGCGTGGTTTGAGCGACGCGACTGTTCAGGCTTTCCAGATCGGATACGCGCCGCAGAGCTGGGATTTTATGCTGCGCGCGCTGCGCGATCTGGGCCACAATGACGACGACATTGTCGAAGCCGGCTTGGCCCTGCGCAACGAGAACGGACGCGTCTACGATCGCTTTCGCAATCGATTGATCATTCCCATCCGCGATGAGCGCGGCCGCGTGGTCGGCTTCGGCGGACGCGCCATGGACGCCAACGACAGCGCGAAATACATCAACTCGCCGCAATCAACGATCTTTGACAAGAGCCGGCTTTTATACGGCCTGGATATGGCCAAGTCCGCCATTCGCGATAGCGGCGCGGTTGTGATCGTCGAGGGCTACATGGACGTGATCCAGGCGCATCAGGCCGGTTATGCCAATGTCGTGGCGCAGATGGGCACCGCCATGACCGAGCCGCAGATTGAGCTCGCAGCTCGACGCGGTGGAAAGAAGATTATTTTGGCCTTGGACGCCGATGAAGCGGGATTGAATGCCACGTCCCGTAGTCTTGAGCGAGCGCACAGCAGTAAACTCAACGAACTGCGGGAAACATTGCGAAGAGATTATGCCAGTAAGTTCTCGGTCGACATCGAAATTTTGCAGTACCCGGCTGGCAAGGACTTGGACGACTATCTACGGGAATCACCTGATGGTTTTCCTGATCTAGTTAGAGGCGCGCGAAATCTAGCTGATTTTGTCATAGACAGGGAGACGGTTACTCTGGCGGCAAACGTAAGTGTTCAGGAACGCTTGGCAGTGGCTAAGAGGATTCTCCCGCTTTTGCGCGCATCTGAAAATCACGTATATAGGGAAGAGAATCTTCAAAAGCTGGCCCGCCGACTTCGCATCAGCGAGCGCGATATGCTGGCTTGGGCGCAAGAGCAGGCGCCTCTCCTGCGGCAACCGACGCCTGCCCCTCCGCAAGATGAGCCTCCGCCGGACCTGCCGCCTGAGTATTGGGACAACGAACATGAGATGCCCCCAGCGGATGGCATCACGGAAGACGAATCAACCGAGAATTCGGCGGGGTCGCCGGCCACCGCCAAGCCGCTAAAACGCGCCATAGAAGAATTCTGTCTCAGCGTTCTGCTGAAAGACCCCGATCTGCTCTATCAAGTTAATCGAAAACTGCGTGAGCTGGCGGCTGAAGACGAAGACCTGCTCAAGGGCCCGCTCGCTGAGTTAAGCGCGGATGACTTCACGCAGAGCCAGTACCGCGCTCTGATGACCTTCCTGCAGAGCTCGATGGCGCAGGATGACATGGCGCCTATGGAACACCTCGCCTTGGAGCTTGATGATGACTTGCGCGCAGCAGTCCGGGCGCTGCTGATTTCGGATCCGGACGCGGTTTCCGACCGGATAAACGGAAACTTTCGGGTCGACTTAAACGATATATTTAGAAGAGGCTCGCAAAAGGCGCGACCTGGCTTCAGCTTGAAGGATGAACTGATCGTTCGCGCGCTTCAGTTGCGCCTGCAACGTTTGGATAATGAACGCGTCGAGATGCAGTATCTGCAAGAAGAAGCCCAGAACGGCTCTGAACGCGATGAGCAATTCAGCGAACAGATTAGGTCGAAAATAATGCTGTCGATGCGAGCGAAAGCTCGGCTCAATGTGGCAGTCAGCTAACAAGTACTCCCAACGTGGCAATCATCGAATTCAACAGTAGGAGTCAGCAAGATGATGAATGATTCGGAAGACAAACTCCGCGAATACATCAATTACGGCGGTGGATCACAAGACGACGAATTGTCGGACGCCGACGATCTCCGTAAGACGAATCAAACGACTTCAGACTTCGCAACCGGCGAGCTGGACGACGACCAAACGCAAAGCGGTACGCGCGAAAGCGCGCCCCTGCCCGATGATCCGGTCAGGATGTACTTGAAAGAAATCGGGCAAGTGCCGCTGCTGGATAGCAACCGCGAGATGTGGCTGAGCACGCAGATTGCCGCCGAGCGTCATTTGGAGCGGCTCCGCGATGAATTGATGAGCCTGGACAATCAGTCATCGGCCAATGGCCATCCCGACTTTCTCGATGTAGAGCGTTTTGCGTACCGGCGTCTTCGACAAGATTGGGACGCGTTGCAGGCGGCTGCCGGCGACCGTGATGTGGAAGCGCCCGACTTTTTCAAAGTCATGGCGGAAGTGCAAGAGACCATTCTCAATTGGGATCGTGATGCGGACTCGTATATCCGCGGCTATCTCAAACAGCGCAATTGGGGCCGGGACGAAGACTGGACCAAGCTGGCGCAAGGCTTCTTTGAAGTAATCCATGCGCTTTACCTGTTCCCATTTGAGCACCAAAAGCAGATGCAACGCTATTTCCGGCGCGAGCGCGGGCTGCCGCCCTTAGACGAATTCGATAGCTGGATTGAAGATACGGTGGATCCGATCAGCCTGGCCAAGCAGCAGCAAGAGCAAGTCGAGCAGCACGCGGCCATGTCATCGGAAGATTTGACCCGCGCCAATCTGCGCCTGGTTGTCAGCGTCGCCAAGCGCTACCTGGGCCGCGGCATCAGCTTCCTCGATCTGATTCAAGAGGGCAACATCGGTCTCTTGCGCGCAGTCAACAAATTCGACCATACCAAAGGCTATAAATTCAGCACCTATGCCACCTGGTGGATCCGCCAAGCCATCAGCCGCGCCATCGCCGATCAAGCGCGCACGATTCGCATTCCCGTCCACATGGTCGAGACGATCAACCGCATGATGCGCGTGCAGCGCGAATTGATCCAAACGCTTGGCGCCGAGCCAATCACCGAACAAATTGCGCTTGAAATGGATTTTCTCACTGATTCGGAGCGCAGCAAGATCAAACAGCAAATGCGCGATGACGAAGATCTCGATCCACAGTTGAACCGCAAACTGCGCAAAGCCTCGCAAAAGGTGCGCCGCATCATGCGCATCAGCCAGGAGCCGATGAGCCTGGATATGCCCGTCGGTCAAGAAGACAGCAGCCAGTTGGGCGATTTTATTCCCGACGACAATATGATCGGCCCTGTGGACGCGGCCGGGCGGCAATTGCTCAAGGAACAGATCCGGTCCGCCTTGGGCATCCTTAGCGAACGCGAGCGTCATGTGCTGGAGATGCGCTTCGGCTTGATAGACGGGCAAGACAATACCCTGGAAGAAGTCGGACACTTCTTCGGCGTCACGCGCGAGCGCATCCGTCAAATCGAAGCCAAGGCGCTGCGCAAATTGCGCCATCCAACTCGGTCCCGGCAATTGCGCGATTACCTGGAAATGTAAGCCTCTGCTCAGCGCTCGGCCCCGGCTGTCCAATGGACATTGAGCCGCTGCACGACTGGGACCTCAGCCCGAAGTCGGCAATCGCCCTGCAAGCCGAGCTGGCTGCCCGGCTGATAAGCGACCGTCCGCTGGCGATCGACCGCATAAAGCGCGTCGCGGGCGTCGATGTAAGCGTCAAAGGCGGTCAAACACGGGCGGCAATTGTCGTCATGAGCTTTCCCGATTTGTCACCCATCGAGACGGTCGTCGCGCAGCAGGCAACCCGCTTTCCTTATATTCCGGGTCTGCTGGCTTTCCGCGAAGCTCCCGCAATCTTGCAGGCGCTGAGCAAACTCGGCAGTGAACCCGATGCAATAATCTTTGATGGCATGGGGCAAATTCATCCGCGGCGCATGGGCATTGCCGCCCACCTGGGCTTGTGGCTCGGGCGTCCGACAATTGGCTGCGGCAAGTCGCATTATATTGGCGAGTACGATGAGCCGGACAAGGAGAAAGGCAGCCGCATGCCTCTGTTCTACCGCGGGGAACAGCTTGGGGCTGTGCTGCGAACGCGAACGGGCGTCAAGCCGGTATACGTGTCGGTGGGGCACTTGGCCAATCTCGAAAGCGCCCTGGAACTGGTCTTGGCCTGCGCGCCGCGATTCCGCTTGCCCGAGCCCATCCGCGCGGCGCACAAGGCAGCCAGCCTGGGCTGATGACCTTTCAGCGTAGGAATACATTTGACTTAGCGCTTGATTGGCTGGCGCCGGATTCGATTGGGCGTATTTTCTTATACTCCATTAGACTTCTGCCAAGTCCTGGCGCCGTCGCTTATCCATTGACTCAACCGCAGGTCGAATGAAAGTAACTCGCTACTCCGCCAAACTATTCGCGCGTCCCTGGCCGCGATTCAGAGCCAGGGCAATTGCATCAAAATGAAAGCGGCTGAAAAGGTGGGAATCTAAACTGAAAATCAACTACAGAGGGCGCAGAGATCACAGAGGCAAAAAATATGTGTTCATGTCTTATTTGAACTGTGATTTGTGGTGACAAATCACGTTTCGCTAGTGACTGTTGCCGATTCCAGACCGCAGATTTAGAAGAATAGTCGTCTTAACTCCTAAAACTCTGTGTCCTCTGCGCTCACTGTGTTGAAAATAATTTGATGCAATTGCGCTGGATTCAGAGCCTGCGCGCTTGACCGCGAGAATGCGCTGCGCATCAGCCGCGAAGCTGGCGCCAGCCTGGTCGGATGGTTGGTATAAGCTGGGTCGATTACTATATCTTGACGGCGATTATCTTACTGCGCAGTCCGCCTTGAGCCGTTGCAGTCGCTTACAGGTCGAAGGGCAGGTTGACGTTGAAGAGCGCCGTCTGGAGTGCTGGTACTTGCAAGGTCAGTCAGCGGAGATTCGCGGAGATTGCGCCGGGCTGATGAAGATATACCAGGAGTTCCTCGACATGGCAGCACAAGCGCAATTGCCGCAGACTTGGACTTATCCGCCCGGTGGACCGCCGATCTGCGCGGGGGCTACGCTGACGGCGCAGGCATCAGCCGCGCCTTGACAACTGCTGAGCGTTCAGCGGTCGCCTTCCAATAACGATTGATACAGCGCTATCGTTTCTTCGGCGACGCGGCGCAGGGTAAATGCTTGCAGCGCGATCTCACGCCCCTTGGCGCCGTATGACCGTCTCAATTCCGGGTCTTCGACGAGCTGCTTTACGGCCTCCCTTAGCGCGTCCTGGTCTTTCGGTGGTACCAGCAACCCATTGGCGCCATGACGCACGATTTCCCGGCATCCGGGCGTATCGGTCGTTACGCAAGCCCGTCCGCAGGCAGCCGCCTCGATCAGCACCTTGGGTACGCCTTCGCCATACGTTGACGGCAGGCAGACGATATTGCACTCGCCGAAGACCCGCGCCATATCGTACTGTTGCCCGCGCCATTCGATGATGCCGGCCTCATGCCAAGCTTGCAGTTGCGCCGCTGGCACATTCGACGGGCTGCTGGGCTCTTCATAACCGACCACGCGAAAGCGCGCCTGACCCTTTAACCTGCGCGCCAATTCGACGAATTCGCCCACGCCTTTTTCCCAGAGCAGACGCCCGGCGAAAAGCACAACCGGCAGGCCTGATCTGTCTTCAGGACGCGGCGCGAATTCCATCTCGTCTACGCCCGAGCCGCGTATGACCACGGTCCTCTCCGCCGCGACCAAACCGCGCATGACGAATACGTGCCGATCGTCCGGATTCTGGAAAATCATGACTGTGCCGGCGCCCGCAAGCGCGAACTTAAACGCCGGCCTGCTGAGCTTCTCGAGCAGCCTGGCGCGCCGCTGTTCGCTGACGTGCAGGTAGCCCAAGCCGCTCATCGCCTGGATGACCGAGCGGCGTCGACTTAACTTGGCTGCGATGCCGCCGTAGATCACCGGCTTGATGCTGACGTGATGCAGCAAATCGGGCTCGAGGCGCTTGTACAGCCGTCGCAAGGCAAAAATCGTCCGCAGCTCGCGCAGTGGATTCAGGCCGTGCTGGCTCAAAGGCAAGGGATGAAAGGGCAATCCGGCCGCGGCGATGCGCTCAGCCGATTCCGGATCCGCATCGGATGCCGCGACCTGAACATCGAATCCCTCAGCGCGCGCCGCCAAAGCCAGGGGCAGGCGATGCGACACAAAAAAACGCGGGATGTTGACCACGTATAGCAGCTTGGCAGGCTTGCTCGGCGCCGACTTCCTATAAACTTGCACAGCAGTTCAGTGACCCAAATGCGTCTGGTAATGACGAGAACTACAGCGGCTCGTCGAGTTCGACCAGCATCAACTCTCTGGTGTCGTCAACGCCGGCGATGCTCTCGCTGAGCGCCTCCACCGGGGCGTGCCGGGCGATGTGCGCCCCCGCTAAAACGTAAACCAGGACGCCTAGCGATGACAAAGCAAAGCTCGCCAGGATGCCGATCACCTGCAGCTGCCCGAAAAAGATATCGCCGGAATCATCGCGAATGTGAGTGCCGAAACCGAGGATATCCGCCAGCCCGGCCAGCGCGGCAAACAAAATGCCCGTCAGCGCCAGACGCACGCCGACTTGCTGGCTTAGCGTGGCTGGAACTTCAAGAAAAAATGTGTACTTGAGATAGGTCAATGCGCCCAGAATGAGCAGGCTGTAGCCGACTAGCACCATAGCCACCTGAACCAGGCCGATGCCGACGGTGGTCGGGGCGCCGGTTACCCCGGGAAACAGCCCCATGAAGCAAATCATGACGCCCAGAGCGCCTAAGGCAATGCCAACTTGTGCAAAGCGCCACATAAGTTCTAGCCCTTCGGCAAGGACTCCCTCAATTTGCGCAGCATATTGCCGCCCAGAATTGCCCGTACATCGTCTGCGCTGAATCCGCGCTCGAGCAGGGCCTTCCGCAGCAGCCATAAATCGCTGGCCGTATCAATTTGATCAGGCAAACTGTTAAAAGCGTATCCGCCGTCGATGTTGCTGCCCAGCCCAACATGGTCAACAGCGCCGGTCAACTGACAGACATAATCTACCGCGTCAACCCAATGCGACACCGTAACCCGTCGCTGCGGGTCGCTGCGATGCCAGTCTTTCCTTAGAAAACGATTATACACCATGATGCCCATCACTCCATCGCGCTCCGCCAGCCGATGAATCAAGGAATCCGCCAGGCAGCGCGGACTATCGTGAAAGCGCCGCGGATTGGCGTGGCTGGCGAAAATCGGACCGCCGTAACGCTCAATGGCGTCCGCCGAAGCGCGCTCTGATAGTCCGGATATGTCAAGCAGCAGATTGAAGCCGGCCATCACTTCTAGCAGCTCATAGCCCGTCAGCGTAAGATCGCCCTCATAGCCATCAGTGTAGCGATTTTTCTGCCAGGCCGGCGCCACGATTCGCAGCCCATATTCCAGCCACTCTTCGCATTGCTGCGGTTCCCTTATCGCTGCAGCCCCCTTCATAAGGACGACGATTCCCTGAACGCGCTGGCCGATAGACTTATCCGGATCCCAGGACTCTAACACCGTCCTCAGGTCTTGCTGCGTGAGAACGAGCTGGATGCTGTCATTCTCGTCGGCCAGGCGTCGGTAATAATCCAGCTGCCAAAGCGCGAGCTGCCGGGCATCGTCAGCCGACCGATAGCTGAATGGCTGCCAGGCTTTTAAGTGAGGCGACGACTCGGCTATCACTTGCAGGCTGCCAAAGACAATGGCGACCCTCCCCAGCAGATTGTCATACAGGCTGGTGGTGGCGGGCGGCGCGTCGCCGCGCGAATCACTTTGGCGCTGATTCCAGGCCCATTTCACATAGTCGCGCCCAAGCTGCTGGGCGTTGAAGGCGATATTTTGCTGGGCGTCAACGATTATCATTCCGGCCTTCTTCCTGTTGCCGAGCGCCTCGGCGCGGCAACAAAGATCATCTCTTTTAATATTAGAGTATGGGCGCTGCTGTCCTGGGCCATCCAAGCCCGCCGCCACTTGTGCTATCCTCGAAGCGCACTCTTCACTACCACCAGGCAGCGAGCTCAAGTATGCAAGTACTGCAGGTCAATAATATCACGGTAAATCTCGCCGGCAGCGAGCTATATCGCGGCTTGTCCTGGACCATTGGCGACCGCGATCGCATCGCCCTGGTCGGTCCCAACGGCGCCGGCAAGTCGACATTGTTCAGGGTTCTTTTGGGCGAGGTCGAGCCTGACCGCGGCCAGATCACGGCGCAGCGCGGCATTCGCATCGGCTATTTGCCGCAAGATATCAGCTTGCCGGCCGATAAGTCGCTGATTGAAACCGCGCTGATCAAGCCGCCGGAATTGGCCCAGGCGGAAGAAAAGCTGGGCGCCATCGAAAGCCAGTTGGCCGATCCGACGGTCTACGGCGATGAAGCGCTGCTTTCGCAGACACTTGCTGAGCTCGAGGCGCAGCTCCTGCATTTTGAAGCGATGAACGGCAACCGCCACGCCAGCCATGTGCGCGAACTGCTGGCGATGTTGGGTTTCAGCGCGGATGACTTCGAACTGCCGACAGCCGCGCTCTCCGGCGGTCAAAAAAAGATGGTGGCGCTGGTGCAGCTGGCCGTATCCGCCCCTGACATTCTGCTGCTGGATGAACCCGACAACCACCTCGATATGGCCGGCAAGAATCAGCTTGAGCGCTTCATTCTCAATTATCCCAAGTGCGTTGTCATCATCTCCCACGACCGCTACCTGCTGGACGAAGTGGCGACGCAGACCGTGGAACTGGCCGAGGGCAAGCTCACCACCTATCACGGCAATTATTCCTGGTACCTCAACGAGAAAGAATTGCGGCGCCTGCGTCAACAGCAGCAATATGTGACGCAGCAGAAGGAAATCGCCCGCCTCGAAGCAATGATCGAACGCTTCGAACGCTGGGCCAAACAGGTGCTGAGCCGCAAGCATATGCTGGCTGCGCGTCAACGGCGTCGTATGCTGGAAAAGATGGAAGAGCGCGGCGAAATCATCGACAAAGTCGCCGATCCCCGGCTGATGGGTTTCAAAGTCGACGGCTGGCGCGGCAGCAAGAAGGTCCTTGAACTGGTCGATGTCTCAGTCGCATTCGATGATCAGCCGCTGATCATCGACGCCGATCTTCTGCTGCGTCATGGCGAGCGGGTCGGCGTCATCGGGCCCAACGGCGCGGGCAAAACGGTGCTGCTGCGCTTGATCCTTGGCGAACTTGCGCCGCTGGCGGGCGAAATCAAGCTGGGCCCCAGCATTCGTATCGGCTACTACTCGCAAGAGCATCAGACCTTGGACGCCTGGCTGGACCGTACGCCGCTGGAGCTCATCCGCAACATCCAGAACAGCAGCGAATCCAGCGCGGTGAACTTTCTGCTGCGAATGGCCTTCAGCTACGAACAGGCGCGCCAAGCCATTCGCACGCTGTCCGGTGGAGAACGCAGCCGATTGCAGCTGGCCCTGGTTATGCTGCGGAAGCCAAACCTGCTCCTGCTCGACGAGCCCACCAACAATCTCGACATCGCTTCGGTTGAGGTGCTGGAAGACGCGCTGGATGAATTCCTGGGAACGGTGTTGATCGTCTCGCACGATCGCTATTTTCTCGACCAGACCGTCGACCGCCTGGTCGAGATTCGCGCCGGAAAGCTACGCGAATTCCACGGCGGTTACACCGAGTTTCTGGAAGCGCAGGGCCTGAGCTAATCCCGCTGCGCGGTTCCGCGGATGACCGCTCCCGGAATCGTGAAGCTCATGTCGCTGCCCGGCGCATCATTCCGCCAGCCGAAGCCACGGCGGATATCCTCCGGCGCTCCCTTGAACAGCGACAGAATCATGTCCGCATTTTGACGCGGCGTCGCCATGCGCTTGACCCAGGTTTCAAAGCCCAGCCTCAGGTCAAAGCGCAGCAGCAACTCGCTGCTGAAGCCGGCCGCGGACAGCATCGCCCGCCACTCGGAAATGCGATAATCACGCACGTGAGATGGATCGCGCAGCAATTCAATCGTCTGCAGAAACGTGTCCTGGGCGTAGTCTTCCCGCGCCATGATATCGCTGATGATGAAGACGCCGTCGTCCTTCAGCAGGCGGCGGAACTCAGCCAGCGCTCGTTGGGGCCGCAGCCAGTGATGCGCGCTGTATCGCGTGACCACCAGATCGAAACCGCGCGCTGGAAAGGGCAGGTCCTCGACATCAGCCAGCTGCGTGTCGATATTGTCTATGCCGCGCTCCTTCGCCAGCGTCGCCGCCTGCTCCAGCATGGCGCCGGTAAAATCGCAGGCGACCACCCGCGCGACCCGCGGGGCAAAGGCCAGCGAGGTATGACCGGCGCCACAGCCGGCGTCCAAGACTTTTATGTTTTTATCGAGCGCGACGGAAGCGACCATCAGATCAAGGTCCTGGCCCGACGCGTGCACACGGCTGGTGCGATAATTGGCCGCGACAACGCCGAATCGCTGCTGCACGTGATCTTTGACGTTGCGTCGTTCCTGTGATCGATTGGCGCCTTGCGTCATTGATTCGTCTTTCTCACGGCGGCTATATGAAAACAGAGACTTTTAATGGCCGGCGGCTATGTTATCATTTCAAGAAGCATCTTCGGCATTGGGCCTAGTGTGAAGGTCAGCCTTGACAAGACCAATTTTTATGTCGTACACTACAGGCTTGCAGTCCTCTTGCTGTCGCAATCTATTGGATACATGACAATCGGTCATAAGCACTGTTCGTTTTGTATGCGCTCCAGCTGTCCCTTGCGTCGCCGACTAGTGGCGGGGTAGGGGTTTTGTTGTTTTCATCCCTTTGGCTCAGCCAGGTCAGCTATTCATCCAAGGAGCTCCGCCTTGAAACAGTATTATAATGTCAAGAATTATGCGCGTACGCCTGAGATTCAGGAACTGCCATCGCTGATCGATATCCAGTTGAAGTCCTTTGAGGACTTCCTCTACGGCGGCAGGCTGCTGGAGCTCTTCGACGAGATCAACCCGATCCAGAGTTTCAACGGCAATTTGTCGCTCTACTTCCCGGGCAATCATCCACAGGCGCAGGAATTCGGACTCAAGCCCTACTTTGAAGATCCCAAATACGACGAAGACGAGTGCATCGAGCGCGATATGTCCTACGCCGCGCCGCTTTATGTCGAGGTCGCCTTGGTGAATCACGAGCAGGGCGACGAGATCATCCGCCAGGACATCTTCATGGGCGAATTCCCGCTGATGACGGAGAAGGGCACCTTTATCATCAATGGTACCGAGCGCGTGGTCGTCAGCCAGCTGATCCGTTCGCCCGGCGTTTACTTCGATGCCGACGAAGAACGCGCGACCGGCCGCCTGCTCTCCAACGCCAAGCTGATTCCCGATCGCGGCGCCTGGATGGAATTTGAAACGCGCAAGACCGACTATATCACCATTAAGTTCAATCGCAAGCGCACCATTCCAGTGACGATCCTGCTGCGCGCCTTGGCGGCTGTCGACGATGGCTTGCCGGCATCGGCCTCGCCTATCAAAACCGGCGAAGACGAGGAGATCCTTGCGCTCTTCGCCGATATCGACAATAACGAAGCGCACAAATTTATTGAGAGCTCCATCAAGAACGAGCCGGTCTGGGACGTCAAGAAGAACCAGACTCTGGCCCAAGTCGCCTTGATCGAGTTTTACCGCCGCATGCGCCCGGGCGATCCGCCCACGCTGGAAAACGCCCGCGAATATCTGGCCGGGCAGCTCTTCGACCAGCGCCGCTATGATTTGGAGCGCGTCGGGCGCTACAAACTGAATCAGCGCCTGGGTCTCGAAGGCGTCGTCGACCGCTCGCATCGGACCATCTCCAAGTCCGACATCGTTAAGCTGGTCGAGCAAATGATCCTCATCAACAACGGCGGGCGCGCAAAAGACGACATCGATCACTTGGGCAACCGGCGCGTCAAGACCGTCGGCGAATTGATTGGCAACAAGCTGCGTATCGGTCTGCGGCGTATGGAACGCGTCGTCAAAGAGCGCATGTCCATCCGCGAGGCGGAACAGTTGACGCCCGTCTCGCTGGTCAATATCCGGCCGATTGTGGCCGCAGTGCGTGAATTCTTCGGCTCGTCGCAACTGTCGCAATTTATGGAGCAGACGAATCCGCTGTCCGAACTGACGCATAAACGCACGCTGTCGGCTTTGGGGCCGGGCGGCTTGCGGCGGGAGCGCGCCGGCTTCGACGTCCGTGACGTCCACCACAGCCACTACGGCCGCATCTGTCCCATCGAAACGCCGGAAGGGCCAAACATCGGCTTGATCGGCCGCTTGGCCAGCTACGCGCGCGTCAACGAACTCGGCTTCATCGAGACGCCTTACCGCAAAGTGACCAGCACGATGGCAGTGACGGACCCCAACTTGATCGGGCGCGTAATTCGCGACGACATCGAGAACAGCAAGGGAAAACTCGCTATTGAAGAAGGCACAGTCATCGACAAGAAAGTGGTCACCCGCCTCAAGCGCATGAAGATCAAAGAAGTGCCGGTGACGCCCTTCGCCACCCACGACATCGAATACCTGTCAGCCGACAACGAAGACAAATTCATTATCGCCCAGGCCAACGCCGTTCTGGATGAGCACGAGCAATTTGTGTCGAATCGCGTATCGGGGCGCTTCGAACAGGGCTTCTTGTCCGTGCCGCCCCAGCGTATCGACTACATGGACATCGCTCCCCGTCAGATCGTAGGCATCAGCGCCGCCTTGATTCCCTTCCTGTCGCATGACGCCGCCAACCGCGCGCTGATGGGCTCGAATATGCAGCGCCAGGCCGTACCGCTGCTCACGCCGGATGTCTCGGTGGTCAGCACCGGCATGGAGCGGCAGGCCGCGTCCGATAGCGGCCAAGTCCTGGTTTCCGATATCAGCGCGGAAGTGATCAGCGTGCAAGGGCACCGCGTGATCGTCCGTACTGAAGACGGTGAAGAACAGACCTTCCATCTGCGCAAATACGAGCGCTCGAATCAGTCGACTTGCATCGACCAGCGGCCCGTCGTTCGCAAGGGCGACATGATCCAGCCGGGCGATATCATCGCCGACAGTTCGTCCACCTATGACGGCCACTTGGCGCTGGGTCACGACGTACTGACCTGCTTCCTGTCCTGGGACGGCGGCAACTACGAAGACGCCTTGCTGGTCAGCGAAGACATGCTGCGCAATGACAAATTCACCAGCATCCATATCGAGAAGCACGAGATCGAAGCCCGTGATACCAAGTTGGGTCCGGAAGATATCACCTACGACATTCCCAATGTCGGCGAAGACGCGCTGAAAGACCTCGACGAACACGGCATCGTGCGCATCGGCGCCGAAGTCGGCCCCAACGATATTCTCGTCGGCAAGATCACGCCCAAAGGCGAGAAAGAACTGTCGCCGGAAGAGAAGCTGCTGCGCGCCATCTTCGGCGAGCAGGCCCGCGAGGTCAAAGATTCGTCCCTGCGCCTGCCGCATGGCGACCGCGGCAAAGTCATCGATGTCAAAGTCTTCACGCGCGAAGAGCACCCGGATCTGCCCGCGGGCGTCGAAAAGATGGTGCGCGTCAGCGTGGCGCAGCGTCGCAAGCTGACCGTAGGCGACAAGATGGCCGGCAGGCACGGCAACAAAGGCGTCATCTCCAAGATCGTCACCGTCGAAGACATGCCCTACGTTGAAGGCGGCATCCCGGTCGAGATCATTCTGAACCCGCTCGGCGTGCCCAGCCGCATGAATATCGGCCAGATCCTGGAGCTGCATCTGGGTTGGGCGGCGGACCGCATGGGTTTCCGCGCCATTACCCCGGTATTTGACGGCGTCAAAGAGCACGAGATTCAAGCGGAACTCGGCCGCGCCTGGATGATCGACTGGGCCTGGAAGTTGACGACCCAGCGCGCCTGGGAAAACCAGGAACGGCTGGCGAAAATTGTCGGCATGGCGCCGGAAGATTTCGATGATGATATGCACGTCATCAGCGCCTATCTGATCGAACGCGTTGGCGATTCCGGCCTCTACAATAGCGAAGCCATCATCCTGGAACGCGACGAGATCTACGTGCGCCGCGTGGCCGCAGCGGAAATCTTGCGCGAATTCGGCTACGACCCGGATGAAATCATGGTGTATGACAATAGCGATCTAAGCGCTGAAGCGCGCGACGAACGCGATCTGAAGGCGCTGGAAGTCTCAATCCGCTTGTGGATTCAGCAGACGGCGACCGAAGATATCGAGCTGGCGGATGATCTGTCGCGTCGCGAACTCTTCGACATCGCCGATCGCGTGATGTTTGAAACCGGCCGACCCGTGCCGCACTATGGCAAGCAGACCTTGTACGACGGGCGGACGGGCGAACCCTTCGACCGTCACGTTGCGGTCGGATATGTGCACATGCTCAAGCTGGCGCACCTGGTCGAAGACAAGGCGCACGCCCGCTCAACCGGACCCTACAGCCTGGTCACGCAGCAGCCGCTGGGCGGCAAGGCGCAATTCGGCGGACAGCGCTTCGGGGAGATGGAAGTCTGGGCGTTGGAAGCCTACGGCGCGGCCCACATCTTGCAAGAGATGCTGACCGTAAAGTCCGATGATGTGCAAGGCCGCGTGAAGACCTACGAAAGCATCGTCAAAGGCGAGCCGATTGAAGAGCCGGGCATCCCGACCAGCTTCCGCGTGTTGGTCAAGGAATTGCAGAGCCTGGGCTTGTCGGTGGAAGCCATTACCGGCAGCGGCGATGTGATTCGCTTCGGCAAATACGATGAGCAAACACGCAGGCCTCAGCCGGAGACGGGATTGCTGGGCCTGGGAACCAGCTAAGACGCGGGCGCCAAAATGCAACGGGCGCGCTGGCAGCAGTGCGCCCCCGTTACTCCCGCCTGCTTTTCACCGACCGATGTCCCCGACCGGCGGAGCGCCCATCTAATGCGCAGCAAAATCGCCATCATACTGGCGTCAATCGCTTTCACGCTGGTGATTCTGGAGCTCGGCGCGCGCTTCTACCTTTCACAATACGGCGACGAACGCCAGAAGATTCTATATCTCTATTCGCGCGACGAAATCAACCAGAAACAAACCCTGCTCCAGGGTTTGGCCTACCTCAACTACGGGCTGTCCACAACGCGCGACCATGTCAACTCGCTGGGTTACCGCGGCCCGGAAATCGCAATTCCCAAGCCGGACGATGTCTTTCGCATTGTGGCAGTAGGCGGCTCAACGACCTACGGCTTGTTCCTGGACCTGTGGCAGTTGGCTTATCCGCGCCAACTGGAAGAGACTTTGCGGCGCGACTATGGCTATGACCAGGTCGAGTTGATAAACGCGGGCGTCCCCCAATACTCGACCTGGGAGTCAGCGGTGAACATGCTGCTGCGCATCCCTGACCTGGAGCCGGATCTGATCATCATTTACCACGGCATCAATGACGTCGGCGTTCGGCTGACGGACCCGGACTTCTACGACGGCCTGAACAGCGGCAAAGGCTATTGGATCGATCGCGACGATCCGCTGCCGCCCAGCGTCTTGTGGCGCTTCGCCCTCAAGCGGCTGGGTTACGAACTGCCGGTAGCTTATGAATTGGACACGACATTTAAACGTCCGGACGGCATCCGCGCCTGCGAGCAGGATACCAGCGGGCCGGAGACGCTGTGCACGGGCTTTGACATGACCGCCAGCGAAGTGCTGGCCGCCAATCCGCCCATATACTTCGAGCGCAATTTGCTTAATATGATTCTTTTGGCGCGCGCCATGAACAGCGATGTGATGCTCGTGACCTGGGCCTATTCGCCAATAGATTTCCCCATTGCCGGCGGCGGCGGCATGGTCCATCAGCATCTGCAATACGGCGCCGACGAGCACAACGCCATCGTAAGACGGCTGGCCGAAGAAGAGGGCACGCTCTTCTATGACCTGGCGGCGTCCATGCCAACCGATGAACAGTACTGGGTCAACGGCGTTCATATGAAGGCGGCCGGCACAGCCGAAATGGCGCGGCAGATCGCGGCCTACCTGGCTGCGACTGAAGTGCTCGATCAGTCGCAATAGCCCCTGCCATCTACCGCCACATCCGAAACGGTCGTCTGTTTGCCCGGCGCGACCTCGATCGGAATCCGCCGCCACAAGCGTGATCTGAGCGACGGAAACTGGGTCGCAAATCAATGCCCAGGCTTGCTTGATTTTGCCTGAAATCTATGCTAGGCTCACTAGGACTGGCATTGTTCCAAAAAGCACAAATGGTTTAGAGCCTATGCCGACCGTCCTCGAATTTGGTCCTGTCACGGCTTTGCTGGTTATTTCCGTGGTCTTGGCCATGATCATCGCCAATATCTCGCGCGTCATGGGCCCGCAACGCCCGACCTACCGCAAGTCCGTGCCCTACGAAAGCGGCATGAAGCCAATCGGACCGGCCACGCGGCGGCTGCCCGTCAAGTTCTATCTGGTGGCGGTGCTCTTCATCATATTCGATATTGAGGTGATATTCTTCTTGCCCTGGGCCGTATCGATGCGTGATCTGGGCGGTTATGGCCTGGCGGTGATGGCGGTCTTTACATTGATTTTGGTAGTCGGCTTCGTTTACGAGTGGAAGAAAGGCGGTTTGGAATGGGAGTAAGTTCCAAGCTCGGGAATATGGGCGTTGTCACCACCACCGTTGAACAAGCTGTCAATTGGGCGCGCACCGGCGCCATGTGGCCGCTGCTCTTCGGCTTGGCCTGCTGCGCCATCGAATACATGAGCTCGCAGGCATCAAGTTACGATCTGTCGCGCTTTGGTATGGAGTTGAATAGGGCCACGCCCCGTCAGGCGGACCTGCTCATCGTATCGGGTCGCTTGACGCGCAAAATGGCGCCGGTTGTACGCCAGCTCTACGATCAGATGGCCGAGCCCAAGTGGGTCATCTCAATGGGCGACTGCGCTTCCTGCGGCGGCGTCTACAACAATTACGCCATCGTGCAAGGCGTTGACGAGATCATCCCGGTTGATGTCTATATCGCTGGCTGCCCGCCGCGTCCGGAACAGCTCTTGCACGGCATCCTGACGCTGCACGAAAAGGTCAGAAGCGAACGCATCGCCGATTGGGCCTGATGCCGGTTTACTAGAACAAAAAGGGCGACACAAGAATGGAAATCCCGGCGGCAAAAGACCCGGTGAGCGCGGTGCGTGAAGTCTTTGGCGACGCGCTGCTGCATGTCAAGGAATTCCGCGGCGAGTTGACGATTGTCGTCGATGCCGAGCGCATTGCTGACGTGCTTGATTTCCTGCGCGGCGCGTCGGGTTTGGTCTTTAACATGCTTTCCGATATCAGCGCCGTCGATTACTATCCCAACGATTATGGCGATGCCTTCGACGGCGAAGAAAGTGACTATCGACCGGAGCGTTTTGGTGTCTGTTATCACATCCTGTCGATGTTATACAATCGCCGCCTGCGCGTGAAAGCTTTCGCGGCGGACGAGGACCCGCGCCTGCCTACGGCCACGGTCGTCTGGCCCGCCGCCAATTGGCTGGAACGGGAGATCGCCGACATGATGGGCATCGTCTTTGAAGGGCATCCCGACCAACGGCGCTTGCTCATGCCTGAAGACTGGCACGGCCACCCGCATCGGCGCGATTATCCCTTGGGCAAGGAAACGGTTGCCTTTTCCTTTAACGAAGCGGAAATCCGCAAGCACAAGCCTTTCGCCACAGACTAGGTTTCGAGGACGATATGGCAGTCGCGACGCCACCGCAATCGATCGAAGAACAGCGCCGTTGGGAAGGCAACCTCGACCAATTGCGCGGCTTGGTTTCCGAACGCGCGATCACCGGCGAGACCATGCTGCTCAACATGGGCCCGCATCATCCCAGCACTCACGGTGTCTTGCGCCTGCTCCTGGAGCTGGACGGCGAGCAAATCGTCTCCTGCTTGCCCGATGTCGGTTTCTTGCACACCGGCATCGAAAAGTCGCTTGAAGACAAAAGTTACGAGAAAGCCCTGCCGCTGACCGACCGCATGGATTATCTGTCGCCGATGTCCAACAACATGGCCTACGCGGCGGCGGTCGAAAAGCTGCTGGACCTGGACGTGCCCGAGCGCGGCCAAGTCATCCGCGTCGTCTGCCTGGAGTTGGCCCGCTGCGCCAGCCATCTGGTCTGGCTGGGAACGCACGCCATTGACATGGGCGCCATGAGCGTCTTGCTCTACGCCTTCCGTGAGCGCGAGCGCATCCTGGGCATGTTCGAAATGCTCTCCGGGCAGCGCATGATGAGCAGCTACATTCGGCCCGGCGGCGTCTGGCGCGATGTGACCGACGATTTCCTGCCTACCATCAAGCAATTCCTTAACGATTTCCCGGCCAAAGTCGACGACTACGAAGCGCTGCTGACGCAAAACCCGATTTGGAAAGATCGCGCGCAAGGCGTCGGCGTCATCGAGCCCGATGTCGCCCTGGCGTATGGCTTGACCGGACCCGCCCTGCGCGGCAGCGGCGTCAACTGGGATTTGCGCAAGGCGCAGCCCTACAGCGGATACGAGACCTATGACTTCAACGTGCCGCTGGGCGAGCACGGCGATGTCTACGACCGCTATCTGATTCGCATTCAGGAATTCCGCGAAAGTATGAAAATCTTAAACCAGGCTGTCGAGCGCCTCGAACGCGTCAAGGGACCGTACCGTTCCGAAAATCGCAAGTATTGTCCGCCCTTGCGCAGCGAACTGGGGCAGAGCATGGAAGCGGTCATTCATCACTTCAAGCTCTGGACATACGGCTATGACGCGCCCGATGACGAAATCTACAACGCCATCGAAAGCCCGCGCGGCGAAATCGGCTGCTATATCCATGGCACCGGCGCCAACAAGCCGCGGCGCGTGCATTTTAAGACGCCGTCATTTATCCATATCAGCGCGCTGCCGGTGATGTCCAAGGGCTATTTGCTGGCGGACATGGTGGCGATTATCGGCAGCGTCGATATTGTCTTGGGCGATTGCGACCGATAGAGACCGGCTGAGTACAAGCGGTCAGTAACCAGGATCAAAGCATGGATTCCCGCGCAGCTGCAGGGAATCCGTTTGCGAAGGAACGATTAGCATGGCGATCATCGGTAATCCGAAATACGAAGAGCGCATCAATCACCACCTCGCCAAATACGAGACCAAGCGCTCGGCGGTGATGCCGCTGCTCTTCATCGCGCAAGAAGAGTACGGCTGGGTCAATCCCGCAGGCGTGGAAGAGGTGGCGCAAATCCTGAACCTGGATCCGACCCAGGTCAAGTCCATCGCCGGCTTTTACACCATGTACTCGGAGAAGCCCAAGGGCAAATACTGGCTGCATGTTTGTACCGATTTGCCTTGCGCGCTTAAGGGCGCGGATGAGTTTTACGCCTGGCTGAAAGAAGAACTTGGCGTGGCGGAAGGCGGCACGAGCGACGACGGCATGTTCACCGTTGAGCACGTCATGTGCCTGGCAGCCTGCGACAAAGCGCCTATGTTGCAGTGCAACTTCCGTTATGTCGAGAATCTCGATCAAGATAAAATGCGCGAGCTGCTGGCGAAATGGCGGCAGGAAGCGGCTGAGCCTGTGAGCGCAGGCGTGTAAGCTTTGGGACTGGCGAGAATAAGGAATCAAAGGCGATTATGCACATTCTTCTACGCGGTCGCGATATAGCCAATATCAAGGAGCTGGCGACTTACGATAAGCACGACGGCTTCGTCGGCTTGAAAAATGCGTTGGCCATGACACCGGCCGAAGTCATCGATGTGGTCAAAACTTCGGGGCTGCGCGGGCGCGGCGGCGCCGGTTTTCCCACTGGCGTCAAGTGGAGCTTTATCCCGCAGCATGAGCCGGTCAAATATGTCACGGTCAATGCCGACGAGAGCGAAACAGGCACCTTCAAAGACCGCGAAATCATGGAAGAGAACCCCTACCAATTGATCGAGGGATCGCTGATTTGCGCCTACGCCATACAAGCCAAAGCCGTCTACATTTACCTGCGCGGCGAGTTCTGGGATATCGGCGATCAACTTGACGCCTGCATTGAAGCGCTGCGCGAGAAGAACATGGTCGGCGAGAATATCCTGGGCTCGGGCTACGACTGCGAGGTTTACACGCACTTGGGCGCCGGCGCTTATATCTGCGGCGAGGAGAGCGCTTTGCTCAACAGCCTGGAAGGCTACCTGGGTCAGCCGCGCGTGCGTCCGCCTTTCCCGGCGCAAAAAGGCGGCGGCCTGTATAAAGAAGCGACCGTCGTCAACAATGTCGAAACACTGGCCAACGTCCCTTACATCATGCGCGAAGGCGCCGAGGCCTTCAAAGCCATCGGCACGGAACAGAGCGCCGGCCCCAAAGTCTATTGCGTCAGCGGCCACGTCAAGAGGCCGGGCAACTATGAGCTGCCTATGGGCGCGACCTTCCGCGAATTGCTCTACGACCACGCCGGCGGTCCCCTCCACCAAGATCGCTCCTTCAAGGCGATGCTGCCCTCGGGCGGCTCGGGGCCCATTGTGCCGCTGACCGACGAGGTACTCGACACGCCGATGTCATACGAACACACGGCCGAGATCGGCACCATTATCGGCTCGGCTTCAATCATCATCATGGACGAAAGCGTCGATATCACCTGGGTCGCGTCAAAAGTCACCAAGTTCTTCGCCCATGAAAGCTGCGGCAAATGCACGCCTTGCCGCGAGGGCACTTACTGGCTGGACAAAGTCATCGACCGGATTCTGGACGGACGCGGCACAGCCGAGGACGTCAAACGCATCGCCGATGTCGCCGAGAATATGGCGGGCACGACGCTCTGCGCCCTGGGCGATTTCGCCGCCAATCCGATCATTCATACCATTCGTCATTTTCCCGACGATTTTGCGCAGCACGTGCAGGCCTAATGGACGATATGACGCAAGTGACGGAGGTGAATTGGCGCGGCTTGTTCCGCGATGTGACCGGCGCGCTATATCAGCCGCCGCTGAGTCGCGAACGCGAATTTTACCGGCGTCTGCGTGAGTTGAATGAGACGATCAGCGCCGCGCCCGATGACATTACGCAGATTGTGCTGCGCGGCGAGTTATTGCTGGAGCGGGGCGAATACGATCGTGCCAAACAAGATTTTAAGCGTGCGCTGGCGCTGGGAGACAAGCTGGATGATGCCGAAGCCTGGCACATCCTGGAACAGATCATGTGCGACCGCGCGGTTTACGGAATGAGAATTGTGCAGCGCCACGAGCAGTCGGCGTCCCAAAATGCTCGTGGTTGACAAGCGGAGGCGCGAATGTCCGACAGGGTGAAAATCAACATCGACGGCACTGAATACGAAGTAGACGCCGGCTCAAATCTGGTTGACGCCGCCAAATGGCATGCCGGCAATGACATACCGGTCTTCTGCTATCACCCCAAGATGGAGCCCGTGGGCATGTGCCGCATGTGCCTGGTCGAGCTGGGCACGCCCGCCAGAGACCGAGCCACCGGCGAAGTCGCGCTTAATGACGACGGCAGTCCGCAGATTCGCTACTTTCCCAAGCTGCAGACGGCTTGCACCACGGTCGTCAGCGACGGCATGCATATCAAGACCGAGACGCAGCAAGTTATTGACGCGCGCAACGATGTCCTGGAATTTCTGCTCAGCAGCCACCCGCTGGACTGCCCCATCTGTGACAAAGGCGGCGAATGTCCGCTGCAAAATTTGACCATGCGTCACGGCCCGCAGTCTTCACGTATGTACTTTGAAGACAAGCAACTGCTGGAAAAGCACTACCCCCTGGGCGATCTGATCTTCCTGGACCGCGAACGCTGCATTCAATGCGCCCGCTGTGTGCGCTTCCAGGACGAGATCGTCGGCGACGATGTTCTGGCATTCCACGAACGCGGCCGCCGTCTGCAAATTATCACCAACTCAGACCCCGGCTTTGATACCTATTTCAGCGGCAACACCACCGACATCTGCCCGGTTGGCGCCTTGACTACGGCTGACTTTCGCTTCGGCGCGCGCCCCTGGGAATTGAACGAAGTGCCCAGCATCTCGCCCTGGGACGCTGCCGGCGAGAATATCAGCTTGAGCATGCGGCTCGATCGCGACTTCGATGGCAAAGCCATGATTAAGCGGGTCATGCCGCGGCAAAACGAGCAAGTCAACGAAATCTGGATCAGCGACAAGACGCGCTTTGGCCATCACTTCACGCGCAGCAATGAACGCCTGCAAAGGCCGCGGATGCGCAGCGGCGCGGAACTGCGCGACTCGACTTGGGAAGCCGCGATTGCCGACATCGCCGAAGTGCTGCGCAACGCCGATGGCGATGTAGCGGCGATCGCCGGCAGCGGCATGTCCAACGAAGATCTCTGGGAATTGCGCCGACTGATGAAAGGGCTCGGGGGCAATCGCCTGGGCGCTTGGCCGCCGACGCATGGCGGCGCGGAATCTGTGGCGCGGGCCGGCGTAGGCTTCGGTACCAATCTGGGCCAGCTGGGCAAGGGCGATGCCATCCTGGTGATCGCCAGCGACCTTGAAGAAGAAGTGCCGATCTGGCGGCTGCGCCTGAAGCAAGCCCAAGACCGCGGCGCTTATCTGGTCGTGGCTAACGCGCGCGATACGCGCCTGGAAGACTTCGCCCTGCAAGGCGCGCGCAATGACAAGGTAGTCGAGGGCGATGCCATCCGCTACGCTGCCGGCGACGCGGTTGCGGTCATGCGCGACCTAGAGAAGAAGCACAAGGCGATTGCTGCGCGACTGAGCCAGGCGGAAAACCTGGTGATCGTAGCCGGCGCTGAAGGGCTCACGCTCGAAGGCAGCGCGGCGCTGGCGCAGGCGGCGGCAAACTTCCTAATTGAGACCGGGCATGTCGGCCGGCCCAACAACGGCCTGCTATCGCCCATCCCCGGCGCCAATGGTATGGGGCTGCACTACGTAGGCTATTCGCCGGCAGCCAGTCTGGACATCGCCGCTAAACCGCCCAAAGTCCTAATCGTGGCGCAAGCCGAACTGCTGGATGATGACCCGACCGCGCAGGCTTGGCTCAGCGAAGTTGAAACCATCATCTACGCCAATTTCTTTGACGGCGGCATTTCGGAGTTGGCGGATTTCATGCTGCCGCTGCAAAGCTTTGCCGAGCGCGATGGCAGCTACGTCAACGGCGAGCGGCGCGTGCAGCGCTTCTATACTGCGCAGGGGCCCATCGGGCAAGCGCTGCCCGCCTGGAAACTCTTCGCCAGCTTGCGGCAAGCCATGGGCATGAGCCATCTCAAACCTTCCGCCGCCGCTGTCATGCTGGAACTGAGCAAGAATGTCCCCGCCTTTGACGGCATGCGCTACCAGGCCTTGTCGCAGGTCAAGCGGCAGTTCCCTGATGTCGGCAGCCGCGACCAGTACTACGGCGGCACCGCCTATTCGAATGAAGGCGGGCTCGGCATCCAGATCCCGTCAGTCGCGGACGGCAAGAAACTCAAGCCAGTCGCTATCAGCGAGCCGGAAGCCATCTCCGCTGTGGACGGGGAACTGTTGATTGTGCCGGTAACGCGCTTGTACAATCGCCAGCGCAATTTCCGCCCGTCGCTGCTGATGGAGCCGCGCATCCTGGCCGCATACGCGACAATGAATCCGGACGACGCGCAAACGCTGGGAATCATTCACAATGATGTAATCGAAATCTCCGCGGGCGAATCAACCCTGCGCGCGCGAGTGTGCATTAGTGACGAGATGGCAGCGGGCGCTGTGGCTCTGCCGCGACACATGACGGATGCGGCTGTCCCGCTGACGATGACCGCCGGGACCGTCAGCCGCGTATCCCAAGCGGTCGCCGCTGCCGACTGAACCAAGAGGAATATGAGTATGAGCCGAAATCTAAAGATCGGCATCGGCATAGGCTTAATCGCGCTGATAGGACTCGTCCTGGTCCTTGGGCTGCTGATCGCCAATCTCGGCGCGATCGCGGCCTGGATCGGTTTCGACGACGCCGGCAATCTCAACGGCCGCGAGGGCGCGATTGGCCTGCTGCTAAACCCGGAAGCGCGCGTCAATAATGTCGTGCAATGCGCCGATGATGCCGGCTGCTCGGCCCTTTGGCCCATCATATTCGCCGCTGGTTTCGCCTTTGTCATCGTGACAGGCTTCGCTTATGCCACCCTGCTGGAGCGGCGACTGCTGGCTTTCTTGCAGCACCGCGTCGGGCCAAATCGCGTCGGACCGATGGGTTTCCTGCAGCCGGCCGCCGATGGCGTCAAGCTGGTATTCAAGGAAGACTTGATGCCGGCCGGCGCCGATAAGTGGGTCTTTCGCCTGGCGCCCATGATCAAAGTGATTCCCATCCTGATGATCGCGGCGGTTATCCCGATGGGTCCGGACCTGGTGCTGCCCTGGTTTGCGCCATCGCTGGGCGATGTCTGGTATCAGGTGCCGCAAGGCTTGATCGACTCCAACGTCGGCGTCCTCTGGGTCATCGCCATCACCAGCATCGCTACTTACGGCGTTGTGCTGGCCGGCTGGTCCAGCGATAACAAATACGCCATGCTGGGCGCCCTGCGCGCCTCAGCCCAGATGATCAGCTACGAGCTCAGTTTCGCTTTGACGCTGGCCATCCCGGTGATGATCGTCGGCAGCATGGCCATCGGCGATATCATTGATGCTCAGCGCAATATCTGGGACTGGTTCGTCTTTCAGAATCCGCTAGCCGCGGCTGTGCTGATTCTGGCGCTGCTGGCGGAGACTAACCGCGCGCCCTTCGACTTGACCGAAGCCGAGCAAGAATTGACGCAAGGTTACATGACCGAATACAGCGGCATGAAATTCGCCCTGTTCATGATGGCGGAATACCTGGGCATGATCGCCGTAAGTCTGGTGGCGATCGCGGTATTCTTCGGCGGTTATCACCTGTGGCCAATGGATGGCTTGCCTATATTGGCGCCGGTCATATTCATACTCAAAGTCGTTCTGATGCTTTGCGGCATGATCTGGATTCGCGCCACGCTGCCGCGCATCCGCTACGACCGGCTGATGATGTTCGGCTGGAAGGTCATGATTCCCTTGGCGCTGCTGGCGGTCGCCTGGACGGCAGTTGCAGTAGTCGTTGGTGATTCCCTGGGCGGCGCGGCTTATCCGATCATATCTGGCGTCGTATTTGTCTTGGTACTCGTTCTGGGCGCCTGGGCGCTGCGCCGCGTCAGCCGCGATCAAGACAGCGAAGAAGCCATCCCGCTGGAAGACGACCCGGCCTACACCGGCGAGCGGCGCGGCTTGGGCTGGGCGCTGGTGCATCTGGTCGGCATGTTGATCGCCATCCCGCTGGTGCATATCCGCTTCCAGGTGCGCGCGCTTGAAGGCTTGGCCAGCTTGGGGCGGACGCCGGAAGAAGACCGCGTGCTCGAAAGCGGCGAGACGGCGCTCAAACGCGCTGGCGACTAGCTTGGCGGCGGAAATTTCTGTAAGAGGGACATGAAAGCAAGAGGGTTCACGGGATGCATGTAGTTAAAGGCTTTGCCACCACATTGAAGCATCTGATGGACGACGCTGTGACGGTGCAATACCCGGAACAGGTGCAGAAGTTTCACGATCGCTATAAAGGCCGGCATCATCTGCGCCGCTACGAGGACGGTCTGGAAAAGTGCATCGGCTGTTCGCTCTGCGCGGCGGCTTGCCCGGCCGATGCCATCTGGGTAGAAGCAGCGGAGAATACCGATGAGGAGCGTTACAGCCCCGGTGAGCGCTACGCCAAGACTTACGAAATTAATATGCTGCGCTGCATCTTCTGCGGCTATTGCGAAGACGCTTGCCCAACCGAAGCCATCCAGCTCGGCCACGAACATCAGATGTCATTCACCGACCGGCGCGATGCCATCTATGTCAAGGACATGCTGATTGATCCGCCTCAAGAGGGCGCGCCGGCCACGCCGCAGCAGGTCGAGCCGGGCGCATTCGACCGGTCCATTCCCGACATGGAAGATCCGTCCTAAGGGCCCGGACTGGCCAATTGCAAATTGAACGGCGAAATCAATTGTGCTAAAGTGCACAAACGCATTTATCTTGGGAAATAGCTCGTATGGAATGGTTGTTTCTGGTCGTGAGTTTTGTGGCGGTCCTGGCGGCCGGCATGATGCTGACGCGGCAAAACGCGGTACATAGTGCCTTATTCCTCATCGTTAATTTTGGCTGCGTCGCCTTCCTGTATCTGATGCTAGACGCGCCCTTCCTGGCCATGGTGCAGGTCACCGTATATACCGGCGCCATCATGGTGCTTTTCCTCTTCGTCATCATGCTGCTCGGCGCGGAAACGACCACCGATACCTCCGGGCGCATGCGCTGGCTGGGCTTCGCAGGCACGGCCGTCGCTATCTTGCTGCTGCTGATATTCGCCTTCCCGCTGGCGTCTAACATGCTGTCGGATGAGACCGTGGAGCAGCCCGATGCGCAGGCGCGGATTCGCGTGATTAACGCCATTCCCGGCGGCGAAGCGCAGACCTTTACCGTGATGGACATGGGGCGCGCCATGACACTGCAAGAAACCGTGCGCGGCATTGTCCTGCTTGATCCGGTCGCTGACGCAACTGACGAGACGCGTTTGGACGGCGTCATTTACGAATACAGCCGCGAATCTGCGCAAGACTATCTTGAAGTGGCTGCGGGCGACTATACCGTCATCGTCGGCGTAGGCGGCCGCGACTTTGAATCCGCGCCCATCTACTCCGAGTCGCGTCTGCTAGAGCCGGATTCTGCGCATTCAGTCATGATCTACGAAAACGACCAAGGCTTTGTTGATGTCGCTTTACTCGAAGACGACATCAGCGCGCCGGCAGTCGGCAAAATGCGTCTCACGCTCTTCAACGCGGTCACTGACAAGCAAGTCTCGCTGGTGGACATCGGGCAATATACCGCGCGCGGCACACTCTGCGACGACAGCGCCTGCGGCTCGCTGATTCCCCATCGCGTCCTCATCGACCTCTTGCCCGCTGGCCAGCATATCAGCCTCGAGCTGGAAGCCGGATCGTACAACCTGGCCTTCGTCGACGCAGATCAGAATGTGCTGCGAACGCTGGCTGAGTACGAAGCCGATCGCGGGCTGATCGAAACGCGCGTGCTCGTGCGCGAGCCGGGTATTCCGGGCAGCCGGGCCAGTTACCGCGCGGCCGTCTTTAACGCCATCGGCGCGCCGGCTTTTGGCAGCCCCGAGGCAGTAGGGCAGGTCTTGTTCATCGAATACGTGCTGCCGGTGATGCTGGTGGGCATGCTGCTGCTGGTGGCGCTGATTGGCGTTATCGTTCTGGCGCGGCCCGATGCCCTGGCGCAAGCCGAACGGCGGCGCATCAATCGGCGCAGGCGCGTGAATCGCCCGCTGGTCAGCGTGATCTCGCAGCAGACCGGTTCCAACGTCTTGAGCGGCGACTACCGCGCCAAGTTGCCCGGCGGCGCTGACGATCCGGCCGGCGAATAAGCGCAGGAGTGAGTGAACGATGAACCCAATCGGCGCCGAGCCTTATATCGTACTCAGCATGGTGCTCTTCTTGATGGGCGCCTTGGGCGTTCTCATGCGGCGCAACGCCATACTACTCTTTATGTCCGTGGAACTCATGCTGAACTCAGCCAATCTGGCGCTGGTCGCCTTTGCCCGCGAATGGGGCCAGGTCAACGGCCACGTCTTTGTCTTTTTTGTCATGACCGTGGCTGCGGCTGAAGTCGCGGTCGGCCTGGCGCTGATCGTGAACATATTCCGCGAACGCCAGAGTATCAATATTGACGATTTGCAGCAAATGCAGGGCTAGTCTATGGCCGTCGGAAGAGGCGCTAGCTAATGGAAAATCTGCCGCTCTTAGTACCCTTGGTGATATTTGTGCCCGCGCTTGGGGCCATCATCAATTTTTTCTTCGGCGCGCGCCTGGAGGAGAAGTGGTCGGGGTATATTGGCTGCTTCGCTTCAATCTTCGCCTTCATCATCTCATTGCTTCTGCTGACCTACGTGACCGGCACAAACGGCGCCGCCGCGGTGGTCAATCCGCCCTTCCTTGACGGCTGGCTGAGGATCGAGTCCGTCGGCCTGGAAATCTCCTGGCAGATGCGCGTTGACTCGCTCAGCGTGACCATGATGCTGGTTGTCACCGGCGTCGGCTCCCTGATTCATCTCTACGCCCGCGGTTATATGCACGGCGACAAATGGTATCCGCGTTTCTTCGCCTACCTCAACATGTTCCTGGCCTTCATGCTGACCCTGGTGACGGCCAATAATTTCTTGATGCTCTTCGTCGGCTGGGAGGGCGTCGGCCTCTGTTCCTTCCTCTTGATCGGCTTCTGGTGGGACAAGAAAGCGCCCGAAGGCTGGAAGAACAGCAACGCCGCCCGCAAAGCCTTCATCGTCAATCGCGTCGGCGACTTCGGCCTGCTCATGGCCATGTTCTTGATCTTCTGGACTTTTGGCACGCTCGACTTCTACAAAGCGGGCGAATTGCCCAATAGCGAGGCCAAGTATCTGGTGCACTGGCGCGAGCACAACGGCCTGCTGGAACATCACGAAGAGACTGATGCAGCAGCAGCGGATGACGAACACGGCGCCAAAGTTGAGTGCGTCCCGGCTGATGCGCGCGCTGACGACGCTCACGCGGAAGACGCAACTCACGCCGCCCCCAATCCCCTGGCGAATGATATTCGCGCGCTCTACTGCGACAACCATCGCTTCGACACCGAACTTCTTGGCGTCTTCGGCCAGACTTCAGAGCGCTTCGGCACAGGCGAAACGGTCGACTTCGGCGGCTTCCAAATGGACTTCGAGGACGTGATCTTCTTGATCGCGCTATTCATGCTGCTCGGCGTCACCGGCAAGTCGGCGCAGATTCCGCTCTTTGTTTGGCTGCCTGACGCCATGGCCGGTCCCACGCCTGTCAGCGCGCTGATTCACGCCGCGACCATGGTGACCGCCGGTGTTTACCTCATGGTGCGCTCCAATGTCTTCTTGTGGGAGCTCAACCATGCCGGCTATGTACTCGGTCTTATCATCACCCTGGTCGGCGCTGGAACAGCTATCGTCGCCGGCTTTATCGCCCTCGGTCAGTGGGATATCAAACGCGTGCTGGCTTATTCCACGATCTCGCAGCTGGGTTTTATGGTGGCGGCGGTTGGCATCGGCGCCTACGTAGCGGCCATGTTCCATCTGGTCACGCATGCGGTCTTTAAGGCGCTGCTCTTCCTCGGCAGCGGCTCGGTAATTCACGGCGTCGAACACGGCCATCATCATGTCCATGAGCACGGCCACGGCGACGATCATGGCGACGACGAAGAATTTGACGCGCAGGACATGCGCAATATGGGCGGCTTGCGCAAACGCATGCCTATCACCTACATCACATATCTAATTGGCACCTTGGGTCTGGCGGGCATCTTCCCCTTCGCCGGTTTCTGGTCCAAAGACGAGATTCTGGCTGATGCCTGGTACGAGGGCCTCGTGCTCAATACCACCAGCGGCTTCATCGCCTTTGGCGTGCTGCTGGCGGCGGCGGCCTTCACCGCCTTCTACATGTGGCGGCAAGTTGTGCTGGTCTTCTTTGACAAACCACGCAGCGAAGCCGCCGAGCATGCGCCGGAGTCCAATGGCGCCATGCTGCTGCCGCTGATCATCCTGGCCATCTTCACCTGCATTATCGGCTTGATCAACGTGCCCAAAGCCACGCCTATCTTCGACGGCATTTATCATCCCTACGAATTCAAACACTTCCTGGAGCACAGCCTGGTCAGCGTTTCTCGCGGGCATGTGCTCGATTTCAACCTGCTCATCGCCGGCATCGCCCTGGCCCTCGGCATCGCCTCGATCATCGTGGCGCATCGCGTATATAAAGGCAAAGGCCTGGCCAGCGACAAACGCGATCAGCTGGAAACACAAGCGCCGGCGCGCGGTCTGTTCAAGCTGGCCAACGCCCGGCTCTACTGGGACGAAGCCTACACCGCCGTCATTGAAGCGCCCTTCAATCGCCTGGCGGGCTTCCTGGCCGATCGCATCGATTGGGACTTCCTGCACGACTATTTCCACGATCGCATTATCAAGCGCGGATTCGACAGCATCGCCGAAATACTCAGCAAGCCGATCGACCTGGGTATCGTCGACGGCACGGTCAATGGCGTCGGCATATTCGTGCAACGCGCGGCCAACTGGATGCGCCGCTCACAGACCGGCTACGTGCGCCTCTACGCTGTCGTGCTTTTCATCGGCGTGGTCGCCGTCATTCTGCTCATGCTTCTGCCATTCATACAGACTCTGCTCCAAAGTGGCTCTTAAGGAGAACGCTGTCCTATGGACGTAACTGGACTCTCGCTTACTACCATCACCCTGTTCTTGCCCATAGTCGGTCTCGCCGTCTTGTTATTCATGAATGGCGAAAAGCACCGCGGCAGCTTGAAGTGGGTGGCCTTTGCCACAAGCATCGTGACCTTTGTCGCCTCGGTACTCATGTGGATCAATTTCGATCCGGGAACCGCCGAGCTGCAAATGGTGCAGCGCAATACCTGGGCCGAGGTCACGCTGGGCGAGTCGGTCATCAATGTCAGTTACTTCGTCGGCGTGGACGGCATCAGTATGCTGCTGGTTCTCTTAACGACCTTTATCATGCCGATTGCGATTCTGGGTTCTTTCGGCAGCCATATCTTTGAGGAACGCGGCCGCGAGAAGCTCTATTACATCTTCTTGATGCTGCTTGAGTGGTCGATGATCGGCGTCTTCGTCGTACACGATTTGATCATCTTCTACGTCTTCTGGGAAGTCACGCTGGTGCCGATGTATTTCCTCATCGGAATCTGGGGCTCGGAAGACCGCATTTACGCTGCGGTAAAGTTCTTCCTCTATACCATGGCCGGCTCCATTCTAATGCTGATAGCGATTCTCTACGTCGGCAACCGCTCGGGCACCTTCAGCACCTACAGCGCCGGCGGCGATGTCGGCGTCATTGAGATGGTGCAGACTTTCGAGGGCGACGGCACCTATTGGGATGCCCTGGGGCCAGACGGGGAAGGCGAGGATGCCGGCTTCCTGCTGAATTCGGTCGAGAGTTTCCTCTTCCTGGGCTTCCTGGTCGCCTTTGCCATCAAAGTGCCGATCTTCCCCTTCCATAGCTGGCTGCCCGACGCCCACGTGCAGGCGCCCACCGCCGGCTCGGTGATTCTGGCCGGTGTGCTGCTAAAGATGGGCACCTACGGCATCGTTCGCTTTAATCTGAATCTTTTCCCCGAGGCGACCATAGCCTGGGCGCCAACTATCGCCTTCCTGGGCGTGGTCGGCATCATATACGGCGCCTGGGTCAGCTACGCGCAGGATAACGTTAAGAAGCTGGTGGCTTACTCGTCCGTCAGCCATCTCGGCTTCGTCGTTGTCGGCATCTTCGCGCTGAATTCGCAAGGCTTGCAAGGCGCGACCCTGCAAATGGTCAACCACGGCATCAGCACCGGCGGCCTCTTCTTGATTGTCGGCATGCTCTACGAGCGCTGGCACACCAAGGAAATGGCGGACTTTGGCGGCGTCTGGAAGGTGATGCCGCTTTTCGGCGCGATCAGCCTGGTCATCTCGCTGAGCAGCATGGGCTTGCCCGGCCTCAACGGCTTCATCGGCGAATTTACGATTCTGCTGGGCTCGCTGGGCAGCGACTACCTGGGCTTCGCCTTCACGCTTTTCGCTACTCTGGGCGTTATCCTGGCGGCGGTCTATCTGCTGAAAATGTTCCAGCACGTATTCATGGGCGAACTCATGAATCCGCTGGCGAGCGAAGACGGCTACACGCTGACCTGGTACGAGAAAGCGGCATACATCCCGATCATCATCATGATCTTCTGGATGGGCCTGCAGCCAATCGTCTTTTTTAACATGCTGGATGTTTCCGTGGATAACATCGTCGCCATGTTTGTTCGCTAGGAGAAAACATGTTTCAGTCGCCGACTATCGCCGAGTTCCTCGCGCAATCCAATCTGGCATCCACGCTGCCCGCTACCTTGCTGTTGGGCTGGACTCTGATACTTGTCTTGGCGGATTTGTTCGCCGGCGAGGAGCGTCAGCACTGGACGCCGGTTCTGGCTTGCCTGGGATTAGGCTTCAGCTTCCTGGCGAATATCTTTGTTTATTCCCCGGCTGAAGCTGAACAAGTCGCGCTTTATGGCATGTTCGTCGGCGATGCCTTCACAGGCTTCCTGAACGCAGTGATCCTGGTCGCGACCCTTATTGCCATTCTCATGAGCTGGGACTACCTCAATCGCGCTGAGATCCATCGCGGCGAGTATTACATTCTGGCGCTGATTTCATCGGCGGGCGCCATGTTCATGGTCGGCGCCAACGACTTGATCATCGTCTTTGTGGCGCTGGAATTGCTGAGCATCCCGCTGTATATATTGGCCGCCTTCCGTTCGATCAAGAACGACGGCAGCGAGCTGGCGCTCAAATCCGAAGAAAGCGGCATGAAATACTTCATCCTGGGCGCCTTTTCCAGCGCATTCCTGGTCTTCGGCGCGGCCCTGGTTTACGGCGCCACCGGCGTCACCAATATCCCGCAGATCTTTGCAGCAGCCGGCGGCATCGTCAGCGCGACGACCTCCGCCACCTTCTACTTGCTGGTTGGCGCGGCGCTGCTGATTGTAGGCTTGGGATTCAAAGTAGCGGTGGTGCCTTTCCATATGTGGACGCCTGATGTCTACGAAGGGGCGCCCACACCCGTCACCGCCTTTATGAGCGTGACCGCAAAAATCGGCGGCTTCGCGGCGCTGCTGCGTGTGCTGATCACCGGGCTTTCGGTCCTGGTGCTGGCGGATGGCGAAGCGGCGGCCTGGCAGGCGACCGCCACCATCATCGCCATACTCACGTTGGTGCTGGGCAACTTCGTCGCCATCTCACAGCGCAATCTCAAACGCATGCTGGCATACTCGTCCATCGCTCACGCCGGCTACATCATGGTGGCGGTAGCGGCCGCTGGCGCCTCGAACGTCATTGACGCCGCCACGCAAGGCGCGCTGGTCTATATGATGGCTTATATGTTCACCAACCTGGGCGCTTTTGCCGTGGTTATGGCCATCGAGAAGGTAGACGGCAGCGGCGGCAATATCGACGACCTCAACGGCTTGGCGCAGTCTCGCCCGCTTATGGCCATGGCCATGACGATATTCATGCTCAGCCTAACCGGCGTACCCCTGACCGCCGGCTTCGTCGGCAAGTTCATGATATTCTCGGCGGCGGTGCAAGCGGGGCTGTTTGGCCTGGCGGTGATCGGCGTCCTGACCAGCGTGGTGAGCGCCTTCTACTACATCCGCGTGGTCGTGAATATGTACTTGCGTGATAGCGCGGGCGATCTGATTCCTGCGCTGGAGACGCGCTACGTGCGCTTGGCCATCAATATCGCGCTTGCGGGCACCTTGGTCTTCGGCATCTTCTACCCCTTGGCGACTAACCTGGTCAGCATGGTGAGCATCGCTTGACCACTACCGCAGCGCCTAAATATCAGCCCTGCAGCATTGTTGAATCTGCGCCTTCACGCGTGAGTCGGCATGTCTCGTAAAGAGCGCGAAGGCGTTTTGTGGGTCCTCTTGGCTGCCGCCGGTTTCGCGCTCATGCCAACAATGGTAAAGATTACCTATCTGCATTCGTCATTTGCGCCCTTTGATATCGCCATTTGGCGTTTTGTCATTGCCGTGCCAATCATGTGGGGGCTGGTCTATTTGAGCCGGCGCTCGACTGCCTCAGCGCGCGCATGCGACGCGCCCATTCGCCTCATGTTAGCCGTCGGCATCGTGATTTCAGTTGCCGTGCTGGCGGCATTCTTTGCCTTGGAGCGCTTGCCGGGCAGTACCTTTATCGTGCTTTTCTATTCCTACCCAGCCATGGTTGTTGTGCTGTCTGCGCTGCTCGGCGAGCGGATTCGGCCCATAGCCTGGCTGGCGCTGTTGATGGCGCTGACCGGCATCGTACTCACCGTTCCGGACCTAATGGTCGGCGCGAGCATTGATTCGCTCGGCGTGGCGCTGGCGCTCTTCAACGCGGCAATCGTCGCCGTTTATTACCTGCTGGCCAAGCGAACGCTGGCGGGCGTAGTCGACGTTTCCGGCGCCAGCGCCTGGATGATGGTTGGAACTTTGGCCGTCCTCCTGCTGCTGATTCCCCTGCGCGGGCTGCAAATGCCGCCGAATCCGCTATCGACTCTGATGCTACTTGGCATCGCCGCCTTTGGCACCGTTTTGCCGATTTTCGCCATAAACCTTGCCATCCAGCGCATCGGCGCAGCCCAGACATCGCTGATTAGCACGGTCGAGCCCATCCTGTCGATGATCGTATCCATGCTGATCCTCGCGGAAGTGATTCTCGCTATCCAGTGGCTCGGCGCTGCCCTGATCATTGGTAGCGTCATCGTGCTGCAATTGCGTCCCCGCAACCCTATCGATACTAGCATCGTTCACGAAGCGGGATAGAATTAGCCTTATGTCCGCCAAAGAAAAACTTCCAAGAGAGACGCGCAACGATCTCAAGCGCAACCGCGAGGGCAGATTGTCGTCGCGCCAATGGCTGCAGCTTATCACCGAGCCGCTGACGACTCTGCTGCTGCTGTCCGTGCCCTTGATTCTGATCGCGGGGCGCTACGGTCCGGCCGGGCGGCTGATCGTGATCGCTCTGCTCGGCGCCTTTGTCCTGACGATGGCTATGCGCGCCCTGCGTTTCGCCCGCGTCAAGCTGAGTTATCGTGTTCTCTACGCCGATGGCTCAAATTCGCGCTGGAAGCTCTGGCGCAAAACAACCTTGGCCAGCAAGTCGGGCGAAGCCATTCGCTTCGATCACCGGCTCTCGGGCCGTCTCAAGGCGCCGCCGGATCAAGCCCTGCATACCTATTACGTCGAGGCTGGGGGACGCCGCATCTTGCTGACTGCGGTACCCAAGCGGCACCCGCAGGCCGAGCTGGCC
Source organism: Anaerolineae bacterium (assembly GCA_021296115.1). Classification (GTDB taxonomy): domain Bacteria; phylum Chloroflexota; class Anaerolineae; order Aggregatilineales; family Phototrophicaceae; genus UBA6055. Next base: position 45,211 of record JAGWBC010000001.1, on the reverse strand, counting down.
GAACCGAGCGATCACTTTGAACAAGCCGGAGGGACCTTCTACGCTGACTAGCCCAGTTGGCCAATCATTTCGAGCACTTCCTCGCCGCCCTCATCCACCCACACGCCGCACTGTCCGCCGCCTTTCGCGACATCCAACTCGACGACTGTGCCGTCGAAGCGCATCACCGGGTGATAATAATGCGACACCTGGTCAGCCGCCGCGTCGATGTAGTGGCCGATCAAGGCGCGGCGAAAGCGATTGGCCGATGTGTTGGGGTAACTGCCGTGGATCACCTGGCCGTTGAAAAAGAACACATCGCCGGCATTCATGATCACCGGCTCTGGCTGCATATCCGCCGATAGCGGCACGGTGACATCCGTGAAGCTCTCGCTTGTATCCGCCTCAACCGGGCATAGAATCGGCAGCTTGTGGCTGCCCGGCACTACCTGCAAACAGCCGTTCTCTTCATCGCATTCGTCCAGCGCCATCCAGGCAGCTATGCAGGTGCCGGGCTGTACGCGCAGATAAAATTGATCCTGGTGCAAGGCCTGGCCGCGAGCGCCGGCCGGCTTAAAATACAGCATCGTCTGAACGGCCAGCGGCTCTTTGCCCAGCAACTGACGAAATGCGCTGCCGATGCGCTCGTGAAGCATCCAGTCGAGGCTGATCTTGTCCCAGCGGTGCATGTGAATCAGCCGCGGATAACGCTTTAAGGGGTCGCTGCTCTTGGCGTCGACGCCGGCAAAATCTCCCGGATATTCTCCCGCGGCGCGCATGTCCATATAGTGCTGTCGGTAACTTGCCACTTCATCATCAGTAAACATGCCGGGCACGGTAAGGTATCCCTGCTTGTCAAAGCTCTGAACATTCACCTGCATTGGAAAACTCCCGCAACCCGCTGTTGCTCTGGAGACCGAAATCACTACAATCTTCAGCACAGATTGTATTCAACATGGGAATGTTTATGCAAGTCCTTGGTGTTTGCGATGTAAAGTCGGCCTTGCGAGATTTGAATCTGGATATCGAAATCATCGAATTCACCAGTTCTACGGCTACTTCGTATCTGGCGGCGGGTAATATCGGCTGTGACCTGGGCCAAATCGTCAAGAGCCTGGGTTTCATGATCAACAAGACGACGCCGACCCTGGTTTTGACCAGCGGCGACCAATCGATCGACGAGCGCAAGCTGGCGGCGCTATTTGCCGTCGGCCGCAAAAAAGCGCGCATGATGACGGCCGAGCAGTGTATTTCTCTGCTGGGATACCCGCCCGGTGGCGTCCCGCCAATTGGGCATCGAAACGACGGCCCTGCAATTTACCTTGACCAGTCGCTGCAGCGTTTTGAAACCGTATATGCCGCCGGCGGCGCTGCCAATGCGATATTCCCCATCGGCCTGAAGACCTTGCAGCAAGTGACAGGCGGCGTCTTCGCGGACCTCGTCAAGTAGCTGCGTTGGCTAATAGGCTTGTCCGCTACTAAAATACCGATGACGATACGGTTTGTTGGGGTGGGCGCCGCGCCTTTTAGGATTCACGACACTTTTGCCACCGAGTGCACAGAGAGGAATTCCGGGAAATATGGCGGTTGGTCGAGTCAAGGATGATCCACTCGTTCGCCGATTCTGTCTGTGGACAAAGAATGATGCCTTTCCTCTGTGTACTCTATTCAACTCGGTGTACTCGGTGGCAATGATGTCGAGTAATCGCCTAAGCCGAGCGAGCGGCGGCAGCGTGACAATGCCGGACAAGCCTTTATGAGGCGCGCTCAACTTGCCGAAACATGCAGCGTAGTCAGATAGAACTCTTTGCCGATTGCGTTGCCATCCGCGTAACGAAGTGGCAAAATCGCCCCGCTCACCGTTTCTTTCGCGGCGAGCAATAAATTGAAGCTGCCTTCCTCAATGGCGCATGGGATCTCCAAAGTGCTTCGGTCGCGGTAGAACCGGTCCGCCTGCCACTCGGTCGTGAAGACCTGCGCCGGAATCGAGTCTTGAATCGCCAGCTGGCCATCGCCGTCAGCGTCAGCGAGGATGATGCTAAGCGAGTAGGAGACGTCGACTTCGGCGTCCAGTTGCCACCAACTTTCGACCGTGACTGATTGACAGGCCGCCGCTTCGACGGAGTCGTTCAGCGCCCAGGCATAGAGCCGCAGCTCGTCTCTGGCGCTTAAGATCGGTCCTTGGTGGCCAGGCGCCTTCGCATATTCGCTCAGCGAGTGGCTTGTCACGTAGGGTTCATCCCAAACGTGAGTTCGGATCAAGGCGTAATTCTGCTTGAGCCAGTCCCCGAATGCGTCGCCAATAGCATTGCCGCCTCCTTGAGTCAAATGCCAGAGCTGCCTGTGCTCAGGCAGCCGGTTCTCAAAAGCGGCCGGTTGAAATGTCTTAAAGATATTCACCAATTCGTCAGGATAATTGGGCGGATGCGCCGAATCCCCTGCTTCGACAAGGTGGAATTGCCGCTCTTTTGACATCTTGTCCGGTGTGAATTCCATCAAGTAATAAGCAGTACCCAAGAGCCAGCGCCAGGCCCATCTGAATTCGGTAATAACAACGCTGTCGCTTTGATAGCTGGACGACATTGTTTGAACCAGTTCGCGAAAGGGAGCGTTTTCAACCCGTACCTTCAAGTTTTGTGGCGCGTGCATCAACAGCAGCAGCAGTAAATTCAGGGCTGCCTTGGTCGGCAGCAGGCGTAAGCCCAGCGCCATACTCACCGCGATTAGAGGCGCGTACATGACGATATTCGTCTTTGAAAAGCTGCTGACTAGCGTGTTTGCCCCGTACGCAATAACAACGGTTAACAGCAGCAGAATTGGAGCATAGAGCAGGCTCTTGACTTGGCGGTATCGCAGCCGACCGTCAATCGCTCCCAAGTTACGCGCGATCGACGGCGCGAAAAGGCTCAACAGCAAAAGAAACTGATACATGATTTCTGGCTGGAATCTGCTCAGATTGTAGTACTCAAGAATCCCGGTCCAGCCCGGGGGAATGGCGTAATAAATACCGCCGGGCATGACAATCATGATTACTTGTAGGAAAGGCAGAATCCAACCAAGAAACGACAAGCCGATGAATACCCACATTAGCAGAGAATTCAGCCACAGCTTGCGCTGATGGCGCGCGAACAGCAGCAGGCAAACGACATGCGCCGGGAAGACAAACATAGAGAAGAAATGCGTATATATGGCGGCGATGCCAGTAAACGTGTAAGCAAACATCAAGACTGACGACGGCTTCCGCATCCAGCGGTAGAAAAGCAGATGCAGCGCCGTAGTCAACATGATTAGCATGGGATACGGGCGCAGCTCGTACATTGCGCTGGCTGCGAAACCATAGACGCCGAGCAGGACCACCGCGTAGAGGCCGACGCGCCTGCCCAAAATCTGATTCCCCAGCTGAAATAGCAGCGCAAACGTCGCTAAATTGCTTAGCTTTGACAGCCAGCGAGCGACTGCTTCAGACTGCCCAAGGTAGTCTGTCCATATGTCGGCCAGCAATCGCCACCCGGGCGGACCGGGATCGTCCGCCGTATCCAGCACCAGTGACGACCACGAATAAAGCGAGAATAATCGCGTCACAAAGACTTCGTCGTGCCGATAATTGCGGTTGCCGTAAACATGAGCATGCAGCAGCGCAATTAAAAGAATCAGGCACGCAGCCGCCAAAATGGCTAGCGAATGCTTGTACGGCCCCGAGAGATTCATGCCAACTCTCGCCTTCCATTTCGCTGATATGCCAACATTCTAGTAGCGCGGCCCCGCCCCCGCCGGCTTAGCTCGCCGCGGTCTTCACGTTGACCTTGTACTGCAACTGCTCCAGAACCTCGAGCAGCCGGTCTTGCCAGATCCCCTCCGCCGCCGGCAAGCGAACCTCCGTCCGCGTGACCTCGACATCGTCGCCCAGAGTTAGTGCCAGCAGCTCGCGCCTGACCGTAGCCAGATAGGGCAGTTTGATCAGCACTTGCTCGCGCGGCAGCCGAACGTGGCTGGCGCGCACGGCCAGCGCCAGGACCTTCACTCTGATCTGATACAGCAAACCATCCACAGCTGCCGGCAGCGGACCGAAGCGGTCAACTAGTTCGCGGCGCATGGCGTCGACCTCGTCCAGCTGCGTGATGTTGCCGATGCGGCGATACAACTGCAAGCGCAGCGCCATCTCGGGGATCCAGTCTGTCGGCAGGTAGGCCGGCAGCGGCAAGTCGATGATTATCCGCTCGCGCGCGGAGGCCGGCGCCACTTCAGCGCTCTCTGAGGCCGGAGCGCTCTGCTGATCCTTTACCGCTTGCTGCAGCATCTCAGTATACAGGTGCAGGCCAACGCTGGCGATGTGCCCCGACTGCCTCATGCTGAGGATATCGCCGCTGCCGCGCATCTCCAGATCGCGGATGGCGACTTGAAATCCGGCGCCCAGTTGCGTGTTTTCGGCCAGCGTTTCCAGGCGGATGCGCGCCTCCTCGGTCAGCATGCCGCGGTCGTGAAAGAAATAAGCGTAGGCTTGCTGCGCCGAGCGCCCTACACGGCCGCGCAGCTGATACAACTGCGACACGCCAAAGTGGTCGGCCCGGTCGACGATCAGCGTATTGACGCGCGGCATATCGATGCCATTCTCGATGATCGAGGTCGAAAGCAGAATATCGTATTCTCCGCGCGAGAACTCGGCCATCACTGTTTCCAGCGCCCGCGGGCTCATCTGCCCATGCGCCACGGCGATGGACGCCTCGGGCACGATCCGCTCGATCCTGTTGCGAATTATGTGAATGGTCTTGACGCGGTTGTGCACGACGAAGACTTGCCCGCCCCGTTCGACTTCCCGCATAATCGCGCGCCGGCTCAGCTTGTCATCCCAAGAGCCCACCTGCGTTATGACCGGAACGCGCTCCTCAGGCGGCGTCTGAATCATGCTGATGTCTCGTATGCCGCTCAAGCTCAGATAAAGCGTGCGCGGAATCGGCGTGGCCGTCAGCGTCAGAATGTCAATCCGCGAGCGCATCTTCTTGAAGTGTTCCTTGTGTTTGACGCCGAAGCGCTGTTCCTCGTCGATAATCATCAGACCCAGACGCTTGAAACGGATATCCTTGGATAACAAGCGATGTGTGCCGACGATGATGTCTACTTCGCCGGAGCCAAGCCGCTCCACGATCTGCGTCTGCTGCGCCTTGTTGCGAAAGCGCGACATCATTTCGATCTCGACCGGAAAAGCCGCCAGCCGCGCGCGGAAAATCTCAAAGTGCTGTTGCGCCAGCACCGTGGTCGGCACCAGCACCGCCACCTGCATGCCGTCTTGCACAGCCTTGAAGGCGGCGCGCAGGGCAACTTCGGTCTTGCCGAAGCCGACATCGCCGCAGATCAAGCGATCCATCGGTTTGCGGTCCTGCATGTCGGCTTTTACTTCTTGAATCACGCGCAGTTGGTCTTCCGTCTCGACAAAGGGGAAGCCGGCTTCCATCTCGTGCTGCCAAGCTGTGTCGCCGCTGAAGGCATGCCCCAAGGCCCGGGCGCGCTTGCTGTAGATAGCCAGCAGCTCGCGGGCTTCTTCAACGGCGTTGCGCCGCGCTTTGTCCCGCGCCTTAATCCACTGATCGGCTTTGCCCAGCTGATTCAGCTTTGGCGCCTTGTCGTCAGCGCCGACATAACGAGACAGCCGATCGGCCTGGTGGATGGGCACGTATATCGTATCGGCGCCTTGGTATTCCACCAGCAAATATTCGCGCTCGGTTGAATTTACCCTGCGGTGATGCAAGCCCGTAAACTTGCCGATTCCGTAATCAACATGAACGACGTAGGTGCCTTCTTGCCAATCAGTATAGCTGGTGTCTGTTGCCTTGCCGCCACGCTTGCCGGTTGCTTCATGACGGCGGCGCGGCTCGGGTCGCGTCCAACCGAATATCTCAGCGTCTGTGACGAAATGGAGCGTGCCGCCCGCGCCCTTCAGCGACCAGCCTTCCGCGGCCGCGCCACGGATGAAACACAGGCTGCCTGGCGCCGGCGCGGCGTCGATGCTCGTCACCGTCGGAATATACGTTGACGTGTCCTGCTCGTACCACAAGTTTTCCAGGCGCTCTACCTGCTCGGTGATGACGACCACGCTATCGCCCTGGTTCAGTTGCCGCCTTATCCGAGTCAGCAGCAGACGCAGCTGGCCGCCGTATCGCTCGCCCGGCGCAAATGCCGTCCCCGCGCTAGTGCTGCTGAGCGCGGCGCTGGCTCGACGCCCGAGTTCAGCCTGGATCGCATCCCAAGCGAGAAAGGGCGTTGGATGATCGGGCGCTGCCTGCCCGGCTGATTCGGCTTCGCCGCGATTGACGCCCGCCTGCTCGGCAATCTCTATGGTAGCCTCTTCGACAAAGTGCGGATCCTCGATCAAAATCAAGGCCTGCTCGGGTATGTAATCCAGCAAGCTAGCCGGCTTGTCATACAGGTAGGGCAGGTAGTGCTCCAGGCAAGGGAATGCGCTGCCCTGCGTCAACGACTCGATGTCGGCGCTGATGCTGGAGTAGTCGGTCGGGTCGCTGGCGGATGCCAGGGCCCAGGCTTTTAACTTCGCGCCGACCGCCGTCGTGCGCAGCGGCAGGGCTTCGCGCGCCGGCACAATCCGCGCCGTCTCTACTCGATCAACGCTGCGTTGGCTGGCCGGGTCGAAGCGTCGCAAACTTTCGATTTCGTCATCGAAGAACTCGATACGCACAGGAAACTCGCTCGCCAGCGGAAATACATCGAGGATGCCGCCGCGCCGGCTGAAGCTGCCAGGTTCTATTACGAGCGCGGCCGGCTCGTAACCCATGCCGATCCAGCGCAAGATCAGCTGCTCCATCGAGTGCCGCTCGCCCCGGGTCAATTCGACTGTGGCGCCGCGAAACTCGTCGGGCGGCAAGGTCAGCTGCAGCAGCGCCCGTGCCGAGCTGACGACGATCGGTCCGCCGTCGGCCGCTTCGTGCGAGAGCGCGGACAGAGTCGCGATGCGATTGCGAATCACGCTGAGATCCCAGGGCGCCCGATCGTAGAATTGCGCCGACGGCTCGGCGAATCGATGCAGCCGCTGCTCATCGTCCAGCCAAATCGGCAGCTGTTCGCTGACGTTGTAAGCCCGGCGCGCAGCCGAAGTCAGGTACAGGATTGGCGCCTGCCAGTCCCGCGCCAGGGCCGCCAGCAGAAATGGACGCGCCGAGCGGACGACCCTGTAGTCCAACCGCGCCTCGCGCCTGCGAAGCTGGTCCAGCAGTTCTTTATAGCTCTGCGTTTGACGCAGTACATCCAGCAAACCGGAAAGCCGCAGCGACATAGAGTCCTTGCCTAATAGTAGACAGCAACGCATCAGTATATCAAAGCGCGCATCAACGAACTAGCCGCGCGCCGAACATCGGGATGCGATATCATAACTCAAGCCGATTGTACGTCATGTCCTGTAATGAAAGTCTTGAGCAGCGACAACCGGATTAGCCCTAAATCCAAACAAGAGAAGCGCCTGTCTTTGCGAAAAGCAACAGATTTTTGCGGACTTCGCACAGAATAGCTCCCCTTCCCTAGCTTGCTGCTGAGGAGCGGACAGTATTTTCTATCCTGTCCCCGGCCCTTCCCCATTTAAATTGGGAAGGGTGACTCGTAAGTGACATAGGAATATGATGCGCTATAGTGAACGGATTTGGGTCATATTCTCATGTTCGGTGACGGCGCTCCCCCTCCCTGACTTGTCGGGGAGGGGGGTGGGGTAAGCTTTGCAATTTGCGCGACGCCCATAGGTGTCCGCTCGTCGGCTAGCTTGCTGGATGCCCGCCATAGAAATGGCGGGAAAGGGGCCGGGGGATGGGGTAGAAAAGGGTGACAGAATAGCATTTCGCACGACTAACAAGGGGCTGCTTCTGTGTTCTCGACGGTGAAATTTCATGCACAACGCGCGACCAAAAAGTCGCCAACCCGCGCCCACATCCGGCTACACTCGCCCTATGTCTAATTGCGCCCATATCGCAGTTCTTGCGCACGCCCGGTCTTTCGGACATAAAAAGGGGCTATCTGTCCGAAAAAAGTTTTTCGTCGGACAGAAAAGCGGAAAGGAAGGAAAAATCGGACAGAAAATCCCATTAACATCGCCACTCTGAAGCGCAGCCTGAAATGTGATACGCTCTGCTAACCGGACCGGGCGCAACCTGGCGCGGAAAGCGGCCTTCAATCATACGTCGGTTGACCACAACAATTCGCGACACGCTCATAATCTGCCTGATTGCTCTCGCCTGGCTGTCGGGGTCGGTCATGGCGCAATCTCCAGCCGACTTGCCGCGCGCCTGCGACCTCGAAAACCATCCGCAGCAGCGCCGCTTCTATCAGCGGGGGGACGCGCCGGACGACCTGAGTGACGACGACTTGTGGCGTATTTCCACTATGATAGAGCAGGGCATCGATCCAGCGCTTGTAGCCAACGGCCTGGCTCGTCTGGCGGAATCGCCCACCAGGCTGTCGCTGATCTTGATGCGCAATGGGCATATCGTATACGAGCAGTACTACAACGGCAGTCACGTGGTGGACAGCAACAACATCGCCAGCGTATCCAAGAGCGTCTTGTCGGCGCTCGTCGGCATCGCCTTTGATCAGGGCGCCTTCACGACTGTGGATGATCGCGTAGCGGACTACCTTCCCGACTACTTCGCCGAGGCAGACGACCCCCGCTTGCTGGGCTTGCGCCTGCGCGACCTGCTGACCATGACGCACGGTCTGGCCTGGAAAGAAAACGAGAGCGAGCGCTTCCTTAATCGCAGCCGGGATTGGGTGGCGGACATCCTGAGCCTGCCCATCAGCAACGAGCCGGGCACGCTTTTTCACTACAGTACCGGCGCGTCGCATGTCATGTCGGCAGTGTTGACCGAAGCTACCGGCATGAGCGCCTGCGAATTCTCGCATCGTTACCTATTCGAACCACTGGGCATAGAGGCGGAATTCTGGGGCGTCGATCCAATGGGCTACTTCACCGGCGGTCATAGCCTAAGCATGACGGCGCGTGAGATGGCGCGCTTCGGGCAGCTGTTCTTGCAGGAGGGACGCTGGCAGGGCGAGCAAGTGATACCCGGCTGGTGGGTGGTCGCCTCGACTTCGCCGCAAGTCGACATCGGCAACAACTACGCCGGCTACGGCTACTACTGGTGGCTGAACCACATCGCCGCCTACGACATGTTCTCCGCGCTGGGCGCCGCCGGCCAGATATTGCATGTCATCCCCGAGCTCGAGCTGGTGTTGGTCACCACCCACAGCTTCGCCGGCAATCCGCGCGATTACGCCGAAGAAGCCGAGTCCTACCAGTTCTTGTGGAACGACTTGATCCCCGCGATCGACGGACCCTAATCGACCAACGCTTGATAAGTCAGCGCGCGGAAGTCCTGCTGGAATAGCAGCATATTGTCCATTAGCTGCGTCATGATGATGCCGACCAACTGCTCTTGCGGATCAACCCAGAAGTTAGTGGCGGCCGCGCCGCTCCAGCCGTAGTTGCCTTCCGAATTGATCACGCCGGTTTGCGGCGCATCCATAACCACATCGAATCCCAGGCCGAAGCCGCGCCCGGAAATGGTGGCCAGGCCGATAGCCATGGGCAGCAATTCCTTGCTGATATGGTTGCGCGTCATGAACTCCAGCGTTTTCCGCCCGATGATGCGCGTATCGTACAACTCGCCTTCGTTCAGCAGCATATTGGCGAACTGCCAATAATCCGACATGGTGGAGACCAGTCCGCCACCACCCGAAGGCGCGCTCGCCGGTTTGCTATAGTCGTGCCAGGGGATATGCGGCGCGCCCTCGTATTCGCTGAATCCCCCAGTCTGCGCATCGTGGCGATAGAGCGTGGCGAAACGATCCAGCTTGTCAGCCGAGACGTGAAAAGCCGTATCCACCATGCCCAGCGGCTCAAATATCCGCTCAGCCAGGAAATCTTCAAAGGGCATATCGGCCAGCAGCTGCACCAGATAGCCGCAGACATCGGTGGCGATGCTGTAATTCCAGGCGCTGCCGGGCTGGAAGCGCAGCGGCAGTTCCGCCATGCCCACGATCTTCTCTTCCAGCGACGCCGTCTCGCTGCGAAAAATCGAGTCGCGATACATTTCATCAATCGGCGAGTCGAAGAAGAAGCCATAACTCAAGCCGGCTGTATGCGTCAGCAGGTGGTGGATGGTCATGGGCGGATTCTGCGACGCGAGTTGCGGACCCATATAGCCGTAGCCCGCCAGGACCTTGGTGTTGCCGAAAGCGGGAATATAGCGGCTCACCGGCTCGACCAACTGGAACTTGCCTTGCTCGTGGAGCATCATCAAGGCGATGGACGTTATCGGCTTGGTCATGCTGTAAATACGGAAAATCGTGTCAAGCTCCATCGGCAGGCGCTGCTCGGCATCGCGGTAGCCGCAAGCTTCGAAATGCACGATTTCCGAGTCGCGCGCGACCAGCGTAACAAAACCCGCCGCGCGCTCCGCGTCGACATATTGCTGCAGCTTTGTACCGATGTTTTTGAGACGTTCGGCGGACATGCCCACCAATTCCGGCGCGATCACTTGCATATTTTCTTCCTTATTCTCGTTCTTTGTCGTCATAAGACCTTCCCAACAAGGTTAAGCGGAAAACACCGGCTGGCGATTCGCGCTTGGCAATCCGCCGTCGCTTGAAGCAGCGGCTCACTGCTCGGACACTCTTGCGTCCTGCAATACGCTCTGCATGTCCAGCGCCTTCGGATGCTGCGGATTGATGGACAGCGCCAGCGCCACGACCTCCGCGGCGGCGTCGGCATCGCCGATGTCGCGCAGATGCTGCGCCAAAATCAGATAGCGGCTGACAGCTTTCTTTTTGTTCTCCTGCGCCAGATGCCATTCAGCGATCTCCCGCTGCAGCGCCGCCAAGCCCGGGCGAATGGCGGCAGCTTTGGCCTTTTCCGCAACCGCCAGCTTGCCCTTGCCCGCTTTATCGTATAGCTGCGCCAGCTTGATATGGTTGTCTACCGCTTCGTCGATTAGGCCGAGCTTTTTCTGCAGCGCGATCAGCTTGGTCAGCGGCTTGGGATCCGCAGGCGCCAACTCATGCGCCCGCGCAAAGAGTGCTAACTGCTCGCTGAGATCGGGCTTGTTTTCTATCCGCCCGGCCTTTGACGCATTGCCGTTGTAAAGCGTCATCGCTCGTTCGAGCCCATCGCTCAGCCAGACTTCGATGGCATCCGCCGCCCGCGCCGCCATTTCATCAGCGCGGATGGCCTCATCGCCCCTCCAAGGTTGCAGCACGTAATGCACCGGATCCATCCGCCCCGGCGGACGACCGATGCCGAAACGCAAGCGCGCGAAGTCCGTGCTGCCCAGGTGCTGCACGATGCTGCGCAGCCCGTTCTGGCCGCCGTGCCCGCCATTCCAGCGCAATCGCAGCGCGCCGAAGGGCGTATCCAGGTCATCATGGACGACGAGCAGATTGTCATTTGGGATATCGAAGTAGTCGGCCAACTGACGCACCGACTCGCCGCTGCGGTTCATATACGTCAGCGGCTTGGCCAGCTTGACGCGCCGCCCGCCGATGCTGCCGTCCCAGGTTAGCGCGCGCTTTTCCGATCGGCCTGCGCCCAGGCTGTATCGCCGCGCCAATTCATCGATGACGGCGAAACCGACATTGTGGCGCGTTCTATCATATTTGGCGCCGGGATTTCCCAAGCCGACAATCAAGTGCTTCTCGGACATATCTCGTCTGGGTGTGTTGTATATGCTCAGCGGTATGGTATCAGAGGGACAGCCGGATTGAATAGCGAAATCGCAGCTTAGAGCGGGCTGTCGTCAACATAGCGCGGGTAGGTGGACTTGGCCCGCTCGGCAGCGGCCAGGTCCAGCTCCAGCGTGACGAAGGGTTCCGCTTCGCTGGTCCTAGCCAGGACCGCGCCATCGGGATCGCAGATCCAGCCCGCCCCGCCCAGATCGACCCCTTCCGCCTGGCCCGCGTGATTGGACGAGAGGCAGTAGGCGCCGGAGACGACCGCGGCCGTCCGCCCGCCCGCCAGCCACTTGGCATTGCTATGCCGCGGTGTGCTGCGCGGATTCAGCAGCAGATGGATGCCGCCTCTGCCGTATTCGCGGGCGTGCTGCAGAAACCAAATCTCGGTGCAGATCATGACCCCCAACGTCAGTTCGCCGGCGCGGGTCGGCTGGAAATCTATCGGGGCGCGGTCGTACCAGTTGGCTTCCCAGTAGCCCTCGTCATGAGGCAAGTAGGTTTTCTTATGCGCCCACCGCAAGCCGTCTTGCGCCGTCCACAGATAAGCGACATTGTGGCGCTTCTTGCCGATGTCGCGCGGCGCCGTGCCGATGACGTATCTTGCGCCGAGCTCGGGCAGGCGTTCCAGCCACCCTTCATGACTGCGAACGGCGCGCTGCCAGGTCGCATCCTCTCGCTCCGGCGTCGTGCAGAACCAGGGCGCGAAGCACATTTCGGGCAGCAGCGCCAAGTCGGAAGCATGAGCCGCTACATGCCGTCTGAGCCGCTGCCAGTCCGCCTCCAGCCGATTCGCGTCCAGTTGCGTAATGGTGGCTTTCATGGAGTGGCTTTCACGGACCTTAGGCCAATTCGCGCTGCTGGCTGAATTGCGTTTCGTACAGATTGGCGTACAAGCCGCCGCGCGCCAGCAATTCGGCATGGCTGCCGCGCTCGACGATGCGGCCGCGGTCGAGAACCAGAATCAGATCGGCCGCCAGGATCGTGCTGAGGCGATGAGCGATGACGATGCTGGTGCGGTCGCGCAGGATATGGCTGAGCGCGTCCTGAATCAGCGCTTCGGATTGGCTGTCGAGGTGGCTGGTCGCCTCGTCCAGCACCAGAATGCGTGGGTCCTTCAATACCACGCGCGCGATCGCCAGGCGCTGCTTTTCGCCGCCGCTAAGACGATAGCCGCGCTCGCCCACGATGGAGTCATAGCCGTCGCTCAGCCCCATGATAAAGTCGTGAATATGGGCGACTTTCGCCGCGGCTTTGAGCTCGTCCTGAGACGCGTCGGGCTTGGCGTATAGCAGATTGGTGCGGATGGAATCGTGAAAGAGGTAGGTCTCCTGCGTAACCATGCCGATATTCTCCGCCATCGTGCGCAGGCTCAGATCGCGCAGATCATGCCCGTCCAGTCTGATGCGCCCGGAGCTGGGATCGTACAAGCGCGGGATCAGGTAGGTCAGCGTGGTTTTACCCGCGCCGCTTGGCCCCACCAGCGCGACCAACTGGCCCGGCTCAATACCGAACGAGAGTTGCTCCAATGCCAGTTCACGCGCTTGATGTTTCGCGCCACTGGTCGAGGCGCCGTTCTCCCGCCGCGCCGGATCGCCCGAACGAGTCGCGGCCACGCTGTCGATGCGCCCGATCCGCTCCACATCGGACAGCAAGTGGCTTTCGTCAATCTGATAGCGAAAGGTGACATCGTCAAAGACCAGCGCGCCGCTGACAGCGTTTAGATGGACGGCGTCGGGCTTCTCCTCGATTTCCAGCGGCAAGTCGATGATCTCAAATACGCGCTCGAAACTGACTATCGATTGGGCGAAATCGACCGGCGCATTGGTCAAGGCCTGCAGCGGTGTATAAAGTTGAGCGAGGAAGGTGGCGAAGGCGACTATATCGCCGATAGTAAACTCGCCATTTATGACCAGCATCCCGCCGACCCAGTAAACCAGCGCCGTCCCGACCACGCTGACCAGGCCGATCAGCACAAAAAACTGGCTGCCCAGCACCGCCCGCTTGATGCCGGCATCGCGCACGTCAGCAGCGCGCTTGTCGAAATGCTCGACTTCGGCGTCGATCCGCCCGAAGAGCTTGACCAGCAGCGCGCCGCTGATATTCAGCGTTTCGTTCATCATGGCGTTCATCTGCGCGTTGTAACCCATTTGCTCGCGAGCGATCCGCTGCAGGCGCGTGCCCAAGCGCCGCGCCACCAAGATGAAGAGCGGCAGCACCATCACGCCCAAGATGGTCAGCTGCCATTTCATGCCTAACATCACGGCCAGCGTAGCCACTACCGTAATCACATTGGTGATGATCGAAACGATGGTGTTGCTGATGGCGTTCTGCGCGCCAACCACATCGTTGTTGAGGCGGCTCATCAGCTCGCCCGTTTTGGTGTTGGTGAAAAATCGCAGCGACATCTGCTGCAAGTGATGATAAAGCGACACGCGCAGGTCATAAATCACGCCTTCGCCAATCGCCACATTCAGCTTGCGCTGCCTGATGCGGATGCCGCCGCTAATGATCGGGATGACGACTAATCCCAGCGCCAGCAGATTCAGCTTGGCGAGGTCTTTCTGCGGCAGCGCCTGATCGATAATCTCGCGGAATATCAGCGGGCTGAGCAGACCCAGGCCGGTCGTCAGCAGGATAGTCGCGAGCATGCCGGCAATTTGCCGCCGGTATGGCTTGGCGTAAGCCAGCACCCGCAGCAGCAAGCGCCGAGTTACATTCGGCTTGGCTTTGTTGTCGTGCCCGTGCATGTAGCGGAACCAGCCGCCGCCGCGCATCATCATTCGCGTTTACGCCTCCAACTTTGACTATAGCATAGCGGCGCCAGCCAAGTGTTGACTACTGCGCGAATGGCTAGGGCTGACGATTGCGAAGCCGCCATCATGCGCTGCAGGAAGCGCAGCAGGCGCTGAAAATCTGAAGCAAGAACGGAGAAGCTGAGGCGCTTAACGATCCAGCGCCAGACCGCGGACGATGGCGCGCGCGTCTGAAATGGTATCCGCGAACAAGACTTCGCGCCCTTCCATGTCGTTGTTGAAGGTCTTCTGGATCGTCTGATAAATGGTGCGGAGCGCGCCGTTCGCGCCTACGACAACTCGCGCGCCTTCGTTGGGCCTGGCCTCGCCGGACGCCAGCAGTTTCTTGGCGCCGGTCATGATGTCGCGGGGGATGGCCGCGCCTTCCAGGTCAATGATCAAGTCCACAAAGTGTTCAACGCTGCCGATAAGCTCGTCCGCCTTGTGGATGGCTACTTCAAGATCCGGCCAGGTCCACTCCGACTCAAATTCCAGGAGAACAACCGTCTTCTTCTTGTTATCCCAGCGTGTTACGATCGCCATCTTCTCAAACTCGCCAATCACCCGAAGTTACTAAATCTATACGCAATATTATGCCAATAGTTGTCAGCATAACCAGTCTGAGATCAGCAATAGTCCCTTGGTTAATCGAGCGTCGAGATCTGCCGACTCAATTGGCGCTGACCTGGAAAGCCACCGGCGAGCCTGCCGGAACATTGTCCACACGCAGCTCGACGCTCCAGGCGCCAACCACAAAGGCCGTATCCGTCTGATCAATGAAGAACCAGATACAGTTGCCGTCAATCCTGTTCTCGACATCAAAACTGAAATAGGCCACTTCGATGCCGCGGCGATGCCAGCGCGAAGAAATCTTGACGCCGGCCGGGATATTGTGCGCCTCGGCGACTACATAAATTTCCGTTGATGCCGGCGTAAACACGGGATTCACATCGATGGCGCAGTCATTCGCGTTGACGCCGGAGGCCATTACGATATTATCCAGGCGCGGGCCCGAAGCGGTTGCCTGCGGCAGGCTGGCAGTTGCCGGGCGAGTTGGGCTGGGCGTCGGCGCAAGGGTCGCCAAAGCGATCGGCGTTACGCCGCTGATCTCCGCTTGACGCGTTGCCGTGGGTGAGGCTAGGGCGATCTGCGTCGGCGCGCCTTCAATCTGGCTGACGTTTGTCGCAATATAACTGGTATCCGTGCCCAGGCCGATCAAGCTGAATTGCAGGAACTCGCCCGCGTTCTCAGCCTGCGCGACGCGCGCGGCGGCGTATTCCAGCGTGGTTTTCATACGCGCACGGACGACCGTCGCCGTAGATCTAAGGCTCTCCGCCTCCGCTCTCGCTCGCTCATAAACCGCCGTCGCAGTTAATTGTGGCGAATTGGAGGCGCAGGCGGAAAGTGTTATGGCCAAAGCCAGCGGCGCGATGACGCTAGCCAACCGGGTCGTGATGAAATAACCTGTCATCATAATGCGGGGGATTATAACGCAAAAGCAACGACCGCCTCGCGTCTGGCAAGGCGGCTGCTGGCAGTGGAAGCGCCGGGGACCTGCCCCCCGGGTCCGCTGGATTCGAATCTCGCACATCTACAAGCTTAGCCCTCTGAAAGGTTTCGCGTCATGCAGTCCCAGAAGGCGCGGTTCACATGAGGCTAGCCGATGAGTCTTGGCGTCGCTTTATCGGCGTGAACGACGGGCGCCCTAACTTTTTATGACACTCGTTGCAGCTCGCAAAGGGAGACGAGACTGCAGGAGCGGTAGAGGACTGTTTGCCTCTACACCCTCATCCAGGTCGCCTAAGCTACCATAGGAAGGGGTTGGAAATTGGGTTTTGCACCTATGTGCGTTGCCAGTTTAACGTGTTGTGGCGCCACGGCTTGCCGTGCGGTTTCAGCCACCAACGTCGAATCTAATTCGCCCCCGTGATGACCGGCGACAACTGCTGCCCAATTCAGCGGCGTCGCCACGCAGACATAGTGTATCACAACGCGCGCGATTTGTGAAGGAGCTGCTGAAGAATTGGCCCAACCCCGGCGAATCGCGCGTCGGCGAAGGCCTACGACGCAAACGATTCTTCATTATATGCATGAATGCGGTATGATTTGCTCAGCAAGTGACAGTTCAGCGGGAGGCGCCGGCATGGACGCATTGATAGTTGGCGCGGGAATGTCCGGCTTGATGGCGGCGCGGACGCTACGGAAGCGCGGCTATTCCGTCAAGATAATCGAACGAGGGCGCAGCGTCGGCGGTCGTCTGGCCACGCGCCGCGTAGGCGAGGGCGGCCTGGCCGATCATGGCGCGCAGTTTTTTACCGTTCGCAGTGATACGCTGCAGGATTACGTCGATCGCTGGCTGGCGCAAGACCTTGTCTACGTCTGGGGAATGGGCTGGTCCGACGGCAGCGTCAAGCGCACTGCCGGCGATGGGCACGCGCGTTACGCCGGCCGCGGCGGCATGAACGCGCTGGCCAAACATATAGCCCGCGACCTCGATATCGTCATCAATCGCTTGGTAACCGGGATCAAACAAGACCAGTCGGGTTGGACGCTGGAAGACAGCGCCGGCGATGTATTCCAGAGCAGAGGGCTTATCATGACGCCGCCAGTGCCCGAGACGCTCGCCCTGTTGACCAAGAGCGGCATCTATCTGACGGAAGCCGACCAGACAGCGCTGCGGCGCATACGTTTTGGCCCCTGCCTCTGCGGCATCCACGAAATAGAAGGCGATGTAGAATTGCCGGAGCCGGGCGCGGTGCAAAACTTCCAGGCCAACGTCTACTGGGTCGCCGATAATCAGGCCAAAGGCATCTCGCGCACCGTCCTTGTCACCAGCCACGCCAACGCCAAATTCAGCCGGCAGAACTGGGACGCGCCCGAAGCCGACATCATCCGCGAGCTCGAGTCAGCGGTGCAGCCACACCTCAAAGACGGCGCCCGAATTGTGCGAACGCAGCTCAAGAAATGGCGCTACTCAGTCCCTCTCACCACTCATGCGGACGAATGTTTGCTCGCCGATAATCTGCCGCCGCTGGTCTTCGCCGGCGACGCATTTGGCGGCCGCGGACGCGTCGAAGGCGCTTTCCTCTCTGGCATGGCAGCGGGCCATGCACTGGCTGAGGCGCTGGCCTAATCCGCTCGCTCGACAATGGCGCGGTATCGAAATATTTACCACCGAGGACACAGAGGACGAATGGCGCTTAATTAACGCCAAATTCGGCTAAGTTGCGGACAATCCTTGAATCGACCAGCCGCCATTTATCCCTGTATCTCTCTGTGCTCTCATAAATACTCTGTGCCCTCGGTGGCA
Source organism: Anaerolineae bacterium (assembly GCA_021296115.1). Taxonomy (GTDB): domain Bacteria; phylum Chloroflexota; class Anaerolineae; order Aggregatilineales; family Phototrophicaceae; genus UBA6055. The sequence continues at coordinate 27,412 of JAGWBC010000001.1, read as the reverse complement.
AAGTGTCGGAAATACGCAAAAGCGCGGCGCCCGCCCTGCCCAAACGCACCATTGAGCAGCGGACAAGCCTTTCAGGGACGACCAGCAATATCAGGCGCTCGCGGCGCGAGACTGGAAATTAAATCTAATCACTGTTAGATTATTGGCGAGCCTAGTTTGTGAAGGGACGGCAAGCCGATGTCGGGTCCGCAATTTCAATTGAACGAAGAGCAGGAGATGCTAGTGCGCATGACGCGCGACTTTGTGGCCGACAACGTTATTCCCGTGGCTGCAGAATACGATGAGAAGTCCATCTTCCCCGCAGACATCTTCCACAAGGCGCGCGAACTCGGCATCGTCAACATGCTCATCCCCGAAGAATACGGCGGCGTGGGCGCCTCGGCATTTGAAGAAGTGCTGGTATCGGAAGAGCTAGGCTACGGCTGTACGGGAATCAGCACCAGCCTGGGCGTAAATTCGCTGGCGATGCTGCCGATTCTGATCGCCGGCAGCGACCAGCAGAAAGCCTACTGGCTGGGCGAACGGGCGGGCGAGCAGGGTCAGTTCTGTTCCTACGGCGTCACCGAAGCCAACGCCGGCTCAAATGTCGCGGGCATAGAGACGCGGGCCGACAAACGCGGCGCCGCCTATATCATCAATGGCAGCAAGACTTTTATCACCAACGCCAGCTACGCGGACTTCTACACGATATTCGCCAAGACCGACCCATCCGCCGGACACCGCGGCATGACCTGCTTCATCGTCGATCGCGAATCGCCCGGCCTCAGCGTGGGCAAGAAATTCGACAAAATAGGCCAGCGCGCCTCCGATACGGCCGAGATCGTCTTCGAGAATGTGGAGGCGCCGGAAGAGAACATCGTCGGCGAAGTCGGGCAGGGTTTCTACATCGCGATGGAAGTATTCGACCACAGCCGCCCGGGAGTGGCGGCGGCCGCCTGCGGTTTGCAGCGGCGCGCGCTGGAAGAGAGCGTAAAATACGCCGGTGAGCGCGAAGCCTTCGGCGTGCCCATTTATCAGCACCAGGCCATCGGGCATAAACTCGCGGACATGGCGATAAACTACGAGGCATCGCGCCTGCTGGCCTGGCAATCGGCCTGGCAAGTCGACGCCGGCATCTTTAACCCGCGCATACCCGCTTACGCCAAAGCCTTCGCCGCCGACATGGCCACCAAAGCGGCGGTTGACGCCGTGCAAATCTTCGGCGGCTACGGGTACATGAAAGAATACCCGGTGGAGAAACTGCTGCGGGACGTAAAAATCTTCCAGATCTACGAAGGCACGAGCGAGATCCAGCGTAATATCATCGTGCGGGAGCTTTATCGCGGGCAATAGAGCCGCGCAAGACTCATAGGGAATTCCGCTATCCGCATAGATACGCCTTGACAGCCTGCCCTGCGATTGATAATATGCGCGCTTGCACACCCAACCAGTACCCTCCGCGAACGAGGCGCTGTTGGTTGAATTGAGCGAATATGGCGAAAGTGCTGCGCCGAGGCGGGGCGTCTCGCCATCGAGAAACAATCAATAGGCGTATATTTACGCCTGTTTGCATGTCTAAGACAGGACATGCAAGAAACAAGTACAACGGAGTCACGTATGCCAACGATCAATCAGTTGGTGCGCAAAGGGCGCAAAAGCAAGGGCAAGAAGAATAAGGCGCCGGCGCTCCAGTACACCTTTAATGCCTTGAAGAATCGCCGCGCGCGCCAGCAGAAAGGCGCGCCGCAGAAGCGTGGCGTTTGCACGCAAGTCAGGAC
>JAGWBC010000001.1:0-25637 GCA_021296115.1 Anaerolineae bacterium | reverse complement strand
AAGGTGGCCCGTGTGCGGCTGACCAATGGCATTGAAGTCTCGGCCTATATCGGCGGCGAGGGACACAATTTGCAGGAGCACAGCGTGGTGCTCGTGCGCGGCGGCCGCGTCAAGGACTTGCCGGGCGTTCGTTATCACATCGTTCGCGGCACCCTGGATACCAGCGGCGTTGACGGGCGCGAGCAAGGCCGCAGCAAATACGGCACCAAGCGCAGCAAGTAAGTCTCGCGATAGTCGCGAAGCCCATTCCCGTGAACTGCGAACGTAGAAGTCGTTCAGCAGCCGGGAGCCCGAGGCGCGTTAAAAAGGGGAGTTAAAGCATGCCCAGAAGAAATCGTCCGCCCAAGCGAATTCCGCCGCCCGATGTCAAGTATGGCAATCTGCATGTGGCGATGTTCATTAACCGCATGATGCATGGCGGCAAGAAAAGCCTGGCGACGCGCATTATGTACGATGCGCTGGATGCAATGGGCGAACGCACGAAGAAGGACCCGGTCGAGGTTTTCGAAATTGCGATTCGTAATGTGACGCCGGCGGTCGAAGTCAAACCGAAGCGAGTCGGCGGCTCGACCTATCAGGTCCCTATTGATGTTTCGCAAGAGCGGGGCATCACTCTGGCCATGCGTTGGCTGATTCAATTTGCGCGCGATCGCAACGGACGCAGCATGGCGGAAAAGCTGACCAACGAGCTGCTGGACGCGTACAACAGCCAGGGCAGCGCCATACGCCGCAAGGACGAGACGCATCGGATGGCCGAAGCGAACCGCGCCTTCGCGCATTTCCGCTAAGAGTGCAATCAATTGATCCCGAATAGTAATTTCGGGAAGTGAACGGGCAATGGCAAACAGCAATCTGGATTTTGATCTGAACAGAGTGCGCAACATCGGCATCATCGCGCACATCGACGCCGGCAAGACGACTGTCACCGAGCGGGTGCTCTACTACACAGGCATGGTGCACAAGATCGGCGAGACTCACGAAGGCTCCGCTACTACCGATTATATGGCGCAGGAGCGGGAACGCGGCATCACCATTACTTCTGCTGCGGTCACGGCCAGTTGGGACGACTGCCAGGTCAACATCATCGACACGCCGGGCCACGTGGATTTCACCGCCGAGGTGCAGCGCAGCCTGCGTGTGCTTGATGGCGGCATCACTGTGTTTGACAGCGTTGCCGGCGTCGAGCCGCAGTCGGAGACAGTCTGGCGCCAAGCCTCCGAATACCATGTGCCGCGTATGTGCTTCGTCAATAAGATGGACCGCACCGGCGCCGATTTTGACCGCTGCGTCAACATGATGATCGACCGGCTGAAAGCCAACCCGGTGGTGATTCAAGTACCCTACGGCAGCGGCGAAGACTTCGAAGGCATTATCGATCTGCTCAAGATGGAGTTGATCACTTACGGCAATGACGAAGGCACCGACATCAATTACCACGCCATCCCTGAGAGTCACAGGGAGATGGCCGAAACTCGCCGCGAGGACATGATCGAAAAGATCGTCGAGCACGACGAGTATCTGACGATGAAATACCTCGACGAAGAAGCAATAACGCAGGATGAAATCCTGGCTGGCCTGCGCGCTGGCACGATTGCCGGCCAACTGCACCCGGTGCTCTGCGGCTCAGCCTTGAAGAACAAGGGCGTGCAAGCGCTGCTGAATATGGTGGTGGCTTTGTTGCCGTCGCCGCTGGATATCCCGCCTGTTAAAGGCGAGCATCCCAAAGATGGCGGCGAACTGCTGCGGCATGCCAATGACGAGGAACCGCTGGCGGCGCTGGTATTCAAGATCGTTTCCGATCAATACGGCCGGCTGGCCTTTACCCGAGTTTATTCCGGCGTGCTAAGGGCCGGCACGATGGTGGTTAATACTGCCAACGGTCAGCGCGAGCGCATCGGCCGCATCGTGCGTATGTTTGCCGACCGCCGCGAAGACGTCAAAGAAGTTCATGCCGGCGATATCGCGGCTGTGATCGGGATGAAAGAAACCTTCACCGGCGATACGCTCAGCGCGCCGAACAGCCCCATTCTATTGGAAAACATCAGCTTCCCCGATCCGGTTGTGGAAGTCGCAATCGAGCCCAATACCAAAGCCGACCAGGACAAGATGGGCATCGGCCTGCGCAAGTTGGCCGAAGAAGATCCCACCTTCCAGATCGAAGTCGATGACCAGCTGGGTCAGACCAAAATCAAAGGCATGGGCGAGTTGCATCTCGAAGTGCTGGTCGACCGCTTGATGCGCGAATACGGCGTGGAAGCGCGAGTAGGGCGGCCGCGCGTCGCCTATCGCGAGACTGTCACGCGCTCGGTGGAGATCGAAACCACCTTCCGGCGGCAGACCGGCGGCGCCGGTCAGTACGCCCGCGTCACGGTTCGTTTTGAGCCTATGCCCGCTGAGGAGAAGTCCGAAGCCGTCGGCGAGCTGCTTTTCGTTGACGGCATACGCGGCGGCGCGGTCCCGAAAGAATACATTCCGGCCGTCAGAAAAGGCATCGCGCAGGCGATTCAAGGCGGCGTCATCGCCGGTTATCCGGTGGTGAACATCAAGGCCACGCTGATCGACGGCGCCTACCACGAAGTGGACTCCAGCGAAATCGCCTTCACCATCGCCGGTTCGATGTGCCTCAAAGAAGGCATTCAGAAGGGCGCTCCGGTCATTCTGGAGCCATCGATGAGTGTGGAAGTTGTCGTGCCTGATGGCTATACCGGCGCGGTCGTGGGGGATATCTCCTCGCGGCGCGGCATTGTGCAAGGCATGGAGCCGCACAGCGAAGGCATTTCGGTGATTCAGGCTCAGGTGCCCTTGGGCGAGATGTTTGGCTATGCCAACGACCTGCGCAATAACTCGCAGGGGCGGGGCAATTTCAGTATGGAGTTTGATATGTATACGGTCGCGCCGGAAGAGATTGCCGAGGCAGTGAAGTCCGGTTCGCGATAAGTAGAGGGCCCGGTTCGCCTGGTTCGCAGTTTCCGTCCGGTAGTTCATATTCAAATCGCTAGGTTCACAAGAAGGATTGTCAGATGTCTAAAGGGAAATTCGAGCGTAGCAAACCGCATGTAAATATCGGAACGATTGGTCACGTTGACCACGGCAAGACCACCCTGACCGCCGCCATTACCAAGGTATTGGCGCTGAAAGGGCAAGCGCAGGAACAAGAATACGGCGATATCGACAATGCGCCGGAAGAACGCGCTCGCGGCATCACCATCAATATCCGCCACGTCGAATACGAAACCGACAATCGCCACTATGCGCACGTTGACTGCCCGGGCCACCGCGATTACATCAAGAACATGATCACCGGCGCGGCGCAGATGGACGGCGCCATCCTGGTCGTCAGCGCGCCCGACGGCCCCATGCCGCAGACCCGCGAGCACGTATTGCTGGCGAAGCAGGTGGAAGTGCCGGCGATGGTCGTTTATCTCAACAAGACCGATCAGATGGATGACGAAGAACTGATCGAGTTGGTCGAGATGGAACTGGCCGAGCTGCTGGAAGGCTACGACTTCGATCCGGATACGCCCATCATCAAGGGTTCGGCTTTGGCCGCGCAGGAAAGCGAAAGCAGCGACCCGAGCGCGCCGGAATACGAGTCGATCATTGAGTTGATGGACGCCGTCGATGAGTGGATCCCCACGCCGACTCGGGACGTGGACAAACCCTTCATGATGGCGATTGAAGACGTATTCTCTATCAAGGGCCGCGGTACGGTCGTAACCGGCAGCGTGGCGCGCGGCACCCTGCTCAAGGGCACCGAGGTCGACATCGTTGGCTTGCGCGACGAGATTGCCAAGACGGTCGTCACCGGCATTGAAATGTTTAACAAAGAGTTGGACCAGGCGCAGGCCGGTGACAACGCCGGCATCTTGTTGCGCGGCGTCGGTCGCGAAGAAGTGCAGCGCGGTATGGTCATCGCCCAAGTCGGCTCCATCACCCCACACAAGAAGTTCAAGTGCGAAGTTTATGTCCTGCGCCGCGATGAAGGCGGGCGACACAAGGCCTTCTTCACTGGCTACCGTCCCCAATTCTACATCCGCACGATGGATGTTACCGGCACCATCACCTTGCCCGACGGCGTGGAAATGGTTATGCCCGGCGACAATGTCAACCTGGATGTCGAATTGATCACGCCGGTCGCATTGGAGCGCGGTTCTTCCTTCGCCATTCGCGAGGGCGGCTTGACGGTGGGCGCCGGCCGCATCACCGAAATCCTTGAGTAGATCGGTCCGACAACGACGCGAACTGGGCCGGGTCTTGTGCCCGGCTCAGGTTAGCAAGTCGGCGTCCTGATTGAGCAGATAAAGGTTGCGGAATGGCAAAGAACAGAATACGTATCCGGTTGAAAGCCTATGATCACCGGGTACTGGATCAGTCAGCGCAGAGAATTGTGGACACCGCGGAACGCACCGGCTCGCGCGTCGTTGGGCCAGTGCCCCTGCCGACGCGCATCGAGCGCTTTACGGTTCGGCGGTCGCCCTTCATTGACAAGGACTCGCAAGAGCATTTCGAAGTGCGGACGCACAAACGGCTGATTGATGTGCTTGATCCGGACAGCAAGACGATTGATACGCTGATGCGGCTGAATCTGCCCGCCGGCGTCGACATTGAAATCAAGATTTAGGATGGCCGGGCCGGGTGCGACACAGAAAATGGCTCGTTCGGCCGGGCGGCTGAGAAAGGTCCGGATTGGACGCCAAAGCGAGCGCGCGGCGTTGATCCGAGTGGAGGCTATATCATGAAGGGCATGATTGGCAAAAAAGTAGGCATGACTCAGGTCTTTGACGACCAGGGCACGGTGGTCCCGGTCACGGTGATTCAAGCGGGACCCTGCTATGTCACGCAGATCCGCAACCGCGACCGTGATGGCTATGTCTCGGTTCAGCTTGGGTATGGCGAATCTAAACCCACGCGCTTGACCAAGGGGCAGCTCGGGCATCTGCAGAAATCGGATCTGCCGGCGCTGCGCCATCTGCGCGAGTTCCGTATGACGGACAACACCGAGCTGGCTGTCGAAGAGGGCCAAGAGATTAAAGTAGACATCTTTGAGCAAGGCGACTTTGTTGATGTCATCGGCGCCAGTAAGGGACGCGGCCACGCCGGCACGATCAAGCGCCACGGTTTCTCGCGCGGGCCCAAGACGCATGGTCAGTCCGACCGCATGCGCTCGCCGGGCTCAATCGGCATGTGCGCGACGCCCGGCAGAACGCTGAAGGGCAAGAAAATGGCGGGCCGCATGGGCAATGACCGCGTAACGGTGCAGAATCTGCCGCTCGTCGTTGTCGATGCTGAAAAGAACCTGCTGGCGGTCAAGGGCTCGGTGCCGGGCGCCAAGGGCAGCATCGTGATGATCCGCCCGGCGGTCAAGCGCGCGTAGCGAAGTACAGGAGATTACGCCATGCAGTTTCCAGTAATGAATAGCGCCGGCCGGGAAGTGTCGCAAGTGGACCTGCCGCCCGATATCTTTGAAGCCAAGATCAACATCGGTCTGATGCACCAGGCTTTCGTCAGGCAAATGGCCAACGCGCGCCAGGGATCGCACAATACCCGCTCTCGCAGCGAAGTCCGCGCGACCGGCGCCAAGTGGTATCGTCAGAAAGGCACGGGACGCGCGCGTCACGGCGCCCAAAGCGCGCCAATCTTTGTCGGCGGCGGTCTGGCTTTTGGACCTAAACCCCGCGATTATTCGAAGAAAATGCCCAAGAAAATGCGCCGTGGCGCCATCCGCTCGACGCTGAGCGCCCTGGTTCGTGACGAGCAGTTGGTGCTCGTCGACCAACTGGATATCGACGCGCCCAATACCAAGGCGATGCGCAGCTTGATCGAGACGCTGGTGGGTAATCAGTCAGCGTTGATCGTATTGACCGCCGAGCAGAAGGCTGTGCGCAAGAGCGTGAGCAATCTGCCCAACGCGCATACGCTGGTGGCCAATTATCTGAACGTGCGCGACTTGTTGAAATACGACAAGGTGATTATGACTTTGGAGGCGCTGGAAGTCGTCAAGAGCATTTGGAGGGTGGGAGAATAGCATGGCAGAGCTGCATTTATACGATGTCATCCGCCGTCCGCTAATCACGGAAAAGACGGCTGAAATGGTAGAGACGGAGAACAAATACGTCTTCGAAGTGGCTAGGAACGCCAATAAGATTCAGGTCAAGGAAGCTGTGGAAGAGATTTTTGACCTGGAAGGGAAAGTGGTCAAAGTCAATATGATGCTGATGCCCGCCAAGCGCGGCCGCCGCGGCCGAAACTGGTACATCCGGTCCCGCGCCTGGAAGAAGGCAATCGTCACGCTGGAAGAAGGCGTGTTGATCGAGCTCTTTGACGTATAGGGGGTGCATTAACGATGCCCATCAAAGTCTATAAACCGACTTCGCCCGGTCGCCGCGACATGACCGGCTACACATTCGAAGAGATCACCAAGAAGAAGCCCGAGCGCTCGTTGACCCGCGCGCTGCGCAGGACCGGCGGCCGCAACAATAGCGGGCGCATCACCGTGCGGCATCGCGGCGGCGGACATAAACGCCGTTACCGCCTCATCGATTTTAAGCGCAACAAGGAAGATTGTCGCGCCGAGGTCAAAGCCATCGAGTATGATCCCAACCGCTCGGCTCGCATCGCTTTGCTGCAGTACGAAGACGGCGTGAAGAGTTACATCATCGCGCCAATGGGCGTACAAGTCGGCGACACGATTGGCAACGGCGCTATGAGCGCGCTGCGGCCGGGCAACAGCCGCGCATTAAAGGATATTCCTTTGGGCACGGTGGTGCATAACATCGAATTGCGCCCGGGCAAGGGCGGGCAGCTGGCGCGTTCCGCCGGCACATCGGCGCAGATTCTGGCGTCGGAAGGCAAATATGTTACCTTGCGCTTGCCCAGCGGCGAGATGCGCATGGTGCTGGCGACTTGCCGCGCCACCATCGGCCAGGTGGGCAACACCGAGCATTCAAATGTCAAGCTGGGCAAGGCCGGCCGGCGGCGCTGGCTGGGCTGGCGACCGACCGTGCGCGGCACCGCGATGGACCCCGCCAGCCATCCTCATGGCGGCGGCGAGGGCAAAACCGGCATCGGCATGGCTGCGCCAAAGACGCCTTGGGGCAAGAAAGCCCTGGGTGTGCGGACGCGGCGCAACAAGCGCACCAACCAGTTCATCGTCCGGCGCCGCGGGAAACGTCGTTAATTGCAGGAGTTTTACGCATGTCACGTTCATTGAAGAAGGGCTACTACATCAGCCCCAAACTGCTGGAAAAAGTCGAGCGGCTCAACCGGCAGAACAAAAAAGTGGTGATCCGCACCTGGAGCCGGGCCAGCACAATCTTCCCGCAAATGGTCGGTCACACGATCGCAGTGCACGATGGCCGCCGGCATGTGCCGATTTACATCACCGAGAACATGGTGGGGCACAAGCTGGGCGAGTTCGCGCCGACGCGCACCTTCCGCGGTCATATTTTGGATAGCAGACGATAGGGGCAGGCAAAATGGAAGTTCGCGCTATATCCCGTTATCTGCCGATATCGCCTCAAAAACTGCGTCTGGTCTGCGACAAGGTTCGCGGCATGGACGCTGAGGAGGCGATGATCATACTCGATTATATGCCGCAAAAGGGGTCCGCATTTGTCAGCAAGACTTTGTCGTCGGCAATGGCAAACGCGGTTAACAACTTCGACCTGAACCAGGAAGAATTGTACGTCTCCCAAATTTACGCCGGCGACGGCCCCACCTTGAAGCGATTCAAGGCCGGAGCGCGCGGGCGATTCAAGCCGCGGTTGAAGCGCACGTCTCACCTGTGGGTGATTCTGGCAGAGCGAGAGGAAGAAGTTAATGGGTCGTAAGGTTCATCCCAAAGGATTTCGCCTGAAAGTGATTCGCGAGTGGGACGCCCGCTGGTACGCCGAAGGCGAGCGCTATGTCAACCTTCTGATGGAAGATCGCAAGATCCGCAAATTCCTCAAGGGCAGAACAAAGCGCGCCGGCGTCTCTCGCATTGAGATTGAACGCCATCCGAACCTGGTGATTATTACGATTAATAATGTGCGGCCCGGCCTGATCATCGGCCGCAAAGGTGAAGCGGTCAAGGAATTGCGGCAGAACCTGCAAGACATGACCGGCAAAAAAGTGAAGGTCGAAGTCAGCGAGATCGAGAAGCCGGATCTGGACGCGCTGCTGGTTGCCGAAAATGTCGCCTCGCAGCTCGTACGGCGCATCGGACATAGTCGGGCGATGAAACGCGCCATCATGCAGGCCATGCGTCAGGGCGCGGGCGGCATCCGCATCGAAGTTAGCGGTCGCCTCGGCGGCTCGGATATGGCTCGGCGCGAGTGGATGTTTGATGGCCGGGTGCCCCGCAATACGCTGCGGGCGGATATCGACTATGGCTTCACGGAAGGTTTGACCACATTTGGCCAGATTGGTGTAAAAGTTTGGATTTATAAGGGCGATATCTTGCCGGGCGAAGACCCGTTCAGCACCGGCGCGCAACGGACCGGGGCCAACGAAGGTCGCCGCGGTCGGCGCAATTAGCTCGCTGAAGCTGGAGGAGCAATCCGCATGTTGATGCCGAAACGCAGGAAGTACAACAAGCAAATGCGCGGTCGGATGCGCGGCAAAGCCCGTCGCGGCGCGGTCGTGCAATTTGGCGATTATGGCTTGCAGGCCCTGGAGCCCAGCTGGGTCACCAGCCGGCAGATCGAAGCCTGTCGGCGGGCGATGGTCCGTTACATTCGCCGCCGCGGCAAAGTCTGGATTCGCATTTTTCCGGACAAGCCGGTGACGCAGAAGGCAGCCGAGACGCGCATGGGCAAGGGCAAGGGCTCGGTTGAGAAATGGGTTTGCGTCGTGAAACCCGGGCGCATCTTGTTTGAGATGAGCGGCGTGCCCGAAGGCGACGCGCGGGAAGCGCTGCGCCTCGCTTCGCACAAGCTGCCCATCAAGACCAAGTTCGTCAAGCGTTTTGATCCCATTTCCGGACGGGAGGTCAACTGATGTATATCGACGAAATCCGTTCCATGTCCACAGACGAGGTGCTGGACAAGATTGAGGACCTCAAAGTTGAGATGTATACCTATCGCTTGCAGAAAGACACGGGCGAGCTAAAGGATACGACGCTTTTCCGCAAGACGCGGCGCGATATCGCCCGCCTGAAAACGGCGCTGCGCGAACGCGAGCTGGCGGCCGAAATGATCGCACAAGGGGGGCAGGATGCCTAACAATCGCAAGCGCCTGGTGGGAACAGTCGTCAGCGACAAGATGCAGAAGACTGTGGTCGTCGCCATCGAGAATCGCAAGATGCACCCGGTTTATCACAAGGTAGTGTCGTCGACGCGCAAAGTCATGGCGCACGATGAAACCGGCGTCGGCATCGGCGCGCTGGTGCAAATTGTTCAGAGTCGCCCGCTAAGCAAACGCAAGCGCTGGGTGGTCGAGACGGTGCTTGAATCACCACAGGACCTGGCGGACTAGCGCCCGGCTACGGGCTGGAACTGCTCTAACGGAGAGAGCTAAAGATGATACAGACGGAATCACGTGTAAAAGTAGCCGATAATAGCGGCGCCCAGGAAATCCTGGTCATCCGCGTCATAGGCGGCTCGAAAGTCAAATACGGCTATGTCGGCGACATCGTGGTTGGCACGGTCAAGTCCGCATCCACCAGCGGCGGCGTCAAGAAGGGCGAGTTGGTACGCGCCGTGATCGTCAGGACGCACAAAGAATACGGGCGCACAGACGGCTCAACCATCCGCTTTGACGACAACGCCGCGGTGGTTCTGGCTGAGGATCTTGAGAATCCTCGTGGCACGCGCGTCTTCGGTCCGGTTGCGCGCGAACTGCGTGACAAGGGATTTATGAAGATCGTCTCGCTGGCGCCAGAGACCTTATAAGCGAGGGAACAGAGATGCAACGAGTGCAGCAGGGAGACACGGTTGAGGTCATCGCTGGCAAAGACAAAGGTCAGCGCGGCGAGGTCGTCCGTGTCTTGGTCAAGAAGAACCGAGTCATCATCAACGGCGTCAACATTTTGAAGCGTCACAGCAAAGCACGTCCGGCGCCGGGCGGGCAGCAGATTCCGGCGCAGATCATTGAGTTTGAAGCGCCGCTGCACCTGTCTAATGTGATGGTCGTTTGCGGCAACTGCGACGAAAGTACGCGCGTCAGTTATCGCATCGGCGCTGATGGCCGCAAGTCGCGCTATTGCAAGAAGTGCGATAGCGTAATCGAGTCTTAGGGCGGGGTGAACTATGGAAAACCGCATGTATACGCGCTATCTGGAAGAAGTCGTGCCGACTTTGACGCAGGAATTCGGCTACATCAATCCCATGCAGGTGCCAACCATCAGCAAGATCACGCTGAACATCGGCGTCGGCGAAGCGATTGATGAGCCGCGCTCGCTTGATGGCGCGGTCGAAGACCTGAAAACCATCACCGGGCAGCAGCCAGTGGTGACGCGCGCCAAGAAGAGCATCGCTACATACAAGCTGCGCGAAGGGCGGGCCATCGGCACCAAAGTGACGCTGCGCAAGGAGCGGATGTGGGCGCTGTACGACCGTTTGGTCAATATCGCCCTGCCGCGTATTCGCGATTTTCGCGGCGTGCCGGCCAAGCTGGATGGCCGCGGCAATTTCACCGTCGGCTTGCGGGAACAGTTGGTCTTCCCGGAAATCGACTTTGACAAGATCGACAAAGTTCGTGGCATGGAAATCACCATCGTCACGACCGCCAAAACTGATGAGGAAGGGCGTCGTTTGCTGTCACTGCTCGGCATGCCTTTCCAGGGAAACTAGAGGGGAATATATGGCAAAGAAATGCATGCAATTTCGGGAACAGCGACGCAAGTATCCGGTCAGAGTTCGCAATCGCTGCAAGATATGCGGACGTCCGCGCGGGTACATCAGGCGCTTCGGCGTATGCCGGATTTGCTTCCGCGAGATGGCGCTAAATGGTGAGATTCCCGGCGTTGTGAAGGCGAGTTGGTAGGAGGCAGTTATTGTGTCTAATGTGACAAATGATCCAGTTGCCGATATGTTGACGCGCATTCGCAATGCACTGGTTCGCGGCAAGCCGGAAGTCATCGTGCCGAAGTCCACGATCAAATTGGAGATCGCCCGTATTCTCCAGGAAGAGGGCTATATCGACGGCTTCACGGTCGGCGACGAAACTCCTGTGCCCTTGATCAAGGTGCAGCTGAAATACTTCGGGACCCGGCGCGATCGCAAGCCCGTGATCACGCAGTTGCAACGCATCAGCAAACCCGGGCGCCGCGTGTACCGCAAGCGCAAGGAATTGCCGATTGTGTTGAGCGGTACCGGCATTGCCATCGTGACCACGCCCAAAGGCGTCATGACTGCGCAACAGGCGCGCCGCGATGGCGTCGGCGGCGAAGTGCTCTGCTACGTCTGGTAGCAAAAAGGGGAAGGCGATATGTCTCGTATAGGAAAGCAACCTGTCCCGCTGCCGGACAAAGTGACGGTGGCGATTGACCGCAACTCGGTCAAGATAATCGGACCCAAAGGCGAGTTGTCGCAGGACTTCAGCCCTGAGATGGCGATCCGGCAGGAGAATGGCTCGATAATCGTCGAGCGCCCGTCCGACCTGCGCCATCACAAGGCGCTGCACGGCTTGACGCGCTCGTTGCTGGCGAATATGGTAGAAGGCGTTTCGCAGGGATTCCGCAAGACCTTGCAGATTCAAGGCGTCGGTTATCAGGCGACCTTGCAGGGCAAGAACCTGCAGTTGCGCCTGGGGCATTCGCACGAAGTCCTTGTCGAGCCGCCGGCAAACGTCACCTTTGATGTGCCGCAAGATTCGCGTGGCACAATCATCCACGTTGACGGGATTGACAAGCAGGTAGTCGGCCAGGTGGCGGCGGATATCCGCGGCTGGCGCCCGCCGGAGCCTTACAAAGGCAAGGGCGTGCGTTATCTGGGCGAATACGTGCGGCGCAAGGCTGGCAAGGCAGGCAAACGATAGACGGTTGAGCGTCCACGCGCCGGGCCATTCAAGCTCGGTCGCGAGACGACAGAGGCAAGGGATTTGATAGATGGCTGATATTACTGGTCGCAAGAAATACGTCGCCCGCAAGCGCCGGCACCGCCGGGTGCGCAAGCACATTTCCGGCTCGGCCGCGCGCCCGCGGATGAACATTTTCCGCAGCAACACCAATACCTTCGTACAGGTCATTGATGATGTGGCTGGGCGTACGCTGGTCTCCTGCTCGACGATCGACAAGGAGTTGGCGGCGGAATTAACGGACAAGAGCAAGGTCGATGCGGCGAAAATCGTCGGACAGACGGTCGCTGCGAGAGCGAAAGCGGCTGGCATTGAAACGGTCGTATTCGATCGCGGTGGATTCAAGTATACCGGGCGCGTGGCAGCCGTGGCGCAAGGCGCTCGCGAAGCCGGCCTGCAGCTATAGGCGTGGAGGTCATATATGGCTGATAACAGAAGACGAGACTCGCGCAGGAACCAGGAAGAACGCGACGAGTTTGACGAGCGCGTAGTCGATATCCGCCGCGTCGCCAAAGTGATCAAAGGCGGCAGGCGTTTCGCCTTCCGCACGGTCGTTGTGGTCGGCGATGGCAAAGGCAATGTCGGTATCGGCATTGGCAAAGCCCGCGCTGTTCCGGACAGCATACGCAAAGCCGCCGAACGGGCGCGCCGGAATATCCAGGGCGTGTCGCTGTCAGGCAATACGATTCCTTATACCGTCACCGGCCGACATGGCGGCGCTCGTGTGCTGCTCAAGCCGGCTGCACCCGGTACCGGTGTTATCGCCGGCGGTGGCGTACGCGCGGTCCTGGAAGTGGTAGGGGTCAGGAATATCCTGACCAAGAGCCAAGGCAGCGCCAACCTGCTGAACGTAACCATGGCCACGCTGGATGCGCTTAATCAGCTGCGCAGCGCGCAACAAGTGGCGGAGATGCGCGGCAAACTGGTGCACGAAGTCGCGCCGGTGTGGGAGCGCCGCGGCGAACGAGGAGGCGAGCATGCCTGAACAAAGCGGCAAGCTGCTCAAAGTTACGCTGGTCAAGAGCCCGATCGGCTATAACAGCCGCCAAAAGGAAACGGTCAAATCACTGGGTTTGCGCCGTATGAGCCAGAGCGTGCTCATCGGCGACGCGCCGCAGATCCGCGGCATGATCGCCAAGGTCAGCCATCTGGTGACGGTCGAAGAAGTTGCAGAGGTAGACGAGAATGAAACTGCATGACTTAAAGCCTGACGCGGGATCAAAGCGCAAGCGCAAACGCGTCGGTCGCGGCATCTCCGCGGGCCAAGGCAAAACCGCTGGCCGCGGGCATAAGGGGCAAGGCGCGCGCAGTGGCGGCGGCAAAGGCCCCTATTTTGAGGGTGGTCAGTTGCCTATGGTGCGGCGGCTTCCATTCAAGCGCGGCTTCACCAACATATTCGCCATCGAGTATCAAGAAGTGAATGTGGACATGCTGGAAGCGCGCTTCATTGAGGGCGCGGTCGTAAATGGCGCGTCGCTCGTGGAAGCGGGGCTGGTGCGCAAAGCCGAGGACCCGATCAAGGTGCTCGGGCGTGGCGAGCTGAGCAAGAAGCTGGAAGTGCACGCCAACAAGTTCACCAAGAGCGCCGCGGGCAAGATTGAAGGCGTCGGCGGCAGCGTCAACCAACACGCGCTGAAAGTTACTGGCGCCCGCGCAACCGTGAAGCGGATGCGCAAGGTCGATATGGTACGACTGTTTGGCGACGGCGACTGAGTGGCATCGGCTGTTCTGTTGTCGCGCCCCGCGACGCCCGCGCGCCCTGCTGCGTATAATCGTTGTAGCCAATCTGCGCTTGATGCTGGCGATTGCGCTGCATCGCCGCGATGGTGCCGGGACGTCATAATGGATAGGGAATTGGTCTTATGATTCAAGCATTGCGTAACGCCTGGCGCTTGCCGGATGTGCGGAACAAACTGCTCTTTACGGTCTTCATTCTGATCGTCTATCAATTTGCCGCGCATGTGCCGGTGGTTGGCGTCGACAGAAATGTGCTGCGGCAGGTTTTCGAAAGCGGCAGCAGCGCGGGCAACCTCATCCAGGTGATGAACTTGCTGTCCGGCGGCGCGGTGGCTAACTTCAGCGTGATAGCCAACGGGGTTTATCCCTACATTACCGCATCGATTATCTTCCAGTTGCTGGTGCCGATTGTGCCGGCTTTGGAGCGCATCCAGCGCGAACCGGGCGGACAAGAGAAAATCCAGCGCTACACCTATTATGTCGCCATCCCCATGGCGGTCTTGCAGGCCCTGGGTCAAATCAGCATCTTCAATCTGGCTACCGGTACCGGCGCGGAGATCATACCGGGCTTCGGCTTTGGCATCGGCAGCAATTTCCTGTTGACCGTGTCGGTGTTGACGACCATGACGGCCGGCACCATGTTCGCCATCTGGCTGGGCGAGCTGATCACAGTGCAAGGCATCGGCATTGGTATATCGTTCATTATCTTCGCCGGCATCGTCGCGCAAGCGCCGCAAAACCTGATCCGGCTATTGACGCAACAGCCAGATCGCAGCATCTACAATCTCGTTCTGTTTGTCGTAATCACGATACTGAGCGTACTGGCTGTTGTCATCATACAGGAAGGCGTACGGCGCATTCCGGTGCAATATGGCCGCCGGGTGCGCGGCAATCGTCAGTTCGCGCAGCAAGACAGCTTCATCCCGTTGCGCGTCAACCCGGTCGGCATGATCCCGCTGATTTTCGCCCAGTCGATTATCACCTTCCCGGCCATCATCGCCAGTCTGTTCCCGCCGGGCGCGGTAGGCAATACCATTCAAACCACCTTCGGCAATCAGCAGGGCTTGCTCTATTGGGGCACGTTTTTCCTGATGACGGTGGGCTTCACTTTTTTCTACGCCGAAGTCATGGTGGGCAATCAGAATCTGGCTGAGACCCTGCAGCGCAACGGCGGCTTTATTCCGGGCATCCGTCCCGGGAAGCGGACCGAAGACTATATCAAGACGACCACGCGGCGAATCACTTTTGTCGGCGCTTTCTTCCTGGGCGTCATCGCCATCATTCCGGGCATGGTCGACCTCGTGAATCGCGTCATCTTCCCGCTGGAGGCCTCGGCATCAGGCGCGGTCATCAACGCCGGCCTGGTGATTTCCGGCTCCGGCCTGATCATTGTGGTCGGCGTCGTTATTGATACCATGCGCCAACTGGAAGCCCAGCTGGTTATGCGCAATTACGAAGGCTTCATGCGCTAGCCGAAGTCGCGCAGCAAGTAGATTCAAGCCGGGTGAAATTCTGCTCGGCTTTCTTCGTTGCCAGTCGGCCGCCCAAATGATAAGAGGGCGGGCAGGGAGAACCGGAGATGAGGCGATGAGTCTGCACGTGATCTTGATGGGAGTTCAGGGCGCCGGCAAAGGCCTGCAAGCGAAGCTGATCGAGGAACACTTCGGCATTCCGCAGGTATCCACTGGCGACCTCTTCCGCGCTATGCGGACGCGCAGCGACGATCTGGCGCGAAAAGTGCAAGACATCATGACCTCAGGCAAACTGGTCGATGACGATACGACCAACGCCATCGTGGTTGACCGGCTGGCTCAGCCAGATGCGCAAAATGGCGTCATCCTGGACGGCTATCCCCGCAATCGGGTCCAGGCCGCCTTTCTCGAATCCCACCTGGCGGAAAAAGGCGCCGGCGTCAATGCCGTGCTGCTGCTCGAGCTCGATCTCTACACCGCTTTCAAGCGCGCCTTCGGCCGTGTCACCGATGCCGACGGCGGCAGCTACAACTACTATTACAACGCCGATGGCGTGAATTTCACCTGGATAGCGGACGATTCCGATTGCTTCCCGCCGCGGCTGGAGGCCACTTTGAGCGAAGCCGGCAGCATGCTCAAACGCCGGCCCGATGACGCCAGCGCCGATGCAATCATTCAGCGCATTGACACCTTCCTGGAAACGACTCGGCCGCTAATCAGCCATTTTCAGTCCAGCGGCAAAGTCCTGAAGATCAATGCCGATCAGAGTATCGATGCTGTCTGGTCGGATATCCGGAGCGCATTGGAGAGTCTGTAGCATCCAGAGAGCGGACGGGATACAGCGATGGCGCCGGTTCTCAAGACCAGCGAAGAGCTGCAAATCATGCGTGAAGCCGGCCGCATCGTCGCGATCGCGCATGAAGAAATGCGCCGCGCCATTAAACCCGGCCTTAGCACAAAAGCGCTCGACACGCTGGCGCTAACGGTACTGCGCGACCACGGCGCGGAACCCTGCTTTCTAGGCTACGCGCCCAGCGATCATCCGCCATTCCCGGCAACAATCACCGCCTGCATCAATCAAGAATTGGTGCATGGCATTCCTTCCGCTTCGCGCCTTCTGCAAGACGGCGATATCGTCAGCGTCGATGTCGCCTGTTTTTACCGGGGCTACGTGGGCGACGCCGCTTTCACCCATCCAGTCGGCGAGATCACTCGCTCGGCCCGACGGCTCGTGGCGGCGACTGAAGACGCCTTGATCGCGGCCATCGCAGCATCGGTCATCGGCAACCGCATCAGCGATGTAGCGAAAGCGACGGCCAAGCGCGCCGCAAGAGCAGGTTACAGCGTGGCGCGCGAATACACCGGCCACGGCGTCGGCCAGGCCATGCACGAAGAGCCGCAGGTGCCCAATTGGTGGCCCGGCAGAAGAAGCAAGGTCCAATGGCAGGATTATGAGCTTTTGGCCGGCATGACCTACGCCATCGAGCCAATGCTGATCGCTGGCCGGCCCGACTTGATGGAGCTGGATGACGGCTGGACTGTCGTGACCAAAGACGGCTCGCTGACCGCGCACTGTGAGCATACTGTCGCCATCACCGAAGACGGACCGCTCATCCTGACGCTGCCATGAGCCGGAAGCGCGAACCCGCGTGAAGCGACTGCTCAGCATCGGTCTCCTTTTGCTCGCCATTGCCGCCGCGGCCCAAGGCGATGTGCCGCAATACCAATCCAGCGAATGTCCGTCTTTTATTCAGCGATTGGCCGAAGACAGCCGCGCGAAGATTGATTGCGGCTACTTGATCGTTCCCGAAGACCGCCATGACAACCAAAGCGACCGCTTGATTGAGCTCTTTGTCGTCAGGATTGCGGCAAGGGAGGCGACGGACAACGCGCCGTTGATCTACTTGACCGGCGGTCCCGGCTCAGCAGTCGCAGAGCGGATTCCCTTCATCCTGGCTTCGCGCTTGAGTCATCGCTACGAGGTCATCGTCATGGATCAACGCGGCGCTGGTTTCTCTCGTCCATCGCTGAACTGTTTCGAACTGGACGACAAGACTCCAGTGTCCAGTTCGGGCTGGATTCAGGACTGTTATCAGCGGCTCCGCGATCAAGGCATCGGCTTGCAGGCATACAGCAGCGCGAGTGCTGCAAACGACATTTACGATCTGCTGGTGGCGCTGGAAATCGGGAGAGCCAATCTCTACGGCGTCTCATTCGGTTCTCGTCTGGCCTTGACGGTCGCGCGCGATCATCCCGAACGCGTCCGGGCGCTTCTGCTTGACGGCGTATTTCCTCCGCATGTCAATAGATTCAATGAGCATGCTCTCAATGGCAATCAAGCATTTGAGCGCCTCATAACCAGTTGCGGCGCTTCCGCGGACTGCCGGCTTGCCTACCCTGACTTGCGCGAGAAATTCTATGATGTAATACGAAAACTGAACGCGACGCCCGCCACGATACAGACTATGAACCTAAAGCTGACGGGCGACGATTTCGCAAACGATGTCCTCCTGAAGCTGTACGACAAGACGCTTATCACGTACTTGCCGGCGCAGATTGAAGCCTTTGCCCTTGGCGAATACGATTTCTACTCAGTCGTCGAAGCTCGCAAGCGCCGATCGGACAGTCCATTTGAGAGCGAGGCGACGGCAGCGCCCGACGAATTGAGCGAAGGCGCCTGGCTGAGCTTTCGCTGCGCCGACGAAGCGCCGTTTAACAGTCGAGACGCGATTGTCAACCTCGCGGCGGACTTGCCCGTCGTCCTGCGACGTCCGCTGGTTGAGAATGCCATCGAAGGGTTGTCCATGTGCAATTCGTGGAACGTGCCGGCCTCGGCGGACATTGAGAATCAGCCAGTCGTCAGCGACATTCCCACGCTGCTGTTGTCCGGGTATTTCGATCCTGCCACACCGCCGTATTGGGGCGACGAAGCGAGGCGATACCTTTCAAACAGCTGGCACTATGTATTCCCAGAGAGCGGACATGGCCTGCTGTTCGCTGCGGACGCCGAATGCGCCCAATTGATCGCGCTGTCCTTCCTTGAGCAGCCTGCGCGCCCGCCTGACGCAGTATGTTTGCCGGACCTGCGCCCGCCAAGATTTCACGTCCGTCAAAACGAATGACGCGATGGAAGAAACGTCCTTTGACAGGCAGATTTTCTATGATACAATGCTCGGTCGTTGTCACTTGTCCCGGCGGTCGTCAGGGGCGGTGGAGTAGCAAGCAATCCATGGATATCGAGTGGATGGCGCGTCTGCGAGCAGATGGGCTCGCGGGTTCTGCGCTTTGCAGTCAAAACAGCTAGAGCGATATTGAGGCATAACCCATGAAAGTATCAGCGAGTGTGAAGCGCCGTTGCCCAAAATGCCGCGTCATCAAGCGCAACGGCCGAGTGATGGTTATCTGTGATAACCCCAAACACAAGCAGCGGCAGGGTTAATTCCGGTTATTTGAGAAGGAGTAAGTTTGATGGCTCGTATTGAAGGCGTCGACCTGCCCAGGGACAAGCGCGTCGTTATCGGCTTGACCTATATTTACGGCATTGGCAAATCCACCAGTCAGAAGCTCTTGGATTCAGCCGGCATTGACCACAGCACTCGCGTGCGCGATCTCAGCGAAAGCGAAGTTCAGCGCTTGCGGGAGCTTATCGGTTCACTGACCACTGAAGGCGATCTGCGCCGCCAGACGCAGCTGAATATCAAGCGCCTGATGGAAATCAATTCCTACCGCGGCTTGCGGCATCGCCGGCGTCTGCCAGTGCGCGGCCAGCGTACGCGCACCAACGGGCGCACTCGGCGCGGCAAGAAGCAGACGGTAGCGGGGCGCGGCCGTCGGCGCGGCGCAACCAAGAAATAAGCTGGCCTTGCCGGGCGGCACATAGCGCGCGGCAGCCTGTTATCCGGCGCTGAACGAGCGCGAGCTATAAGGGTCGTACTGGCCCACGTAGAGAAGATTCACTAGAGCATCTGGAGCGATTAGATGGCAAGAGCGAGAAGAACCAGTCGCAGTGCGGGCAGGCGCGTTTTCAAGAATATACCTTATGGTCAAGCGCATATATATGCCACCTTCAACAACACCATCGTGTCCATGACCGACCAGTCGGGCAATGTGATCACCTGGGCCAGCGCCGGTACCTCCGGCTTTGCAGGCAGCCGCAAGAACACCCCCTACGCGGCGCGTATGGCGGCGGAAACGGCGGCGTCCAATTCGCAGCAGCACGGCATGAAAGAAGTGGACATCTTTGTGAAGGGCCCCGGACCAGGTCGGGAAGCGGCCATTCGGTCCATTCAGCAGAGCGGGTTGAAGGTACGTTCAATAACGGATGTGACGCCAGTGCCGCATAACGGCGTTCGTCCGCCCAAGCGCCGGCGCGTATAGTCGAAAGGTACTCCGCCACTATGGTTATATCGTCTGAACCCGCAACGGCGAGCGCGAGCTCGCTTGATGCAAATTTGGTTACCGCTAACATGGTGCTTCCGCATCAAGTGGAAAGCCAGAATATCACCAAAGATTACGGTCGTTTTGTGATAAGCCCCTTGGAAAGCGGCTACGGTTTGACGCTTGGCAACGCCTTGCGCCGGATTCTGCTTTCGTCTTTGCCCGGCGCCGCGGTAACGAGTATTCGCGTTTCCGACGTACATCACGAATTCTCCGAGATTCCTTCTGTGCGCGAAGATATGACCCAGCTTATATTGCAGGTCAAGCAGCTGCGGCTGATCCTGCTCGGCGCGGAGAGCTCGCGCTTGCGCCTGGAGCACCGTGGCGCAGAGGGAACGGTGACGGCTGCCGATATCCAGGCGCCGGCTGAGGTGCAGATCGAGAATCCAAGCCTCTATTTGTTCACGGTGGACGACCGTGACGTCAACATTGAGATGGAATTCGAGGTCCAATCCGGCCGTGGCTTCAGCCCGGCGGAAGACCGCGGTCGCTTGCCCATCGGCGAGCTGCCGGTTGATGCCGTCTTCAGCCCCATCAAGCGCGTCAACTACGAAGTCGAGCGCGCGCGTGTGGGCCAGCGCACCAATTATGACCGGCTGGTGCTCGAAGTATGGACGGATGGCACGATTCGACCGGAAGAAGCTGTCGCGCAATCGGCGCAGATTATGATGCACCATCTCAAGGTCATCGCTGGCGTTGACGAAGACTGGTTCCAATCCATCGAGCTGCCGCCGCAAATTGAAGACGAGCCAACTTATCCGCCGCTCTACGATAAACCCATCGAAGAACTGGATCTGAGCGTGCGCGTATTCAACTCCCTGAAGCGCACGGGCATCACCTCGGTCGGCGATGTGCTGGATATGTTGAATCGCGGTCCCGATGCCATGCTGGCGATCCGCAACTTCGGCGAGAAGTCGCTGGATGAGTTGGAAGAAAAGCTGCAAGAGAAGAATTACTGGCCGCATGAGAAGGTCGAATAACAGGTAAGTGAGGCTTAATTATGCGACATCGTCATCACGGCAAGAAGCTCAACCGCAGCGGCAGCCACCGCAAAGCGCTGCGCATGAATTTGGCGAGCGAGCTTTTTACGCACGGGCGCATCAAGACCACCTTTCACAAAGCCAAGTTCGTTCAGGGACATGCCGAGCGGCTGATCACCATTGCCAAGCGTGGTCTGGCCAAGGCGGAAGCCAAGGACGATCAACTGGTCGCTGTGCACGCCAGGCGGCAGGTGGCTCGGCGCTTGAACAACAATCGCATTCTGGTCGGCAAGGTATTCGATGAATTGGCGCCGCTATACGCGGAGCGCCCGGGCGGTTATACCCGTATCTTCAAGCTGGGTCCCCGCAAAGGCGACAACGCCGAAATGGCCCTGATCGAGCTCGTTGATTATGAGACGGAAGATTGAGCGGTTGACCGGATATGAAGAGCTACGCCGCAATCCTGGCTTACGACGGCAGCGAGTATCAGGGCTTTCAACGTCAGCCCCCGCCGACGCCGACGATTCAGGCGGCGGTCGAAGCAGCTGTGGCGGCGGTTGCCAGACAAAACTGCGCGGTCATTGGCGCGGGACGCACTGATACCGGGGTGCACGCGCTGGGGCAGGTCATCGCATTTGATGTCAACTGGAATCACAGTGAGGACGAACTCTTGTCCGCGATTAATTCGCAATTGCCAATGGACATCGCCCTGCAGCGGCTTTGGCGGCAGGATGACTTTCATCCCCGCTACGACGCGCGCTGGCGGCAATACGCTTATCGGATTGCCACGGTGACTGCGCGCAATCCCTTGTTGAATCGCACGGTATGGCAGTTGATTGGCGAGCGGATGGACTTGGCAGCCATGAAGAAGGCCGCGGCAAATTGTCTGGGCGAGCATGATTTTGCCGCCTTCGGCAGGCCGCCGCAGCCGGGCAGCAAAAATACCGTGCGCCAGATTTTCCAGTCGCGCTGGGAGATGGCAAGCGAGGAATACGGCGCGGCCTATACTTACCGAATTCGCGGCACCGCGTTTTTGTACCACATGGTGCGCCGGCTGGTGGGAACAATGGTGCAGGTGGGGCGAGGCAAGCTCTCGCTCCAGGGATTTGAAGATATCATGCGCAGCCGCGATATCGAACGAGCGAAAGTGTTGGCGCCGCCGCAGGGATTAGTTTTGGAAGCGGTCGGCTATTCGCCGCGCATGGCGCAGAATATGACTTGTGAAATGGCCGAGGCGCCGCTGGAGGAATCTATATGAGAGCGCAAGTTCAGAAGACTTATGCCACTACGCCCAGCGTCATTGAGCGGCGCTGGTGGCTGATCGACGCCAAGGGCATGACTTTGGGTCGAGTCGCTTCCAAGGTGGCGCCGCTGCTGCGCGGAACGCACAAACCCTACTTTACGCCGCACCTCGATACCGGCGATTACGTGATCATCGTCAACGCCGACAAGATCCACGTGACCGGCAAACGCATGGACCAGAAAGTGTACTACCGGCACAGCGGCTATCCCGGTGGTCTCAAGAGCCTTACCCTGCGCGAGCTAATGGCCAGGTATCCCAACCGCGCGATGAAGTACGCCATCAAAGGCATGTTGCCCAAGGGCCCGCTGGGGCGGCAGATGTTCAAGAAACTGAAAGTCTATGCTGGCGGGGAACATCCGCATCAAGCGCAGCAGCCCGAGAGCTTGGAATTATAAGTCAATTGACAGAAGGACAGCTGCCGCTCGACAAGATTTACCGGAGCAAGAATGTCAGCGAGCGGCGCCCCATGAGGAGCGAGTAGATGTCAGCACAGTATTATGAAGGAATCGGTCGCCGAAAGTCCGCCTCAGCGCGCGTTCGGCTCTTCCCGGGCGGCACCGGCATGTTCATCATCAACGGCAAAGAGGGCATGGAGTATCTGCCGCGTCTCGGCGATATGGAGACCTGCATCGAGCCCCTGACTCACATCGGCCAGGAACGCAGTTATGATGTATCCGTGCACGTGAACGGCGGCGGCATCACCGGGCAACGCGACGCCATTTTGCTGGGCATCGCGCGCGCCCTGGAAAAGATCGATCCCGACCTGCGCGGCGCCCTTAAACGGGAAGGTTTCCTCTCTCGCGACGCCCGCGTCAAGGAACGCAAGAAACCCGGCTTGAAACGCGCTCGCAAGGCGCCGACCTACACCAAACGCTAGCAGCGAAGTCTCTATACATAGTCTCGTATCAGCCGGATACCCGCATTGGCGTCCGGCTGATTTTATTTTGGCCGGTCGCGCAGGCTTGACGAATCGGACGCGTGTACGCATGATAAACGGGGACGACCGTGCAGCTACATCGCTCAGCAGGGGGCGCGCCATTCTCATCACATCGCCTGACCAAATCACTGCCGATTGGCTGACGCGACGATTGCGCGACGGCGGATACCTGTCCTATTTTCGCGTCAACGATGTACGCCTCATTGGTCGTGAGGAAAGTGGGGCGGCAACACGATACAACTTGCGGATTCGCTACAGCGACATCAGCGTCACGCGCAGCCTGCCCGACAATATGATTCTGAAGGTATATCGCGCCGGGCACCCGCTTGCTGATAGAGAAGTCACATTTTACCGTACCATCCTGCCTGCAATGCGCCAGCGATTCGGGGAAGGCGACCTGGGAGTCAGCGATGCCTACGACGCCTTTTACGATATCGATGCTGATCAATCTCATGTGCTCATCGCCGGAATTCCGACCGGCTACAAAGAGCATCGTGAAGCAGTCCCGCCGACCGGACGCCACTTCGCGCAGTTGGCCGAGACCATCGCCAAGATTCATGCGAGCTTCTGGCAAAATGAACATTTAGGCGATCTGGCGCTGACGGAAGCCCAACTGGAGGACCGCCTGGCGCGGCAACGTGACGGCTTTGACCGCTTCCTCTCGGACGGGATGTTAAGACCGGACCCGGACCAGCGCGCCACGCTGAACGCGGTTGCCGGGCGCATGCCGGCGGATTTTCGCGAATCGCTCCTCACCGGGCGGCATCTCACTGTCATCCACAACAATCTAAAGCCGGGCAACCTGGTGTATTCGCATCGCGCTTGCCGCATCCTCGATTGGAAGGATTGGCGGACGGGTCTGCCAGCAGAGGACCTGGCCTGCCTGATCGCATTCCACTGGCCGCCGGCCAAACGCAAATTTGAGGAACCGCGCTTCCTGCAAAGGCATTGGGCGGAAATGAAACGCCACGGCGTCAGCGACTACGCCTACGAAGATTATCTACGACATTACCGCAGGGCCATTGGCTTGCGCTTGGGTGAAATGATCGGCTCCTGGCGAATGGAAGACTGGCGCGACGGCAAGTGGCGGCTCTGGGACAGCATTTTGGCCGGGCTGTGCGCCTTTGACGAACACGATGTCAAGCAGCTTTTCCCAGGTTAGCGCTGGATGGACTGTCACAGATGATCACCATCATTGGTTTGGGACCCGGTTCGATAGACCACCTGACGCGCCGAGCCTGGGACAAACTCCAGAGCGCCGAAACGGTATACCTGCGCACCTTGCGACACCCCTGCGTCTCGCGGCTGCCGGCCGCTGTCAAGCGCCTCAGCTTTGACGAGGTTTACCAGAGCGTCGAGCGATTCGAAGATGTGTACGCCGAAATCTCCGAGCGCATTCTGGCGGCCGCCAAGCGTGATGGGCAAGTGCTATACGCGGTGCCGGGCGATCCGCTGGTCGGCGAGGCCAGCGTAGCGCGCATCATCGACCGGGCGCGCGCGGAAGCGATTGACCTGGAAATAATTCACGGCCTCAGCTTTATTGAGCCTTGCCTGACGCTGATCGGCCACGATGCTTTGGACGGCTTGCAAATTCTCGACGCGCTCAGCGTTGCCGAGCAGTACCATCCGCCGATTAACCCGGCGCTGCCGGCGCTGCTGGCCCAGGTTTACAGCCGCGATGTTGCCTCGAATCTCAAGCTGACGCTGATGAATCAGTACCCCGACGAGTTCCAGGTTGCGCTGGTGCATGCGGCTGGCGCCCCAGACGCTGAAGTAGAATCGCTAAGCCTCTTTGAGATCGACCGCAGTTCCAAGATTGACATCACGACTTCGCTCTACCTGCCAGCCCTGGACGAACTCAGCAGCTTTGAATCGCTGCAGAACATCATCGCCCGCTTGCGGTCGCCCGAAGGCTGCCCCTGGGATCGCGAACAGACGCATAAGTCGCTGCGCGCCTTTCTCATAGAAGAAGCTTACGAAGTCCTGGATACGCTGGACGCAGGCAGCCCGGCGGCGCTCTGCCAGGAATTGGGCGATCTGCTGCTGCAGATACTCTTGCATACGCAGATAGCCATCGACGAGGGCGAGTTCTATATGTCGGACTTGCTGCGGGGCCTGAACGAGAAGATGCTGCGGCGTCACCCGCACGTATTTGGCGATGTGGCGCCGACCAGCGATCTGGCCCAGCTCTCGCGGATCTGGAACGAAGTCAAGGAGGCGGAAAAAGCGGAGACCAACCAGCAGAGCGACTCGCTATTGGATGGCGTTGCCAAGGCCGCGCCAGCGCTATTTGTCGCGCAGCGATATTCCGCGCGAGCCGCCAAAGTCGGCTTTGACTGGCCCGATATCGCCGGCGTAGAGGCCAAATTCAAGGAAGAATTGGCTGAAGTGCTGGCGGCCGATTCTGCCGAGGAGCGCATCAATGAGTTGGGCGATCTGCTCTTTGTCACGGTGAATTGGCTGCGCTGGCTCGGCGTTGACGACCCGGAGAGCTTGCTGCGCAGCATCAACGCCAAGTTTTATCGCCGCTTCAAGCATGTGGAGTCTCAAGCTAACAGCGCCGGCAAGCCGTTGGGCGACTTTTCCCTGGACGAACTTGACAACTGGTGGCAGGATGCCAAGCGCTTGGGCTTGTGATGGATCAAGCAAGCGGCTTGCTGGAAGGCCGTCTCTCAGTTCAAGCGGCGATCGAGGCCGGCTGGCGCGATGTACAACAGATTTTGATTGACAGCCAGAAGCGTTATGACCGGCGACTCAGCGCTCTGCTGCGCCAA
>JAGWBC010000195.1:8389-9382 GCA_021296115.1 Anaerolineae bacterium | reverse complement strand
CGGCGATTTCTGGATTGGCAAAATGGGGATCGTTGATGCCGCATATGGTGAAGCGGTGCGCCTGCGCGAATTGGATGCAGGGGTAGTTGGTTGTGGGTATCTCGAAGATGATCTGCCGCAGGTTAAACTCGCTGGCCCAGACGCGGGCTACATGGATAAGCCGGGAGCCCAGGCTGCGGCGGCGATACAGCCGATCGATGACAATATCTTGCAGATAAGCAACCGGGCTCTTTTCATCAACGCGCAAGGTGATGAAACCCAGCAATTGATTGGAATTCTGGTCCTGTATCACGATGAAGCAGTAATCGCGCCGCAAGGCGATTTCGAGGTCAATCGGGTCTGTGACATGGCGGGACTCAAGGCGGCGCGGCAGCCGCTGCCGGCGACAGTTGACCTGAATCTCGTCGGCGCCGTCTTGCACGGTCATTTGCCAGACATGTTCGCTTTGAAAGTCGCTATCCAGCGTCAAGCAAATGGCGATGTCCCCCGCCACCGCGTCGCGGAAGATCATCTGGGAGGGGTCAAGCGCCGCATTTTTCATAGTTCTGTTTCTCGGTTAGCTTTCATCAAGGCGGGGCACGGGGGAGGCTGTCGTCGGGCAACGAAAGGACTCCAAACGCGGCCGGCGCCTGGAGTCAACGGTAACCATTCGAATCCCGCGTATTCCGGAAGAGCCGGAGGCGGTCGCTATACCTCGTAGAGATAATCCTTGAGAATCACATGCGCCGACGACTGGCGCAGGCGGTTCAGCGCCTGGGCTTCCAGTTGCCGCACACGTTCCCGCGTGACGCCGATAGTCTGGCCAACCTCTTCCAGCGTATAGACGCGCCCGTCGGCAAGGCCATAACGCAGTCGCAGGATCTGGGCCTCGCGGTCGGGCAGTTTATCAAGCGCCTGCTGAAGCTGTACATGCAGCAAGTGGGTCGCCACTTCTTCAGACGGCGCCGGGCTATTGCTGTCTTCGACGAAGTCGCCGAAGGTGGAATCGCCCTC
>JAGWBC010000195.1:0-8244 GCA_021296115.1 Anaerolineae bacterium | reverse complement strand
CTGATCGCCCATGTGCACCGGTACGCGAATCGTACGGCCCTGGTCAGCGACAGCGCGGCTCACCGCCTGGCGAATCCACCAGGTGGCGTAGGTGCTGAACTTGTGCCCGCGCTGGTATTCGAACTTGTTCGTGGCGCGGATTAACCCGATATTGCCTTCCTGAATCAGATCGAGGAAGGGCACACCGCGGCCGATATATTTCTTGGCAACGCTGATAACCAGCCGGGCATTGGCGCGGATCAAGTGCTCCTGCGCACTATCGCCGTCCATTATCGTCTCGCGCAGCCGCTGTTCTTCGCTCCAGCTCATGACTTCGATCTGCTCTATTTCGGGTTCTTCCAAGCGGGCGCGGGCGAACACAGCCGCCTCCATGCGCTTGGCCAGCATGACTTCTTCTTGCGCGGTCAATAGCGGGACGCGTCCGGCTTCTTTGAGATACAAGCCGACGACATCATCCGTATCGAGAGCCGCCTGGTAACCGGCATCGCTGGTCAGATCTTTCTTCAGGACCCGCAGCAGGGCGTCGCGCTCGTCCTTGTCGTCGACTTCGGGGAGGGCGGCCAGTGGGTCGTCGTCAGGCTTGTCATCCTTGGCAGCATCGTCGACGGGGACAACCTCGTCAACATTCGCGGGCGCCGGGATAACGTCTATGCCGGCCTCCAGCAAGCTATCCATCAAGTCGTCGAGCAAAGCCACGTCGCCTTCGACATCCGGCAGCAACTCCAGAATGTCACTGTAGGTGACGAATCCGCTCGGTCTGGACTTTTCGACCAGTCGCTTAAGGATCTCTTCCCGCTGCGTCAATTCCTTTACGTTGTCTAGCACTGCTACCACTGACACGCCTTTCTACTGTCGATCAGACACCAATTTCGCCACACGCAATCTAAACTTGGTTCCATCTGCTGGCAGTTGAAACCGCAAAATAACTATTCTTCATTCATGCGCTGCCATTCTCAAGCTAATACAACATTCGGCAGCGATGGTCTTGCTTATCGCGGAAGCGCTCATTCGCTTCCGAACGCAAGGCGCGGCGCCGCTACGAAGCCGATCGCGTCCCGTTCCAAGAAAACAATTTAACGCGGATTCAATTACTTGTCAAGTTTTTGGTCAGATTACCTTGTATTGCCCGGTCCTCGCTAATAAATGCTCGCGACTACACCACGGGAATTGTAAAAAACGCAGCGCCGATGCTCGCGCGGCATACATTTTATCAGGCAGACTTCCGCATTGGCGCACCGCTGCCCGAAGCATATGTTACACTAAGATTGTAAACGGCGCTTGAGAACAACATCCGTGCAAACAACTACTCGCTATCCGCTGATTCTGAAATTGCTGCTGGGCCTGGGCGGAGTCTGGCTGGCCTCGCTGATCATGCTTCTGCTGGCGCCCATGATAAACGCCTACGGCCACGCTTTCGGCATACCAATACTCTCCTATATGACAGGCGTGACGGTAATCGCCGCGATGCTCGTCCTGTTTCTGAGTATGCCGCTGAGCTGGGGATTGGCCTGCGTCGGCTTGATCCTCGAATGGCTGGCCCGCCACAGAAACAAGCCGAAGCGCAAGCTAAAGCGGAAGCCCCAGCCGGAAGGTCGGTGCGTTCTTTGGAACGTGGCGCAACGAGTGACAGTGCAGCGTCTCGCGGAGCCTCGTGAAATTCGACAGGAATCGACCGAGGTTGAACTGTGCCAAGGCCTTGAAGTCGAGCTGGAAATGGGCATTCGGCGCGGACGCAACTGACCGATGGGATTCGCTCGCGCGCATTGCCCGCGATCTTCGTGTATTATGCACAAGGAAAATTCAAAAGTGCATAATGTTGCGCAGCTCCGATGACGAATCCTCGATGTTTAACTAGAATGAAAACGTCACCAAATCAAAGTGGACCGGATATGTCAGTCGCATCGCAGTGTATCAGGCGTCGCCCGCGCACAATCTACGAGTTCAGTGCGGGCCCTTTGTGTTGGTGACAACTGGCTTGACCCCAGACCGGGAAAATCGCCCTGATCTCGAAACTACGGTCAGGGTTTTTTGTTTGTGGAGGTCGCAACAGTGAAAGACATACGAGCGGGTGTTTACGGCGGATCGGGCTACGCGGGGCTGGACCTGGTCGAGATTTTGTCCGCGCATCCCGAGGTGGAGCTGCAGTTTGCGACATCGAATACTTATGCCGGCGATCCGGCGCCGGGTACCGAGTTGCGCTACATTCCGGCGGCGGACGCCCGCCCCGGCGATGTAGATGTCATCTTCCTCGCTTTGCCGCACAAGACGTCCGCGGCTATGGCGAAGGCGGGTCTTGAGGCCGGCGTGAAAGTGGTAGACCTGTCGGCTGATCTGCGCCTGGATACGCCCGAAGCTTACGAGAAGTCCTACCACAGTCCGCATCCGCATCCGGAATTGCTGCCAGCGCCATACGGCCTGCCCGAGATCAATCGCGCTGAGTTGCAATGCGCCGATGTCGTAGCGACGCCGGGCTGCTACCCGACGACGACCTTGCTCGGCTTGTATCCGCTGCTGCGATTTGGGGCGCTGCGCGACGATGCGCCTATCATTGTAGATGCCAAGTCGGGCGTTACCGGCGCCGGGCGCAAACCATCGCTGACCACGCATTTCGCCGAAGTGTATGGCAATCTCATTCCATACAAGACGGGCCGCGCGCATCGCCACGTTGGCGAATTGGAGCAAGAAGCGCACAAGGTCAGCGACGCCGTAGGACCGGTCATATTTTGTCCGCACCTTTTGCCGGTGGATCGCGGACTGATGTCGAGCATCTACGTCAGTCTCAACGACTCCATGTCCAGCGATCAGGCGCATGACGCCTACCTGGAGGTTTATGGCGGCGAAGCGCTGGTGGATGTCCTGCCGCTTGGCGAGCAGGCGACTCTAAAGCATGTCGTAAAGACCAACAAATGCGTCATCAGCATTACGCCGGTGCTGGATCGCTACGCGCATATCACCAGCGTCACGGACAATTTGCGCAAAGGCGCTGCCGGGCAGGCGGTGCAGAATATGAATCTGATGTTTGGACTCGACGAGACCCTGGGCTTGCTGTAGTGGAACGAAACATTTGCGTCGTAAAGATTTCCGGGCATTGCCTGGATGACGAGTTGCTGCTGCGTCAATTCGCCGCTACGGTGGCGGGGTCCAGCGAGCGCGTGGTCATCGTGCATGGCGGCGGCAAAGAAATCTCGCGCTTGCAGCAACAGCTGAACATCGAGCCGCGCTATGTGGATGGCTTGCGCGTTACCGACGCCGAGTCACTGGCGCTGGTGGAGATGGTGCTCTGCGGCGCGGTCAACAAACGTCTGGTGCGGCATCTGCTGGCCGCCGGCGTGGACGCGCAAGGGCTGTCGGGCGTGGATCGCGGCTTGGTGCGGGCGCGGCAGATGCGACATGATTTAGTCGATATGGCTTATACTGGCGAGGTGGAATCGGTGCGGCCGCAAGTCATCTGCGACCTCTTTGAACTCGGTGTGACGCCGGTAATCGCCCCGGTGAGCCTGGGCGCGGGCAGCAACTTCAACCTGAATGCCGACCCGGTGACCAGCGCCATCGCCCCGGCCATAGCGGCCAACAAAGTGGTATTCATTTCCAATGTCGCTGGCGTATTGGTCGACGGCGCGCTTATGCCGAGCATCACGCGGGCGCAGGCCCAAGCTTTTATCGAGGGCGGTGTCATCGCCGGCGGGATGATTCCCAAGGCGCTGGCGGCTCTCGACGTATTGTCGGCGGGAATACCGGAAGCGATCATCACGGACTTGGATGGCTGGAGCAACAATGGCGGAACCACGTTTATTGAGACGGAACGATAGAGAGGACCTATGTCTATTACGGCCGAAGTAATTCAGAAAGATCAGCAATACAGTGTGCCGGTGGCGGCGCGCCCGGACTTTGTACTGGCGCGCGGCGAGGGTGTCACGCTTTATGACGCCGATGGCAAAGCCTACACCGATTGGGTAGCCGGTATCGCCGTCAACGCGCTTGGATATGGCGACAAGGAATTGATGGCAGCCGTAGGGCAACAGATGGACCGCGGCCTGATCCACGTCAGCGGCTTGTATCATACGCAGGCGCTGGCCGAGCTGGCCGAATTGCTCTGCGCCAATTCTTTCGCCGACAAAGTCTATTTCTGCAACAGCGGCGCCGAAGCCAATGAAGGGGCGCTGAAGTTCGCGCGCAAGCTGGCATATATGAATGAGCAGCCGAACAAGACCAAAGCCGTCAGTTTTACCAAGGCCTTTCATGGGCGAACTATGGGCGCGCTGGCGATGACGCCTAGCGAAAAGTACCAGACGCCATACAAACCCATGATGCCGGGTTCGGTCGTGGGCGAGTTCAACTCTATTGAAAGCGCAGCGGACTGTATCGACTCTGATACAGCCGCGGTTATCGTCGAGCCGATTCAGGGCGAGGGTGGCATCAATATCGCCACGGCTGAATTCCTGCAGGCGCTGCGCCGGCTCTGTGATGAACACGAGGCGGTGCTGATTTTCGACGAGATTCAGTGTGGACTGGGGCGCGCCGGCGATTTGTGGGCGCACTCATTCGCGGGTATTTCGCCGGACATCATGACGCTGGCAAAGCCCTTGGCTGGCGGACTGCCCGTTGGCGCGATCCTGACCACAGACGCGGTAGCCGGCGCGATGAAACCGGGCGATCACGGCTCGACATTTTCCGGCGGCGCCGTTGTGATGCGCGCGGCGGAAGTCGTGATCAAGCGCGTGCTCAGCCCTGGCTTCATGGAGCATGTCGCGGATGTCGGCGAATACTTGCTCGAGCGCCTGTCCGAGATCAACAGCCCGCATATCACCGATGTGCGCGGCCGCGGACTGATGGCGGGCGTCGAGCTGGATATTGCGCCCGCGGGCGTCGTCAACGCTGGCTACGAAAATGGTCTGCTGCTGGTCAGCTCGGGAACTAATGTCATCCGTTTTGTGCCGCCGCTGATTGTCGAGAAGCAGCATGTGGACGAGT
Source organism: Anaerolineae bacterium (assembly GCA_021296115.1). GTDB lineage: Bacteria > Chloroflexota > Anaerolineae > Aggregatilineales > Phototrophicaceae > UBA6055. The sequence goes on along the minus strand of JAGWBC010000195.1, from coordinate 3,273 downwards.
TGATCGAGAAGCTGACGCAAATTCTGGAGGAGATCGATGTCGAAGATTAACCCATCGATTGATTCGGTCGCGGGTTTTCGCGCCGCCGGCGTGCATGCCGGGCTGAAAAAGGAGGGCGCGCTAGATTTTTCCCTGGTCGTCAGCGACGTGGATTGCGTCGCGGCGGGCGTCTTCACGCGCAACAAAGTCAAGGCGGCGCCGGTTCTGCTGGACATGGAGCGCGTGGCGAGCAACCCCGAATCGATTCGAGCCGTGGCCACCAATACCATCAGCGCCAACGCCTGCACGGGATCAATTGGGCTGGAAAACGCGCGGGCCACGTCTGACATGGTGGCTGACGCGCTTGATATCTCGGCGGAGCAGGTGCTGGTGATGTCAACTGGCGTCATCGGCACACACCTGCCGATGGAGAAAATCGCGCGCGGCGTTGAGCTTTCGCGATCGAATCTCCCGCCGCCGCCGCCATCATGACAACGGACACGCGACCCAAACTGGGCTCGCTGCGCGTCGAGACGGATGAAGGCAGCTATACCTTGGCTGGCATGGTCAAAGGCGCCGGCATGATCGCGCCCAATATGGCCACCATGCTAAGCGTGATCGTGACCGACGCTGCGCTGAGTACCTCCGCCGCCAACGACGCCTTGCAGAGCGCGACTCAGGAGAGCTTCAACCGCATCGTCGTCGATGGCGATACCAGTACCAACGATACGGTGCTTCTGCTTGCAAATGGCGAAAGCGGCGTAGCGCCCGCAAGCGATCAGGAGCTTGCCGCATTTCGGGCAGCGCTGACCGACCTCTGCCGCTATCTGGCGCAAGAGGTTGTGCGCGACGGCGAAGGCGTCACCAAGTTCGTCACGCTTGATGTCGTAAACGCCGAATCTGAAGCGGCTGCCGAGCGAATCGGGCAGACTATCGGCGCTTCGGTTTTGACCAAGTCGGCCTTCTACGGCAGCGACGCCAATTGGGGCCGAATTGTGGCGGCGGCCGGGCGGGCTGGCACGGCATTTGAACCCGACAGCACATCGCTTTGGGTCGCTGCCGGCGAGTCGCTGGCGGAACATCAACGCGGTCTTGAGATCTTCAGCGGCGGCATGCCCACCGACTATCAGGAGGACGATGCCGCCGAAATCATGGCCGAGCCATCCATCACGTTCACGCTCGATTGCGGCATGGGCGGGGGCTGCGCAACCATCTGGACGTGCGACATCAGCCACGACTACATTTCCATTAACGGCGACTACCGGTCCTGAGTCATGCAGGCTGTTCTGGTTCTGGAGGACGGGCGGGTATTCCCCGGCGAAGGCTTCGGCGCGGGTGGCGTGTCGACCGGCGAAATTGTCTTCAATACTTCAATGACCGGTTACCAGGAGATCCTGACCGACCCCTCATACCATCGGCAAATCATCACGATGACGGCGCCGCATATCGGCAATACCGGCATCAATTTTGAAGATCCCGAGTCGGGCAAGGTGTGGGCGGCCGGATTCGTCGTGCGCTCGCTCAGCCCCATCGTCAGCAATTGGCGCAATCGCGGCGATCTGGCCTCATACCTGGAGCAGCACAATATTATCGGTGTATCCGGCGTGGCGACGCGCGCGCTGGTGCGGCATATCCGTGACCGGGGCGTGATGCGCGCTGCGGTGGCGCACGGCCAGGCTGCGGACGACATCAGCTGCCTTACACAGACGGCCCGCAACGCCATCGACATGTCGGGCGCCAACCTGGTTGATGAAGTCTCGGTTGCCCAAGCCTACGACTGGCATGAAACGAGCGACTCACGATGGTACGGTGATTCCCTTGCCGCTTCCACGAGCCCTCTGGTCATTGCTTACGACTTTGGCATCAAGCGTAATATCCTGCGCATGCTTACCGATCGCGGGCTGCGCGTCAAAGTCGTGCCGGCCTGGACGCCCGCTGTCGAAGTGGCGGCAATGCATCCGGCTGGGGTTTTCCTCAGCAATGGACCGGGCGACCCCGCGGCGGTGAAGTACGCCATCGCCAATATAAAAGCCTTGCTGGGTCAAGTACCGATATTCGGCATCTGCCTTGGTCATCAGATTTTGGCGCTGGCCCTGGGCGGCGTCACCGAGAAGATGCGTTTCGGGCATCGCGGCGGCAACCAGCCGGTGAAGAACCTGGCCAGCGGCGAGGTCGAGATCGCGGCGCATAATCATGGCTTCGCGGTGTCAGCGGCCAGCGAATTGGGCGGCGGCGAAATCACACACCTCAATCTGAACGACAATACAGTCGCTGGCCTGCGACACAAGCAGCTGCGCGCCTTCAGCGTACAATACCATCCCGAAGCCTCGCCGGGCCGGCACGACTCCCTGTATCTCTTCGACGAATTTGTCGATGCGCTGCGGGCGCATGACCCCAAGCCGGCTCGCTCTCGCTGAAAGGAAGCTATGCCAAAGCGCGCTGACATAGACAGCATCTTGATTATCGGCTCGGGACCGATTGTGATCGGCCAGGCTTGCGAGTTCGATTACAGCGGCGTGCAGGCCTGCAAGGCGCTGAAGGCTCAGGGCTATCGCGTGGTGCTGGTGAACTCCAATCCGGCCACGATCATGACCGACCCGCAATTCTCCGATGCGACCTATATCGAGCCCTTGACGGCGGATATCTGCGAAAAAATCATCGCGCAGGAGCGACCGGACGCCTTGCTGCCGACAGTCGGCGGGCAGACGGCGCTCAATTTGGCGGTGCAGCTGCAAGAGCGCGGCGTGCTCGGCGAATACGGCGTCGAGTTAATCGGAGCTACATTGACGAGCATTCAACTGGCTGAAGACCGCCAACTCTTCAACGAGACCATGACCGAAATCGGCCTGCAAGTGCCCGAGAGCAAGGTCGTCAGCAGCGTGGACGGCGCGCTGGATTTCGCCGCGCAGATTGGCTTCCCGATTCTGATCCGCCCGTCCTTTACTATGGGGGGCGCTGGCGGCGGCGTAGCTTACGATGAGGATGAATTGCGGCGCGTGGCGTCCAACGGCATCCATCAGAGCCCGGTCGGGCAAGTGCTGGTCGACAAGAGCCTGCTGGGCTGGAAAGAATACGAACTCGAGCTGATGCGCGACGGCGCAGGCAATTTCGTCGTGGTTTGCTCGATCGAGAACCTCGACCCGATGGGCGTGCATACCGGCGACAGCATCACCATTGCGCCGGCGCAGACGCTGACTGACCGCGAACTCCAGCGACTACGCAATATGTCGCGCCTGATCTTCGACCGCGTCGGCATCACCACCGGCGGGGCCAATGTGCAGTTCGCCATCAATC
>JAGWBC010000194.1:9914-13927 GCA_021296115.1 Anaerolineae bacterium | reverse complement strand
GCAAACCGCAGGCGATTATAGTTGGCAGCGAGGATGCCGGCATCCTGGACAACGCGCGCGCTTACGTCGACGCGGCAACTGCATTGGGAGACGACGCGCGGCTATCCGTGCTGGAGGATGCGGGCCACTTTGAAGTCGTTTCTGTGCAGTCAAGGGCCTGGGACGAGGTTCGGCGCGCCCTGCTGAATCTGCGCGACCAAGTTGCGACATAATCCAAGTTGGGATACGATAATTCTTGTTTACAATCTGTTTTTCGCGAACTGAAAGATGAAAATCATGTTCAAACGCTTGGCGCATGTTTGCATTGGCGCAGTTGATTTGGACGCCGCTGAGAGCTTTTACGTCGAAGACTTGGGCTTTGAAAAGGCATTTGAGTTTATCCACGCTGGCCGGCGCATCGGCTTCTATATTAAGCTGGGAGAAACAACCTTCCTGGAAGTATTTGCGATAAGCGACGCCCCCAACAATGGTGACGCGCTCATCAAACATTTCTGTCTTGAAGTAGAAGACCTGGACGCCGTCATCAGCAGACTCAGCAATCGCGGCGTTGAGGTGTCAGCCAAGAAAATGGGCGCCGATAATGCCTGGCAAGCCTGGATCACCGACCCCAGCGGCGTCCGAATCGAGCTGATGCAGTATAGCGATACCAGCACACAATTTACCGGTCGTTCCGTAATCCTGGACTAGCTGAGCAATCGCCAAGAAGTCGGTCGACGCAGCATTTGCCGACGACAATAACTTGCCCCTTTCTGTTTAGTATGTAAAAGCATTTAGCATGAATCATAACATTTCTCAAACCATTGATCCGGATTCATTGTCGCCGTACGATGAGTATTATGCGCGGACGGTCGTCGTGCCGATAAGCCGGCCGGATACTGCCGCCGAAATGCTGCGCATCGCCGGTGAAATGGTGCATCCAGTGGACGGCCTGGTGATCGCGCTGGTCATTTCGCTAGGCGATGCCGAGCAGACCAACAGAGTCAGCGATCAGGTTAACCAGGTCATCGAAGATTTCCGCAACACTGACGCCGGCCACCGCGTGGAATTGGTGACCGAGATTTCAGCCAGCATATCGCGCGGCATCCTGGATGTGGCTCGCGAGCGCAATACGGATGTCATCTTGCTGGGCGTTCAGCGACCGACGCAAGGCCGAGTGAAGTTGGGCACGGTCGTCGAAAATGTGATCGCCGCGGCCCCTTGCGGCGTGCTGATTTACCGCAGCGCGCTATCGCCGCACTTTGATCGCGTTGTCGTGCCGGTTGACGGCGGCCTGCCCTCCGTCGTCGCCATGAAACTTGGCGTCAGTTTCGCTTTACAGCACACCATTCCCCTGCGCCAAATGAGCGTCCAGTTCGATTATCACTATGATCCCGAGCACGAGGCGGCCATCAAGCGCTACGAAGAGCATCTGCCGCGCAATAAGGACCTGATGCCACAGGTCATCATCGGCCGAAATCCGGCGTCGGAAATCGTGCGCGACATGACCCCGGACGATCTGCTGGTCATGGGCTTTTCACAGAAAACTGACTTCGAAAGGCACATCTTTGACGACCTGAGCAATCAACTGCTCAATTCCGCCCCGGGTCCGGTGATCATGATTTCGCAGATTGAATGGCGCCGGGGCATCCGCGGCGCACTTGAGCACGGGATCGCGCGGCTCAACCCACAGCTGACCCTGGTTGAGCAAAACGAGCTCATTTGGAGCGCGCAGAAATACGCCAGCAGCAACCTGGACTATACCGTCATGATCGTGCTGTCGGCGGCGCTCGCTACCCTCGGCTTGCTGACCAACAGCGCCGCGGTGATCATCGGCGCCATGTTGGTCGCGCCGCTGATGTCACCGCTGTCGAGCTTTTCAACTGGCATGGCGACGGGTATATTGCACCTCACCCGCCGCGCCAGCGTGACGCTCTTCGCCGGCGTGACCCTGGCTCTGCTTATTTCGATAGTGATGGGCGTCGTCCTGCCGATTGATACGCCGACCGATGAAATGTTGGCGCGCGGCAGTCCCAACCTGCTGGACGCCGCCATCGCATTGGTGTCAGGCTGGGTCGCGGCTTATGCCACTGCGCGCAAGGGCATCCCCGCCGCTTTGGCTGGCGTGGCGATCGCCGCCGCCCTGATGCCACCGCTTTGCACCATCGGCCTGGGCATTGCGCTGCAGGATATCGATTTGGCCTTCGGCGCGAATCTGCTCTTCCTGGCCAATATCGCCTTCATCATTGCCGCGCAATACATCACCTTCTTGTGGATGGGAATGCACCCCAGCGAAGATCGCGAAGGCGCATCTCTCAATCAATCGCGCGCCTGGTGGCTAGTGCTCTTCGTCACCACGATCATCTTGCTGCTTGTATTCGCCAGATTGAGCACGCAGGCGGTTGACGAGGCGCATATCCGCGAGCGGCTGCAAGCAGAAGCCTTTCACGGCGCCATCGTCGTTGAGTACCAGGTCATCACTTCAGTGCCGCTTGAAGTGCTGTTAACCGTCCAGTCCGACCATCCGATCACGCCGGAAGAAGTTACGGCGGCCCAATTGCTGATCGACGAGCTCTATCAGCAAAATGTCGATCTGACGGTCGTTGCGCGCCAGGTCATACTGCCGCTGGATCCCTTGGCCGAAGTAGCCAGCGCCGCGCTGCAAGAGAGGCTGCCGCGCGCTAGCATCAGCGATGTGACCGTAATCCGGGGCGAGGGCGTCCAGGTGCGGGCGAATGTTCTCGACTCGCAAGCGCCTTCCAATGCCGATCTTGAAGCTGCGCAAGCTGCGATCAGTTTGGCGGCAGATACAAGAATCGACTTGGAGATTGCTTTTCAGCAGACGATTCAGATCAATGGCTCGGTCGCCAGCGACGATCCGGAGCCCTAACGAGCCAGGTTCCGATTACGTCAGGCGTCCGCTTCCAGCGCCTTTCGCATTATGTCGTCGATCTCGTCGTCTCCAGTCGGCAGCCACTCGGCGCGAACTTCGGAACCCGCCTCGACCAGCAATGCTATGCTCGCCGGGAAATCACCATCGTCGCGCCAGCTATGACTCCGTCCATAGAGGCAGGTGGTCAAAGGCGTACCATCGTAATGGTTGAGCCAGGTCAGCGGCGGTTCGTCATCGGCCTCCAGCAAGGGGCGTATCACATCGGCGAAGCCGTGAAAAGCGGCCGCGTGCAGCGGCGTCATTTGGTCGTCATCGCGAATTTGCAAATCAAAACCGAGCGCTGCCATCAGCTTGACGGAATCGACCTTATTCGTCCAGGCGGCGTGGATCAACTGGCGGCGGTCGCCGGCTTTCATTTGCGCCACCATGTTTGGATGCGCCTCCACGATGGCCTGCGCCGCTTCGGCATTGGCTTCCGCGCAGTGCGCCAGCAACTTGACATCAGCCGGGCTATGCTCCAGTAGGAAGGCAAAGATGTCGTCGCGCCCGTATTCGAGCGCTGCCTGGTGCGGTGACAAACCGGCCGCGTTAAAGGTATAAACATATTGATGCGAGCCGTCAGCCGGCGGGACAAATTCGTAGCCGGCCTGATTGACGCGCGCGTGTATTGCCTTCGGATTTGCCTGCAGAGCCCTCGCGACCAAATCTCGCTCGCCCAGAATAACGGCGGCGAATATATCGACTTGCGCGCCCCGCGTTGCCAGTTCACGCGCGGCGTCCAGGTTCCGCTCGCCCAGCATCCACTGCAAGGGCGTCGAGGCATGGTCAAGGTCGCGCGCTTCCAATTCAGCGCCTCGCTCCAGCAGCCAGTCCATCACTTCTGCGGCTCTGGCGTAGTGCAAAGGCGTCTTGCCGTCGCCGCCGCGCTGATTGACGATCGTCTTGTCGCGCGCGTAGGCCGTTTCCAGCCAATCCAGCCAGCCCTGCTCGGCCGCCGCGTGCGCCGTGATTTCCGCGCCGCGGTCGATAAGTTGCTGCGCAGCACCCGTCGATGCGCCCTCGAGCAGATGAAAGTCGCCCGCCCACCACTGCGATTTCGCCTTGATATCGGCGCCGTGTTTGAGCAGCGCGTCCACCACATCAG
>JAGWBC010000194.1:4262-9827 GCA_021296115.1 Anaerolineae bacterium | reverse complement strand
CGTAGACGAGCTGTTTGAATTGCGCCAGCTCATCGCCGAATTGCAATTCGTCAAGTTTCGCCCGCAAGCGCAGCTCGCCCCAGCTCTGTACGCCTTGCTCGCGGGCGATGACGGTCCGCGCCTCGCGCAACGTCAACGGGAAGGCAGCCGCTTCGCCGCGCGCGCCGTACTTTACTTGTGGCAGGTGTTCATGGACGCGGTCGATGGCTTCGCTTAGGCCTCGCACGAATTCCTGCAGCAAGTTTTCCGCGGCACGCCTATGATCTTGGATGGTCTGCGACTCAGTCATTGGTAGCGTCCCCTGTCTCTTGGTCAAATACGGCTCGTCGCAGCACCGCCAGATCGACATTTCCGCCGCTGACCACCAGCGCAGTCGTCCGGCCGTCCGCGGGAATAACTTCGTGCAGCGCAGCCGCCACGGCCACCGCCCCGCCGCCTTCGACCACCCAACCGGCCACTTCGAGCATATGGCGCATGGCCGCCGCCATCTGACGCTCAGACACCAGCACGATATCATCCATGTAGCGGCGACTGATTGGCACTGTGATCGAGCCGGCTTCGATATCGCCCGAGAGCGCGTCCGCCAGCGTATCCCACACCTGCGGTAGCGCCGCCCCGTGGAAGACGTTGTACATGGCGGGCGCTGACTTCGCGTTAACACCCACGACTTCAATGGCGGGGTTGAGCTGCTTGACCGCGGCCGCGATTCCGGCGATAAGCCCGCCGCCGCTGACCGGCACGACGATCCGCTCTACTCCCGGCAGCTGCTCCACAATCTCCAGCCCGATCGTTCCTGCGCCGGAGATGACGCGCGCGTCGTTATAGGGCGAAACCCAGGTGCCGCCTTCAGCGACCCGCCGCAGGGCCTCGGCTTCCGCTTCGTCATAGTTGTCGCCGAAAACGACCGCCTCAGCGCCATAACGCTGAACGTTCTTGACCTTCTTTTGCGGCGTAGTCTTGGGCATCAGGATACTTGCCGAGGCGCCGGTCAGCTGCGCGGCGTAAGCGACTGCGGCGGCGTGATTGCCCGATGAGGCGGCGATAATGCCGCGTTCTCGCGCGTCTTCGGGCAACGAGAGGATGGCGTTCAGCGCGCCGCGTACCTTAAATGAATGCGTCTGATTGCAGTTTTCCAGCTTGAGCCAGACATTGCTGCCCAAGTCCGGCGCTGCCTCAAGCGCTGTCGGCTGCAGAAGCGGTCGCAAGCGGTGCTGCGCGCGGACGATGTCACCCAGCGGCAAGTTCATCAGCGCCGCTTATAAGCCGATGCTGCGCAAGTAGTCGCGGTTGCGCTGCGCCGATTCCCGCGGGCTGCCCATGCCGGGCAATACGTCCTGCTCGACCACGATCCAGCTGTCATAACCGATTTTCTCCAGCTCGCGGAGTACAGCGGGAAAGTCGACATCGCCTTGGCCCAGCTCGGGAAAGATGCCTTTGCCTACTGAGGTCGGCCCGTCCCACTCGTGAAGCCGCGACTGCTCGTGTATCTTGGGGTCGCGGTCTTTGAAGTGGACGTACCAAATCCGCTCCGCGAATTGCCGAATGCCAGCTATCGGATCGCCGCCGCCAAAGGACCAGTGACCGGTATCAAAGACCAGGCCCACGACCTTGTCATCGGTCATATCCATCAAGCGCGCAGTCTCGTCCGGCGTTTCTATCCAGGAGCCGGTGTGATGATGCAAGACCGAGCGCAAGCCGGTTTCGTCCATCACGCGGCGCGCGGCCTGGTCGGTACCCTGGGCGAACATCCGCCAGCCGCCTTCATCAAGGCTCATCTCCGGCGTGATCCGTCCCGAATTCAAGCTGCGCATGGGATTGGTGTAGGGGTCTGGACCCAGCACCACCAGCGCATCGCTGCCGCCCACGGCCGCAAGCAGCTTGGCGGTGCGCACGCATTCATCAGCGCTTTCCTGATGCCGGTCCTTGTCCTGAAAGTTGACATTGACCCAGGAGCCCAACATTTTTAAGCCGCGCCGGTCCAACTCCGCTCGCAATTTGTCGGGCTCAGTCGGCATAAAGCCCCAATCACCCAGTTCGGCGCCGGCGTAACCGGTTGAGGCAATCTCGTCCAGGACGCGCGCATAGTCGTAGCGTTCACCCTCTATATTCTCGATAATGCCCCAGGAACAGGGCGCATTCGCCACTCGTAACATTTTTCCTCCGCCACCATGGACAGCCTCGCCGCTGACCTTGATATCACTGGAATCGTGCGCCAGAGTATAGCAGTTTTCCTTGTCGCGGCAAGCATCCCCGGCGCGCGCATCGATGATGGTTTCGCCCTATGCGCCAAAATGCCGCGGGGCTACAATTCGCCGGATTGCACGATACACAATTCAGCTTGGAGTAGGACCTTCGCTCTATGCGCCAATTCGAACACAAGAAACTTTTTCTGCCGGGACCCGTTGAAGTCCGCCGCGAGATCCTCGAGGCGCAGACGCAATGGATGATCGGCCACCGCAGCAGCGAATTCGCCGACTTGTTCGCGCGCCTGCAAGACAAGCTGAAGCGCGCCTTCTTTACCGACAGCCGCGTCTATGTCAGCGGCTCCTCCGGCAGCGGCCTGTGGGAGGGCGCGGTACGTTGCGGCATTCGCGACCAGGGCCGCGTGCTGCACCTGACCGGCGGCGCATTCAGCGAGCGCTGGGCCCAGATAAGCCGCGCCAACGGCAAGAATGTCGACTGCATTCAAGTCGACTGGGGCCGGGCGCATACAGCTGAAATGGTCGCCGACGCCCTGTCCCGGCAGCGATACGACGCCGTCTGCGCCGTGCACAACGAGACCAGCACTGGCGTCACCAACCCCATTCAAGCGATCGGCGAGGTCGTCAATCAGCATGAGGACACGCTCTTCTTCGTCGATACTGTAAGCGGCTTCCTGGGCACGGACCTGCGCGTTGACGACTGGGGCATCGACATCGCCCTGACCTCAAGCCAGAAAGCCTTCGCTTTGCCGCCCGGCATCGCTTTCGCCGCCGTCAGCGATCGCTTGCTTGAGCGCGCGGCGAGCATAAACAACCGCGGCTACTACTTTGATTTTCTGACGCTGGAGAAATCGCTGCTCAAGAACAATACGCCGTCGACGCCGCCGATCGCCTTGATGTACGCCGCCGACAGGCAGATGGACGCGATCCTGGCGGAAGGCATTGAAGCGCGTTGGGCGCGCCACAGAGACATGCGCGACGCCACGCACGACTGGGCGCTGGAGCGTGGCTTCGGACTGTACGCGCAGGCGGGCTATCGCAGTGACACAGTGACTACCGTGGCCAATTCGCTTGGCATTGACGTCAACGCCATGGGCGCCTTCATGGAGAGCGAGGTCGGCTATGCCATGGACAAGGGTTACGGGGCGATCAAGGGGAAAACATACCGCTTGCCGCACATGGGCGATGTGACCATGGACATGCTGCAGGAAGTCCTCAGCGGCATCGACGCCTTCATGGCGCGACAGAACTGAACAGGCAAAGCCAATGACATTTCACGTACTCGTTCCTGACAACGTCCATCAGAAGGCGATCGACATCCTTGAGTCGAGCGCCGGGATTCGCGTCGCTGCGCCGGGCAAGATGGAACGCGCCGCCCTGCTGGAAGCAGTCGCCGACGCCGACGCGCTGATCATCCGCAGCGGCGTGACGGCTGATGCCGAGCTGATCGCCAGCGCTCCGCAGCTCAAGGCCATCGCCCGGGCCGGCGTCGGCGTTGACAATGTCGACCTGGAAGCCGCGACCGCGCAAGGCGTCATCGTCATGAATACGCCGGGCGGCAATACCATCTCAACCGCCGAGCACAGCATCGGTCTGATGCTGGCGCTCTCTCGACATATCCCGCAGGGCCATCAGTCGCTGGCCGAGGGGCGATGGGACCGCAAAACTTTCACGGGCGTGGAGCTGAAGGGCAAGACCTTGGGCATCATCGGCTTGGGGCGTATTGGGGGGGCTATCGCTGCGCGCGCCCAAGCCTTTGAAATGCGCGTCATCGCCCACGACCCCTACCTGCCGCCGGAAATCGCCGCAGCGCATGACGTGCCCCTGCTGGCGCTAGACGAGGTTTATGCCCGCTCGGATTACCTCTCGCTGCATGCCCTGGTCACGGACGAGACACGCGGCATGATCAACGCCGACTCCATCTCCAGGATGAAGCGCGGCATCCGCATCATCAATGCGGCGCGCGGCGCGCTGATCAACTCGGCTGATTTGGCGGCTGCGCTGCAAAGCGGTATCGTCGCCGGCGCCGCCCTGGATGTGTACGAGCAGGAGCCGCCGCCCGCCGACCATCCGCTGATTGGATTGCCGAATGTGGTGCACACCCCCCACCTGGCCGCCAGCACCTCCGATGCGCAGGTGACGGTCGCGGTTGAAGCGGCGCAGTTGATTGTCGATTACTTGCTTGAGGGTAGGCCCGCGAACGTATGCAATCCGGACGCGCTGGAAAGCAAGCGCTGCTAGAAAGCAATCCCGCGGTAGACTTGCTCGAGCGGGAGTTCACATTCCAGCATTGCCAACGGAATGACATCGGCTGGCTCGCTGAATGCCTGACGCTGCCAGTCGCTATCGCCGCGCGTGTACAGCTCGGCGCCGAGGCGGTGCTGATCGACGATGAGGCAGGCTTCAATAGACGGCAGGGAGAAGTAGTAGCCAAGCTTGTCCGAGCGATCGCGCGCGATGCTGGAGGGCGATGTTACTTCCAGCACGAAGCAGGGATTCATCAAGTTATATTCGCTGGCGTCCCGAAAGACGGGATCGCCGCGGATGATCGACAAGTCGGGATAGACATAACGTGTGGGGCTGATTTGCACACGCATGCCTTCGGTTCGCAAGGCGTATCGCGATAAATCGAGACCGCTGAAGAAGCCATAGATAATGTTCATTATGATTTGGCTGTGTTTATTGCTGGCTCCAGTCATCTCAATGAGTTCTCCGTCGATGTACTCGTACCTCTGCTCCTGCTGCAAAGCCCAAGCAAAGTATTCTTCCACCGCCATGAGTTCTTTCGTTTGGATCGCCATATTCGACCTCAGCGCGTCTCTTCTCACCAATATTATAACGCGCTCCTTCCCTTGTGTCATCGACAGCCGGGGCTGCCGCGTTAGGGCCGCGCGGGGCTGCCATCGGGCAGGCGCGTCTGCGTCCAGTCCTCCACGATATCCCTACAGGGATACTGCGCCGCCAAGTCCTCGTCGATATCGATGCCCAGCCCCGGCTGGTCATTGGGATAAAGATAGCCGTCCTCGACAACAGGCAAGCCGGGGAAGAGGGCATAGTCCAACTGCGAGGGCCGATACCATTCTTGCACGCCGAAGTTGCGATGCCAGAGATCCAGCTGCAAGTTAGCGGCGTGCCCCACAGGCGAGGTATCGCTGGGCCCGTGCCAGGCCGTGCGCACGCCGTACATATCAGCGACGATGGCCACATTGCGCGCCGGCGTGATGCCGCCCATCTGACTGATGTGCATGCGAATGAAATCGATGAGGCGCTCCTGAATCAGAAGCTGCCACTCCTGCGGGTTGTTGAAGAGTTCGCCCATCGCCAGCGGCGTGGCGCATTGAGCGCGAATCGTGCGGAACCAGTG
>JAGWBC010000194.1:0-4240 GCA_021296115.1 Anaerolineae bacterium | reverse complement strand
AGCTTGAATTGCTCAACGTCCTTGGCGAACTCAACCGCGTGGATGGGCGCCAGGCGCTCGTGGATATCGTGCAGCAGCTCAATCTCTTCGCCGAGTTGCTCGCGCGCGTAAGCGATCATATCCAGCATCTGACGGCAATAATCGCGCGGGTCGAAGTAGGCGCCGGGCGGGGCGTTCTTGGGCTTGACCATAGGGCTGCCCTTACCGCCGTAGCCGCCCATCTGCACACGAATGAAGCGATAACCCTGCTCCACATAGGCGCGCGCGCGATCCGCGACTTCCTGCTTGTCGCGTCCATCAGCGTGCACGTAAACCTGTGCCGCCTCGCGCGATTTTCCGCCCAGCAGATCACAGACGCTCATGCCGGCCCGCTTGCCCTTGATGTCCCAAAGCGCCTGGTCGACGCCGGAAATGGCGTTATTGAGCACGGGGCCGTTGCGCCAATAGCCGTGCACCATCGACATATTCCAGATCTCTTCGATGCGGTCGACATCGCGCCCCAGCAAAAAAGGCTTCAGATGGCGTTCGATCGCAGTGGCTACAGCGAAGATGCGCTGCGTAAAGGTGGCGCAGCCCAAGCCGTAGAGTCCCGGCTCGGATGTGATCACTTTGACGATGCACAGCCGAGACTTGCCCGGTTGTGTCAATATGACTTTGATATCTTCGATGGTGACGGGCTTGGACATGTCTCACTCCTGCAAAGGTAAGGTCAGCGCGAACCTAGGGCGATTTCACAGCATGCGGCAGCTATTCGTCAATTTGCCGATGACTTCAATCTCCACGCTGACGACGCTGCCCTCGCCCAGGAATTCGGGCGGATTCATGGCTTTGCCCACGCCGCTCGGCGTACCGGTCAATATCACATCGCCCGGATTCAGCGTGAATGCCCGCGACAAATGCGCTATCAAGAAGCTGACCGAGAAAATCATGTCGGCTGTCGAGCCATTCTGCTTTTCGACGCCGTCGACCGTGGTCACGATGCGCAGATTTTGCGGATCGGGGATTTCATCGGCGGTAACGACCGCGGGACCCAGCGGGCAGAAAGTGTCAAGCCCCTTGGCGCGCGTCCACTGTTTGTCCCGCGTCTGCAAGTCGCGCGCGGAGACATCGTTGGCGATGGTGTAGCCGAAGACGAAATCCAGCGCCTCCGCATGCGACACTCGGCGCGCCGTCCTGCCGATGATGACCGCCAGCTCGCCTTCCCAATCCACCTGCGACGTCAGCGCCGCCTCCCATTCGATGACATTGCCGTCGCCGATGACCGCGCTGGGCATGACGGCGAAGACCAGCGGCTCGGCCGGCACTTCGTTGTTCAGCTCGCGGGCATGCTCGGCATAATTGCGGCCGATAGCCAGAATCTTGCCGGGTATCAGCGGGGGCAGAATCGTACACTGATCCAGCGGATGGACGATGCCAAGCTGCTCTGCCACGACTCCATCGAGCATAAGTTCGCGCAAGTCGGCGCTGGCAAGCGCTGCTGCCTTATCGCCTTGAACCAGGCCGATACCCTCTCCATCGTCATGCCTATATCGAATCAGCTTCATGTCTCTGCCTGTCTCCCACTCAGCCAAGTCGCGCTAGTCTAGCAAATCGCAGGACGCAGGACTAGCTGGCAACATTCTCCGAGACCAATCGCAATTAACCGCGATTCGAAGCGCCGCCGCCCATCGCCTTTTACAACATCTGATAGAATGCACTTGTTGCATACTGGACGTGATTCTTCGCGGAGACGCCGATTGAAGCATTTGAGGATTTTCGCGCTTTTGTCGCTGCTGCTGATTCTTGCCGTCGCTTGCAGCGAGACGGGCAACACGCCGAACGACGCGACATCGGCCCAGCGACTCCTGCCCAACCTGGCCGCCTACTCGGCCACTGACGTTGACACAACAGTCGACGGCGCCTTCGCGGCTTTCGGCGGCGCGTCCTTGCTGAGCGGTCAAGTGGGTATTACGGCCGTCCTCGCCAAAGCGGAACAAATTCTGCAGTGCTTCCAGGATCGCGGCGCGCTGGCGGCCAAGTTTTACCGGCAGCTCGATTCGACCGTGACCGCGCCCAAGATTGGCGGGGCGCTGGTCCTCAATCAGTCGCGCATCAACCAGGAGGTCATCAATTGCATCCTGGGCGGGCAGGAGGGCAAGTCCAGCGCGCAGGCATTTGAAGTGGAGCCCTGCGCCAGCGCGGGCTCATTTGAATACGAAGGCGACAATATCAGTTATGTCTATGTCGGCTCGCATCCGGATGTATGCGCGGTGTTCCAGCTGCATTTTGACAACCTCGCTAGCGCTACGGAAGAGCTGGCAACGGCCACACCGGACACGTAAACAGCACAATACGGGAGTTTGCTAATGACTGGATTTAATGGCTTGGGCATGCATTTGGGCAATTTGTCGCGGCTTTCGTCAGCGAAGTCGCGCTCGCTCAGCGCCGAGAACTTCGACGGCGCCAAAGGGCGCGGCGGTATGGCGGATGAAGGCACGGGCAGCCAGGCCGCTCGCGATCTGGGGCATGGCTGGAAGGTCTCGCCTTCGGTGCGCATCGCGTCGGGCGATACCTTCACCATGGCCGATATCGCCGGTCCCGGCGCCATACAGCAAATCTGGCTGACGCCCACCGGCAATTGGCGCTTCTGCATCTTGCGCATCTATTGGGATGACAACGAACAGCCCTCGGTCGAATGCCCCATTGGTGATTTCTTCGCCGTCGGCTGGGGCGAATACGCCCAAGTCACATCGCTGCCGATATGCGTCAACCCGGGCAGCGCCTTCAATTCCTACTGGGAAATGCCCTTCCGCAAGCACTGCCGCATGACCATCAGCAATATCGCCGAAGAAGAGATGACGCTCTACTATCAGGTGAATTACACGCTGACAGACGTGCCGGAAGACGCCGCCTATTTCCACGCGCAATTCCGCCGCGTCAACCCCCTGCCCTACAAAGATGTCTACACCATCGTCGACGGCATCAGCGGACGCGGGCATTACGTCGGCACTTATATGGCTTGGGGCGCGAACAACAACGGCTGGTGGGGCGAGGGCGAGATCAAGTTCTACATGGACGGCGATGAGTACCCCACAATTTGCGGCACCGGCACGGAAGACTACTTTTGCGGCTCCTACAATTTTGATCCCAGCCCGCGGCATAACGAAGGCTACGTCACCTACACCACGCCCTACGCCGGTTTCCACCAGGTGATCCGCCCCGATACGGACTACAAGTCACAATTCCGCATGGGCATGTACCGCTGGCATATCATGGACCCCATCCGCTTCGAAACCGACTTAAGCGTGACCATGCAAGCGCTGGGCTGGGGATACAACCGCCGCTACCTGCCGCTGCAAGACGATATCGCCTCGGTCGCCTACTGGTATCAAACGCTGCCGCAGGCGCCCTTCCCGGCTTTGCCCGAGCGCGATCAGCTGCAAATCATCTAGCGCGGCAAATCTCGTCGTAAAGCCGTTCATAGCTGGAAGCCGTCTTCTCCCAGCTGTACTGCGCTTCAATCAGCGCGCGCCCGCCCTGTGAAAGGCGCTCCCGCAGCGCCGAGTCGCCCAGCAGTTCAATCGTCTGCGCCGCGATGTCGTCGATCCCGGCGACCAGCGCTGACTCGCCGTCGCGGACATTGATGCCGTCCACGCTTAGCGGAGTCGCCGCGACCGGGATGCCCATCGCCAGGGCTTCCAACACTTTGTTTTTCAGGCCGGCGCCGATGCGCAACGGACAGACGAACACGGTCGCTCGCGCCAAATAGGGCGCCACATCCGGCACCCGCCCGGTGATTTCAATCTGATCATTTGCCAGGTCGCGCAGCCAGGCCGGCGGATTGGCGCCAACCAACTGCAGGCGCGCATCGGGCAGCGCCTGCTGGACCCTCGGCAGCACTTGATCCGTCAAGACCCGCGCGGCGTCTTGATTGGGCGCATAGTCGAAGTTGCCCACGAAGAGCAGCGTACTCGGCTCGCGTTCAAGCTCGCGCGGCTGAAAACGCTCAAGCTCGATGCCGTTGGGAATGACCGCGATGTTCAGCGCCGGATTTAAATCGAGCAGCAGCGACCGATCGGCATCCGAGATGACCACGGTCCGGTCGAAGGGCGAGAACAAAAAGCGCTCGAAGCGCCGTACCAGCGGCAAACGCAGTCGCGATTTCCAGTCGCCTTGCGCCGCGGCGGACTGCAGATACAGCGCGTGCGATTCGTAAGGCGTGATGACATTGGGACGGTCGGCAAAGAGCGGAAGGAACTCG
>JAGWBC010000193.1:434-6017 GCA_021296115.1 Anaerolineae bacterium | reverse complement strand
TGCGCTGGCGCGCACCGCGCTGGGCAACTGGCTGCCGCTGGTTGGCTCCGGCGATCTGTCACCGGAAGAAGCACTGGCAAGCGCGGCCGAAGAATATGTCGCCGAAGCCACGGCGCAAGGCTATATCGACGGCTAGTTTGGTAGGTCGAAAACCGTGAGGGTCGGTAGTCACGGCCCTCACTGATCCCGCAATATAGGCGGAGTTGGGTTTCCCGCTCCGCTTCTTCCACCGCCTTGATCGCCATCTGAGGCCGCCAGGGTCCCAAGCATGAACAGACGCACCTTCTATATGTTCATGTCGCCCAGTCTGCTGGTTATGCTGGCGCTGATGGTCTTCCCCTTGCTGACCTCGGTTTGGCTCAGCACGCAATACATGACATTCCGCAACATCAATGAGCCGGAATTTGTCGGCTTGGCAAATTACCTGGAAGTATTTGAAGACCTAAAGTTTTGGAACGCCTTCTCCTTCACCATGACCTTTATCGCCATCGCCGTGCCGCTGCAGATTTTCACCGGCTTCTTGATCGCCGTCTTGCTGGATCAAGTCTCCAAGCGCATCCGCGGCGCTTATCTCGCCGCCTTCCTGATGCCCTTCATCGTCGTCCCGGTAGTCGGCACTCTGATGGTGAAGCAGCTATTCGAATCGGGCGGCATAGTCGCCTGGCTCTTCCGCGAGATTGTGGGCTCGCGCTTCATATTCACGGAACAGACGGTCAAGGGACTCATCCTGGTACACGCGCTATGGGCGGCGACGCCCTTCCCGCTGATCGTCTTCTTCGCCGGCTTGCAGACTCTGCCGCATGAACTGGTCGAAGCCTCCATGATTGACGGCGCCACGCGCCTGCGGCAGGTGCGCTATATCATGATCCCGCATTTGCGCTCGCTCTTTGTCTTCGTCGGCTTGATTTCGATCATGGATGCCTACCGCGTCTTCGATAGCGTATTTGTGTTGACCGAACAGAACCCCATCTTCAAAGCGGAGGTGATGATGCTCTACACCTTCCGCACCGCCATGAGCGTGCAGCGCCTGGGCAAAGCCAACGCCATGTCGGTCATCACCGTCGTGTTGATTCTGGTCGTACTTGTGCCCTTCCTGCTTCGCACATATAAAGAGCAAACCGAAGAGCGCTAACATGAAGAGAATCGATAATCGTTACGCGCTCGCCCTCATCTACGTGATTCTAACGGCCTACGCCGTCTTCAGCGTCATTCCCTTTTTCTGGACGACCATCCAGTCCTTCAAGACGCCGCGCCAAGCCAATTCACGCGTGCCACTGTTCATCTTTGAGCCAACAACAGACAACTACACCGACCTCTGGCTCAAGGCGATTCCCGATGACCCCTTCTTTGTCGCCATTGTGCTGGTGGCGATATTCGGCTTGCTAGCATTGGTCGCCATTAACGCCCGCCGCTTCCCCATTGCGCGCGGCTATGTTTATCTGGTGGTGCTCGCCGTCGGTTTCGCCGTGCTTTGGTCGATCCCCGGCTACATCAAAACCCAGACCTTCTATGACTACTTCCTAAATACCATCATTGTCACAGCGGGCACGATCTGCATCTCAATCTCCATCGGCTGCCTGGCCGGCTATGGGCTGGCGCGCTACAGCGGCATCGCAGGCGTCATCATTCTGGTCGCCGCGCTGGGCTTCCGCTCCTTGCCGGGCATGTCCTATATATTGCCCTACTGGTGGTTCGGGCAGCGCTCGGGACTTTACGATACGCATATCCTGCTGATTGTCACGCTGGTGGCGATCAACCAGCCTTTCACTATCTGGATGCTGCGCAGCTTCTTCATGAACATCCCCAAAGAAATCGAAGAATCGGCCATGGTTGATGGCGCCAACCGCCTGACCGCCTTCATCAGCGTCATCATCCCGATCATGTGGCCCGGCATCATTTCCACGGCGCTTTTCACCCTGCTGCTGGCCTACAGGGACTTCCTGCTGGTGCGTATCCTGACCCAGTCCAACTGGACGCTGACAGTCGCCATCTCCAAATACGCCGCCGGCGAAGATCCCGGGCATATCACCTTGGCCGCCGCCGCCGCGGTCTCCGCCGCCGTGCCCATCATAATCGTGGTCTTCATCTTCCAGGGCCAGCTGGTCAAAGGTCTAACCGCAGGCGCCGTCAAAGGCTGAGCCACTGAGCAAAACGCTTGTCCATTAAGGAGCAGAAATATGTCCAATCTGCTGAATCAAAAGAACAAGGAAATCGTTTGGGATTATTGGCAGAAGCTGAATCATGTCGGCAGCGACAATGCGCCGGATGTCATACGCGCCGCCGTGCACGATGATGTCAACTGGAACGGCTCCGCGCCAATCGACCAGATCGTCGGCGTGGAAAACCTGATCTCCGGTTTCTGGCTGCCACTGCTGCAGTCCTTTCCCGATCTCAAGATCCGACCCTATGTCTTCATGGGCGGGATCGAAAGCGGAGTGTCGGAGTGGGCGGGCGGTGTCGGAACCGAGTGGGTCACGGCCACAGGATACCTCACCGGTACTTTCGTCAAGGACTGGCTCGGCATCCCGGCCACGGGCAAAAAGACCAATATCTGGTTCGGGCAATTTTACGTCATGCGCGAGGGCAAAATCGCCGAGAGCTTCGTGCAGTACGACATCTTGGCTGTCATGCGCCAGGCCGGTTATCAAGTCTTGCCGCCATCGCCCGGCGCGGACGGCGGCAAGATCCCCGGGCCGGTCGCCAAAGACGGCATCCTGCTCACCGAGCAAGACCCGCTGGAATCGCGCAAGAGCCTGCAACTGGTCGAAGCCATGGGCAAGGGCCTGATGCTCTATGTGCGCGATCGTGACGGCGACAATATGAGCCGCATGGAGCAGGACAAATACTGGCATCAAGACATGCGCTGGTTCGGGCCTAGCGGCATCGGCGGCTGCTTCTCGCTGGAGGAGTTTGAAGACTTCCACCAGCGCAATTGGCTGCAGGGCTTCGGCGACCGCCAACTGGATGTCGAGCGTGGCGGCCGCAATATGGGCTTCATCGGCGAGGGTATGTACGCCTGCGGGGGCATCTGGGATTCGGCCTTTTCGTACAGCAACGGCGAATACGCCGGCATCCCCGCCACCGGCGAACTCATAACCCTGCGCGATTTCGACTGGTGGAAACGCGAGGGCGACTACTTAATCGAGAATTGGGTGCCGATAGATATGATCGACTTGTGCCGTCAGCTGGGCGTCGACCTGATGGAGCGACTGCGCCTGCAGATTGAAGCTCGCAAGCGCAGCGCTCAACCCTCAAGTTTCTAGCCGGACCCTTTGGACGCCCGCACGGACACGACGGTAAATGCCAGCAAGGTCGCCAAGTAGAGCAGTACGCCGATCCAGGTCAGCGTATCGCCGCTGCCGGCGTACATCATGAAGGCCGATATCATGGTCAAAGCGCCGATCACAAAGATTACCGGCTGGTTGACCGATGACTTCAATTTGCCGTCCGTGGGCGTTTCGCTGTAGTCGATATAGCCCTGTTCCTCCAGGCGCAGGCGCGATTCCGGATCGACCGAAGCGTAGCCGCCGCTGACGTAATTCACCGCCTGGCGCAGGCCGAATT
Organism: Anaerolineae bacterium; assembly: GCA_021296115.1. GTDB lineage: Bacteria > Chloroflexota > Anaerolineae > Aggregatilineales > Phototrophicaceae > UBA6055. The sequence goes on along the minus strand of JAGWBC010000193.1, from coordinate 2,453 downwards.
CAACGCCGCTGGTCTCCGGATGCAGCAGCATGACGGGCGTACTGGTGCGGTCGGCAATGACCATAGGCGTATTGCCGAAAAGGCGCTGTTTCACCCGCGTATCCCGCGTTTCGCCGATGACCACATAATCGTAGTCGCCGGCGGCCTGTACAATGGCGTCTATCCGATCCGGGCTTATCTCAGTCAACAAGTTGACCTGCTTGCCCTCCACATTGACCGCGTCGATCTGGCGCTGCAGCGCGCGCGTCATGCGTTCGCGCTCGGCCGCTGGCGTCTCAGCTGAGAAGACATGAAGCAGATCCAACTGCATATCGTTGGCCGAGAACTGCTGAATCAATTGCAGCGAATAACCCACTTGACGCGGCTCGGCGATGGGCATCAAGACGCGCTTGGCCGCCGCCGTTTCGCCCGGCTGCAGCATCATCACATCACAATTCACTTCGCTCAGAACCTGGTCGATATTGGAACCGAGCACCGTCCCGCCCTCCGCCGTCTTGATGCCCTGCCAGCCAACCACCAGCAGGTCAGCCCGCTGCTCCTGCGCAGTATCGATGATGGCCGGCGCCACCCGCCGCGCCACGCGCACGATATATTCCACGGCCACGTCTTCATCCTGCACCATGGCAATGGCTTTCTCGCGCAAGGCTTCGCTGGCGGGCAAATAGCGATAACCGGAGGACAGCGGCGTCGGCGACGGCACCGTGACGATGTGCAAGAGCGTGATCTTGCCGTTGTGCATACGCGCCGCGTGCACCGCCGGCGAGAGCAAGGTTGAAAGCGAATCCGGATTGGCCACCGGCACCAGGACGCGGTAGGGCGCCTCCAGCGTCGGCGTCATCAGCTCGGTCTGCTGCAGCACCGGCGTGCGATGCGCCCGTTCCTGCCGCGGCCGCGCGTAGATGTAATAGAGGAGGAAGCCGCTGCCGATCCAAATCGCGGCGTATATCCAGGCGATGATCGATACCTCGAAGAGCGACAGCAGCAGCAGAAATTGCATGCCGATGGCGATCATGGGCAGTATCGGGAAAAACGGCAGCAGGAAGCCGTATTTGAGGTCCTTGCCATACTTGCTGCGGATGGTGATCACCGCCAGGTTGACCTGCAAGAAGAGCAGGATGAACATGATATCGGCCGAGGCCGCTACGTCTTCAATCGGCAAGGTGAGTGCCACGAACAAAATCAAGACGCCCGACCAGCCGAGGGCTATATGCGGCGTACGCGTTTTGGCGCTGACGCTGGAGAAGCCGTCGGGCAGGGCGCGATCCCGCCCCATGGCGAAGGAAACGCGCGTCGAGGAAAAGGTGGTGGCATTCAACGCGCTCATGGTCGAGAGCAAACCGCCGACCATGATGAGGAAGGTGCCAAAGGGCATGAACTGCGCCGCCGCCCGCGCGATACCGATCTCGCCGAGATCGCCAAGCCATTCGAAAATGGGGACTCCCTCCGGTGGATCGACCGCGCCCAGGATGACAAAAGCCACCAACATATAAATCGGCACCACAATCGCCAGCGACAGGAATATCGCCCGCGGGATATTCTTGCGCGGCTCACGCACTTCCTCGCCCGCTTGCACGATGATCTCGTAGCCTTCAAAGGCGATGAAGGTCAAGCCCATCGCGCTGACAATGCCGATGATGTCCCGCGGCGCAAAAGGCTGGAAGGATTCAAAGCGCGCCGGATCGCCGAAGATCACGAACAAGCCGCTGACGATGAAAATCATGATGATGATGACTTTGAGCACCGTAACGATATTGCCCACCGCGCCCGTCTCCGATGTACCGCGATAATTGATATACAGAAATAGCAGAATGATCAGCACGGCGAAGATTTTCTGCACCAGGTCGCCTTCGGTCATGGTGATGCCAAAGGGCAAGTGCAGGGGACCTGTCAAGAAGACGCCGGCGTGCTCATTGTGATGCGCCGCCGGGTCGAGGAAGAGTATGCGCAGCAGCTCGTAGATGAAGCCGCCGAAGCCAACGCCGTAGAGGCTGCCCGCTACCGCATGCGCGAACCAGCTCA
>JAGWBC010000193.1:0-413 GCA_021296115.1 Anaerolineae bacterium | reverse complement strand
CCAGAGGTAACCGCCACCGGCTTCGGTTATCGCCGAGCCGAGTTCGGCGTAGACGATGGACGTCAATACGGTGATGACGCCGTTCTTGGCGAAAGCCAGAATCAGTGCCGGCCCCGCCGTGCCGGCCGCGATGCCGGTCAAGACGAAGATGCCCGCGCCGATCATGGCGCCGACGCCGATCATGGTAATGTCGAACAAACCCAGATTGCGTACCAACCCGACGTGGTGTGATGCCTCTTTCGATGATGCCATGGTCAGATTTCCTTGTGCGTCCGGAACGATAATTTTAGTTGCGGTCAGCGTAAAGTCAGCGACATATAATATCCACTTTATAGCAGAGTGGCGTCGTTTGACAAGTACCCGCGCGTGTCGGGGGCGTCAAATGTTAAAGCGTTGCGAGGCTTGCCGAGTTC
>JAGWBC010000192.1:5729-6166 GCA_021296115.1 Anaerolineae bacterium | reverse complement strand
GCGAGCCGGAAAAACCCAAAACCCAACGCGACTGGGTCGAAGACATGGAAGTCGCCGGACATGAATTGGTCGATCGCGCCAAGAGCCTGGTGGCCGAGGGCAATGTCCGCCGTCTCATCATCCGCAACGCCAAGGGCGACGCGTTGATTGAGTTGCCATTGACGCCGGCGGTGGTGGTCGTTGCCATAGCCGCTGTCGTCAATCCGGTGCTGGCGGCGCTGGGCGGGCTGGCCGCCTTGATCGCCCGCCTCAAGATTGAGATTGTGCGCGTCGAGACCATCGACGATGACGCCGACACAATCGAGATTTCAAGCGATGATGTCACCAATATTACGCCGGACGAGTAAGAACCGTTGAGCCGGCCGCTCCGCCAACCCCGCAGACATTCGCCGCGCTGATATGCCGCCGCTCAGCCTTGCGCTCGAGAGCGACGAATG
>JAGWBC010000192.1:0-5697 GCA_021296115.1 Anaerolineae bacterium | reverse complement strand
ATCACGCCCCACACGCTTTCCCGAATGACGACGGCGAAATCTTGGGCTATACTATTGCGATAGTGCAAATACGTAGATTCGGCTGGCTGCTCCATCAAAGCGGACCAGCCACACCACGAGGTAAATCATGATTGTTAGCGTCCTGCAAGATAACCTGGCCAAGAGCCTGAACATCGTCACCAAAGCTGTCGACAGCAACCCGCCCCTGCCGGTGCTGGCCAATGTGCTGCTGGAAACTGAGGACTCGCGCCTCAAGATTTCCGCCACCAACCTCGAGCTCAGCATCACCATGTGGATCGGCGCCAAAGTCGAACAGAGCGGCAGCATCACTCTGCCCGCCAAAACCTTCGGCGAATTGGTCAGCAGCCTGTCGCGCGAACGGGTGGACTTGCGCCTGGATGCCGCTACGCATACGGTGCATCTGCGCTGCGGCGTGCAGACCTCGAATATCCGCGGCATCGACTCGGACGAGTACCCGCCTGTTAATCACAACGAAAGCGCTGACCTGCAGCTCGATGGCGAGACGCTGCGCGAGATGATTTTGCAGACCGCCTTCGCCGCCGCGCGCGAGCAGAACCGCCCCATCCTGACCGGCGTCTACCTGCAGCTCGAGGGGCAGACGATGACCATGGCCGCGGCCGACGGCTACCGCCTGGCGGTGCGAACGTCTGAGATCAGCGAAACTTTCGACGAAAAGCAGGACATGGTCGTGCCCGCGCGCACCATGAACGAGATTGCCCGCATCATCGAAGACGACCAAGAGATCGGCATTGCCCTGCCGGCCCAGCGAAACAGCATCACGGTGTTCGCGCCCAATATACAGATTTCCTCACAGCTGCTTGAAGGCCGCTTCCCAGATTTCGCCTCCATTATTCCGCGCGCCTTTGTTACATCGACCGTGCTCTATACCAATGACCTGCTTGTCGTATGTCAGCGCGCCGAGATCTTCGCCCGCGACAATGCCAACAGCGCTAATCTGAGCGTCAAGCCGGCGCAGAACCCCGGCGAGCCGGCCGAAGTCCTGATAGTTGGCAAGAGCGCCGAACGCGGCGACAGCGAAGGCATGCTGGACGCCACTGCCGAAGGCGAGCCGCTTGATATCTCCTTCAATATCCGCTACCTGATCGACGTGCTGCGCGTCATCAAGGAAGAACGGGTCGTCTTCCAGAGCAATGGCGCCGAGAATCCCGGTGTGCTCAAGCCGGAAAACCGCGACGACTTCACTCACGTCATCATGCCCATGAGCAAGTAGTCGTCCGATTGAACGCGACCACAGCATGACCCCACCGCTGAACGCCCGCCGCGTCCGCCCGAACATGCCCCATTACGGCGTCATGCCCGACCAGGCAGACGCCATGCTGAGTTGGGATTGGGTCGATGAGCGCATGCATGTAGCGCGCAACTATTGGGTTTGCAGCGTCTGCGCTGACGGCCGCCCGCACAGCGTTCCCGTCTGGGGCGCCTGGGTCGACGGCGTCTTGTACTTCGGCACGGACAGAGCGGCGCTGAAAGCGCGTAATATCGCGCGCGACAGCCGCGTAGTCGTGCATCTGGACAGCGGCGACGAAACGGTAATCTTCGAGGGCACGGCAGCGGAAGCGCAAGTCTCAGCGGAACAGTTGGGGCGAATCGGCGAGCGCTACGTCGAGAAGTATGAATTGGACCCGGAGTTGGCGGAGACAGATAGCTTGCTGCTCAGTCTGACGCCGAGCAGAGTTATGGCTTGGCTGGAAAAGGACTACCCGGCGACGGCCACTTACTGGCTCTTCGACGATTGAGCTTTGAACTGGATCAAGCCGCGCTGGCCGTTGACGCGCCATTGCGGATCGACTTGGTCCAGCGCCGCCGCTGTATCCGCAGTGGGCAGCCCCACGACCGGATCACTCTTTAGCGTGCGCAGGCAAAGCGCAGGCGCCTCAAGATAATCCAGAACATCGGCAAATGGCGTATGCCCCGGCCACAGGGCATCGCCCACCGTTCGGCGATAGTTGGCGTCACCTTTGATGATCACGAGGCGGGCAGCCGCGAAGGAAGCGTGAATGTCGGGCGGCAAATCCCAAAGGAAGCGGCTGCTATTCCAGTAGGGATGCGGTAAGAAGCGCAATTGGCCCCCAAGCCAGTAACGCCGCAATTCTTTCTCCAGTGCCGCGGCGCCTGGTCCCCGCCGTGGCATCTCGTCCAGCATCATCCATACATCCTCCGGCGTGGCATCGCTAACGAAGGTCGGATGCGCTTTGAGGCAAATCACAACCCGGTCCGCCACGTGGCGCAGCAGGCATTCGCTCAGTACCAGGTCCATCGCCAATTCGGAGCCGGCGTTGTCCGCCACGATATATATCGGCGCGCCACCTTTAAGACCAGCCGGCGATATGCGCGAATGGGAGAGATAAGCCGCCAAACTATCGCGATCGTCGACGAGCAGGTCTTCTGCGCTGATTTCGGCGCCCCTCTCGCTGGAAGGGGCGTAACTCAGGTCGATGCGATTGCCCCATAACGCGAACTCGACGGCGCGGCGCACTTCGCGCTCGGGCGAGTCAAGCGGCTCGTAGGCGCGCTCAACTAACTGCCAAAGCGCATCGCTATGCAGCTCTTCCAGTTTCTTGGGCAAGAAGGGATCGCGCCCGCTTTCGCGCCAGCGCACGGCCTCTATCAAACAACGGTAGGCATAGGTCTCGGCGAAGAACCATTCAGCGTTCTGCCAGGTCGGCTCGCTAGCGACGATATCGCGCTGCCGCTTTAATGCGCGCGACCAGTCGCCGATGTCGCCCGCGGGTAGGAGTTCGCTCTCAGCTATCCGCGCCCCCTCCGACAGATCGCGGCGCAGCCATGTAAGATGCCGCAATATATCCGGCGGATAATCGGGATTGAGCGCGATCGTTTCGTCGATGATGGCCGGCAGGCGAACGCGCATGGTGTTGTTGGCGAAGGCGTTGCTCTGGTCCGTGCGGATCGGCGCCGGACGAAAAGACGACGGGCTCATAGCATGCCTCCGGCGAAAGTGAAAAGTAGGTCGTCGAGCACTGCGCACGCGCTAACCGGCGCGGTAAATCGTGACAAATCGGCGCGGTTCATCGCCGACGCTGGCCGATTGCATATGCGCCTGGCGCGCCAGTTTATGCTGCCGCTTGCGCACCTGCGAGGCTTGCGGTTTGAGATTGATGTAATCCTCGCCGGCGCGAATGCGACTGATCGCTTGCTGCGCCTCCATCATGGCGTCGCCGAAATGATCGGGGTCGTCGCGCCCGTTCAAGCGGAACAAGTCCACCAGGAAATTCTCCATCTGCGTCACGGTATTGGCGCGCAAGACATATATCGACAGACCGCGCTTTTCTCCGTCCGTGATCAAACGGGGGCGCCGGCGATAGTGGGTCTTCAGCGTGACGATGGCCTCCGCTTCGCCAAAATCATCGGTGAGCATTAGCGGCACGGCCAAGCGGCGCGCGGCTTGCTCCAGCCGGTTGCGCGCCACGCCGTAGGCATACACGCTGATGGTGCGCAGCTCGCGCGTATTCTGTTGCGCGACATCGTCTTTCATTTCGTTGCGGGTTTTGCCGTTCGTCCGGTTGCCGCGCACGACGTGAGCGCTTTCGCCCGCTCCGCGCCGCAATTCCCCAGCGCCTTCACGCGCGGGCGCCGAGCGCGACTCGGCCTCATGCACGTAGTCGCTGACGTTAATCACGCCGGTCGAATCGCGCTCGCGCAGCTCAGCCGGCAGAGGGCGATTGCGCAAGATCGCGTCAACGGCCGAGGCGACATCGGGATGCACCACCAGTCGATCGCGGGCCTGAATCTCGATCATGATGTCGAAGGTGGGCGCCGTCCGCCGCTCCAGCACAACTTTCTGTGTGCCGCGCCGGCGCGCCTCATCGTCCGAGAGCGTCACCGACTCAATGCCGCCGATCAGATCCGACAGCGTAGGGTTGAGCATCAGATTTTCCAGCGTATTGCCGTGGGCCGTGCCGATCAGCTGGACGCCGCGCTCGGCGATGGTTCGCGCCGCCATGGCTTCCAGTTCGCGACCGATTTCGTCAATGACAATCACTTCCGGATTGTGATTCTCCACCGCCTCAATCATGACTTCATGCTGGCGATCCGGCTGAGAGACTTGCATGCGCCGGGCTTTGCCGACGGCTTGGTGCGGGATATCGCCATCGCCGCCGATCTCGTTGGACGTATAGACGTTGAAGACGCGTTTGTCGCGCGCGCGCACCCGCGCCGCCTCGCGCAGCAAGGTCGTCTTGCCGACGCCGGGCGGCCCCACGATCAGCACGCTCTGGCCGGACTCGATCAAATCGGCGATGATGTCAATCGTGCCGTATACGGCCCGCCCGATGCGCACGGTCAAGCCGACGATTTTGCCGCGCCGATTGCGAATCGCTGAAATGCGGTGCAGAGAGCGCTCAATGCCGGCGCGGTTGTCATCGTCAAACTCGCCCAACTCTGCGACCAACTGATGCAGATCCGCCTCAGTCACCTCGCTTTTGGAGAGTTGATGTTCGCCGTCGGTGTAGCGGGATGTCGGGAGTCGCCCCAGGTCGAGAACTATTTCCAGCAGTTTGCTCGTCTTGCCGTACTCGTCTATCGCGCCGCGTATGCGCTGGGGCAATACGCTCCGCAAAATCTCAAAATCGTCAGTGATATGCGTATCCATGTACTCGGCAGCTGTCCTCCGCTGATCTGCTTATTGGCGGCTAAGGCAATCTTTTCCCGTTCAGCTTAGCCGGGCAAGGCCGGCCGCGCTCTTGATTTGCATGCTGCTTGGGCGCTAATTTTGACCATGGGCAGATTAGCCGCCGGCTTTTGGCGCCCCCTGGCACTAAGGTCGACTCTCTCGAACGAAGCCTGGCGGACGCCGGCTGTCAAATGTTTGACCATCACCGCCTGCTCAAGCAAGGGGGCGAAACCCAGGTCGCGCGCCGCATTTTCCAGCCAGCCCTGATAACCGCGAACGCAGATGTACACGGGCAGCTTGCGGCAGCGATCAATCCCTTGCAAAGCGGCCGCCAAAATATCCGGCGCCTCGCTCAGCACTTCCGGATGCACAAAAGGCATCAAGTAGACGCCGTGTTTGCCCTCGGAATAGGCGAGGTAGGCTTCAACCTGCCCATCGCGGCGGTAGACCAATCCTTGCATATCCGGCGACGGTCCCATCACCGACTGCATGATCCGCGGTATGGTGCAGCCCAATAGCGCGGCGATGCCTATCTCATCGTCTTCGTTCTCGGGCGTGACCGTCAGCGGCGAGGGCGCCATGTCGCCTGCTAGCGGCCCGCGCTGCCAGACGACTTGCCGGCTGTATACAGCGTAACCGGCCTGCCGCATGGTCTCAAAGAGCCGATGATTCAAGTCTACCTCGCCCACCAGCGTCTGCGCGCCGCTGCGGCCGGCTTGCTCCGCCATCGAATCCAGCATGTGCAACCAGATTGTATCGCTGTCTGAATCCGCCAGCTTGGGCGCCAGATAAACCAGATGCGCATTGGCTTCTCCCTGACGATAGCGAAATTGCCCAACGACGTCTTTTTCGTCCACCTGCGCCAAAAGCGTGTGTAAGCCGCGGGGAAAGACGATATTTGATAGCAAGGCGCTGTATTGTCCGCGCGCGTCCTCAATCAGGCCCAGCTCGCTGTTTAATACGATCGCGTTCTGCTTTAGACGCAGGGTCAAAGGCAGATCCAGCAATTTCATAGCATGAGTGTC
>JAGWBC010000191.1 GCA_021296115.1 Anaerolineae bacterium | reverse complement strand
CCCAAGGCTATCGCTTCGTTAACGGCTACAGCAGCCACACCTACAGTTTCATCAATGCCGACGATGAGCGCTTTTGGATCAAGTTCCACTTCAAGACCATGCAGGGCATAAAGACCTGGACAAATGCCCAAGCCGCCGAAATCGTCGGTCAGGATCGCGAGAGTTCCCAGCGCGACCTCTTTGAAGCCATCGAAAATGGCGATTATCCCAGATGGCGCGTCTGCGTTCAGGTTATGCCGGAAGCGGATGCGGAGACTTATCAGGTCAATCCCTTCGACCTCACCAAAGTCTGGCCCCATGCTGATTACCCACTCATTGAAATCGGCATAATGGAACTCAATCGCAATCCAGAGAATTACTTCGCCGACATTGAGCAGGCGGCTTTCGAGCCTTCAAATATCGTGCCCGGCATCAGCTTCTCGCCCGATAAAATGCTCCAGGCGCGCATCATGTCCTATGCCGACGCCCACCGCTATCGCATCGGCGTCAACTATGCCGCGCTGCCAGCCAACAAAGCCCAATGCCCGGTTCACAGCTATCACCGCGATGGCAATCTGCGTTTTGACGGCAATTACGGCGGCGCAGTCAACTACGAGCCCAATAGCATGGGCGGACCCGGCGAAGATTCCCGTTACAATGAGCCGCCGCTCAAAGTCTCCGGTGATGCCGACCGCTATGATCATCGCGATGGCAATGACGATTATGCCCAGCCGGGCGCTTTGTTCCGCCTGATGAGCGAGGGGCAAAAGGCGCAGCTATTCAGCAATATCGCTGAAGCGATGGCCGGCGTGCCGGAACGTATCAAAGCGCGCCAGTTGGCACATTTCTATCAAGCCGACCCGGCCTACGGCAGTGGCGTGGCGGCGCTGCTGGATCTGGACATAAAAGCGATCGCTCCCCTGGCGAGCCTGTCGCTGGAAGAATTGTTCCAGGCGACCAGCGCAGAGAATTACGCCGGCTTGCCAACTGAATCGCGCATGCCAGCGGCCGGCGCCTAAACTCGTCGCTAATGAGTTAGCGCGTCAAGCACAATCTGAATCGGATGCCGCGCCGCAAAACCGGCGTCGTGGATTTGAGCGCGGCACGAGGTGCCCGGCGCCGCGATGATGGCATCGCTATTAGCGCGGATTGTCGGCAGCAAGCGATCTTCAGCGATCTTCATGCTCAGTTCGTAGTGCTCATAGCCGAAGCTGCCCGCCACGCCGCAGCAGCCGGTATTCATCTCCTGGACGTCAGTGCCGGGGATCGATTGCAGCAAGCGAAGCGTGTCCGCCGTGCCCCAGAGCGCTTTCTGATGGCAGTGCCCGTGCAATAAAATCCGCGGCGATTGCAACTGCCATGCAAGCGAATCGTGGCTCTGCTCCAGCGCTTCGGCGAAGAAGGCTTCGGCGCTGACGCAGCGCTCGGCCACTGATTGCGCGGCCGCCCGGTCGTCCGGCGCCACCAGCGTCAGATAGTCATCGCTGAAGGCGCTCAGGCAGCTCGGCTCCAAGAACACCAGCGGCGCCTCGGCATGCGCCCCCTGCAAACCCTGCACATTGGCGCGCGCCATTTGCTTCGCGTTGTCCAGCAGGCCCTTGCTGATAGCCGGTCGGCCGCAGCAGGCTTGGCCGGGCAGGCGCTCGACATTCAGGCGCAGGCCGAGCCACTCCGCCAGCGCCATTGCTGCTTGCCCGACTTGCGGGTGATTCCACTCGGTGAAGGTATCGACGATCAATAGGGCATCGGGCGCGGCGTGCTGGGGATAGCTCTCGGCCGAAAAGCGCCGCTCGGCGAATTGCGGCAGCGGACGATCAGTTGGAATGCCCAGCAGACCGGCGCCCCACTTGCCTAGCGAGTGATTCATTACCAGATTGCTGAGCCGCGGCAGCGCCCCCGCCACTTGGTTGAGCCGGTGAATATTGCCGAATACGCGCGTGGCGATGTCAAGGCCGTGCCGGTCGTGCCAGGTCGCCAGGAATTCGCTCTTGAGCTTGGCGACATCCACCGCCGACGGGCATTCGCTGGCGCAGGCCTTGCAACTCAGGCACAGGTCGAGCACTGCCTTCAACGCCGGATCGCCCAGGTCTTCGGGCAGCGCGCCGCTCATAGCCGCCCGCAGCGCATTGGCGCGCCCGCGCGTCGAATGCGCTTCGTCCAGCGTCGCCTGATACGAGGGACACATCGTGCCGTCGCCCTCCTTGCGGCAGACGCCGGCGCCATTGCACATCTCGACCGCGCCAGCGAAGCCATTGTCGGCCGACCAATCGTAGCGAGCGGTCACATTGATGACTTCGTAATCGGGCGAATAACGCATGAACTCGGCGCTGTCCATCGGCGGCGAGTCAATGATCTTGCCCGGATTCATCATATTGTCCGGGTCGAAAGCCCGCTTGACCGCCCGAAAGGCATCCATCAGCTCGGGCCCGAAGAGGTATTCGCTGAATTCGCCCCGCACCAGCCCCTGACCGTGCTCGCCGGTGATTGTGCCCTGGTATTTCTTAACCGTCTGCGCCACGGCGTCGGCGATCGCGCGATACTGCCCGCGCCCTTTCAGCGTCTTGAGATTAATCAGCGGGCGGATGTGCAAGCAGCCGGCGCTGGCGTGGGCGTAGATGGCGTAAGTCGTGTCGTTGTCGTGGATGATGCGCTCGACATCGCTGATGTAATCGGCCAGATTTTCCACAGGCACGGCGCCGTCTTCAATGAATGAAACCGGCTTGGCTTCGCTGCGCTCGCTCATCATCAAGCCCAGGCCGGCTTTGCGCACGGTCCAGACATCGTCTTGCTGCGCCGGCGTCTCGGCTACGGTGACCGCCCCGCGGAATCCCAGCCGCAAGAGATGCGCCTTCAAGTCCTCGATCTTGGCGCTCAACTCCGCTTCCGAGCCAACGAATTCCACCACCAGGATCGCCTCAGGATTGCCGTCGACAAAGGTGAGTCGGTCGCGATAACCAGCGGCGGCGCGCGTCTTGTCCAACAGGAACTTGTCCATCAATTCGATGGCGGCCGGTTCCAGCTCCAGGATGCGCGGCGTGGCTTCCAGCGAGGCGCGCAATGTGTCGAAGTGCGCCAGCGCCAGCCGTTTGCGCTCGATTCTCGGGCGCTCGACTAGTCGCAGCTCGGCCCGCACCACCGTCGCCAGCGTGCCTTCCGAGCCGCAGAGCAGCCAGTTGAGATTCACATCGCCGGGGTCGATTTTGTCCAGCGCATAGCCGGCGACCGTGCGCCAGGTCCGTGGGTAGCGCGCTTCGATCTGCGGCGCATGCTCAGTGGCCAAATCGCCGACGACGCCGCGGATGCGATTTAACTCGGCGGTCGACTGGTCCAGCCAAGCGAGATCGCCGGACGCCGTCACCACTTGCAGACGCGCCACATGATCCGCCGTCATGCCGTAGCGGATGCTGTGCGCGCCGGTGGCGTTATTGCCGATGACGCCGCCAATTGCGGCCCGCTCGGCGCTGGCGGGGTCGGGCCCGAACATCAGATCCAGCCCAGCCAGTTGCGCGTTCAGCGTACCGAGAATCAAGCCGGGCTCAACATCGACCGTGCGCGTTTCGGCGTTGACGCCACGAACGCGGCGCATGTGCCGGGTGAAATCCATGATGATCGCTTCGCCGACCGCCTGCCCGGCCAAGGCGCTGCCGCCCCCGCGCGGCAAGACCGGCACGCCGTAGGATCGCGCCACCTCGTGCACGGCGACTACGTCGTCAGCATTGCGCGGATAGGTCACCGCCAGCGGCATGATCTGATAATTGCTGGCATCGGTGCTGTAGAGCAGGCGCGTCATGCGATCGGCGGCGGCCTGTTCGCGTCCGATAGCGCCTTGAAGATCGTGCAGCATCTCGTCAATTTGCATGGATGCGCCTTCGCGCTACGCTGATAACGACGCGCTAGATTGTAACGGCATTGCCCGGCAAATCACACAGTTAGAGAATCCTGTCGACCTGCAGAAAATGTAGGGGCGACACTGTGAGTCGCCCGCAACCAGCTCGGAATTTCACCGCAATTTCATCAACAATAATTAACAAGCCGAGCGATTTCCTCGCTGTCCTCAGTTTACTCGGCGGCCTCGGTGGCAAAAATGTGTCGACTACACGCTGCTCAAATCCACCTTGAGCGCGCGCAACTGAGCATTACAAGCCCGCACCGCCTCGTCCGAAGCTGACAGGAGCGGCGCGCGTACGCCACCGACCGGCAGACCACGCTCGGCCATGATGCCCTTGACGACGGGCAGCCAGCCGCTGCTCGCCACCACCGCGCTAACGGCCTGCTGCTGTTGCTGCAGCTGCCGCGCCCGCGCCCAGTCGCCAGCGCTGAAGGCCTCATAAATGCCGACGATGACCTCGGGAATATAGTTGAGACTGCCGGAAACTGTGGCGTCCAAGCCCATCGCCAAACCAGCCAGGATTAATCCGTCCGGGCCGATGCAGGTATTGAAGCGCCCGTCCTGCAAGTGATTGGTGGCGAACATGGCCATCAAGTCGCCGCTGCTGTCCTTGAGCCCGACGCAATTCTCATAGCGCCGCGCCAGGCGGGTCACCAGCGCCGCCGACAAGCGATTTTTCGCCATCGCCGGCAAGTTGTAAAGATAAACCGGGAAGTCGGGCGCCGCAGCGTAGATCGCTCCGTAGTGAGCTTCAAGCGCCGCTTCGTCCAGCGGGAAGTACCAGGGCGTGATCACCGAGGCGGCCGTCGCGCCGATGTCGCGAGCGTGCCGAGTCAGCTCAATGGTTTCGCCGGTTGTAATGGCGCCGGTGTGGATGATGACCGGCACGCGCCCGGCGACCGCTTCAACCGTGGCGGCGGCGACAGCTTTGCGCTCGTCAGCTGAAAAAAGCGGGCCCTCGCCGGTCGTGCCCAGGGGGTAAATGCCGGCGACGCCCTTCTCAACGAGGAAGTCGACAAGCGGGCGAATCATGTCCGCATTGATGTCGCCGTTTGCCTTTAGCGGGGTCACTGTCGGGCAGATGACGCCGTGTATGGGTTGGTATGTCATGAGCCTTCTCTCCGCTACGATCCGGTATGTCAACTGCGTCTTGGCGCCAGCAAACCACGTAACTATAACGATTCCGGGCAGCAGAGGCAATGCGATCAGTGTTTTCCGCGAATTGTAGTCGGCGCGTTTGTTGACGTTTGCGCGTCATCAGCTGAGGCGGGATCCTTACAGTAGCTGGCGGCGATTTTGGTTCTTAGTCTCAATTGCGTTATACTAGTGTGCTGGATCGTCATCGTTCTTCCATTCTCTCTACAATCCGGCAAATCCGAGCGCCAGGCCGGTTGCTGTTTCAGCGCCAGGTCTGTGAGTTTATAAGAGGGACTGAACCATTATTCCCGTCTCTATTTATGGAAAGGTTGCCTATCAGAATCATTCGCCATAACAAGAATCTGTCTAACATATTCATCTACCAAATCGGAGGAAAAATGATGTTGAAGAAAGCCGTAGTTTTTCGCTCAATCGTGGTTTTGTGCAGTCTGCTGCTGCTGATCGGCGGCGGCGCGGCGCAAGACGCGATCACGCTGCAATTCTTCTACCCGGTCGGCGTGGCCGGTCCGCTGGCGCAAGCCATCGACAGCTATGTCGCCGAGTTCAACGCAACGCACGATCATATTCAGGTCGAGCCCGTTTTCACCGGCGGTTACTCGGAAAATATGGCTCGCGCGACCGCCGCGATTCTGTCCGGCCCGACATTTACACATTGATTCAACTGGAAGGAATCATCCCGCTGGACGACTACATCGCTTCCGACGAAGGCTTGGACATTAACGATTTCTTCGAAGCATTCATGGCCAACAATATCGCCGACGGTCAAGTCTGGAGCATTCCCTGGCAACGGTCGACGCCGATTTTGTATTACAACAAGGATGCCTTCGCCGAAGTAGGGCTGGATCCCGAGACTCCGCCCGCAACATGGGACGAACTAGTGGAATTCGGCAAGCAGCTTGTTGTGAAAGATGGCGACAATGTGACACGCTGGGGCGTGGAAGTACCGACTTCGTTCTGGATTTACGCAAACTTCGCCATCCAGGCCGGGCAGCACATCGGCTCTCTTGGAGACGATCCCTGCGCTGTCTATCTGAACACACCAGAAGCGATAGAAGCGCTGGCTTTCCTGCGCACCCTGCAGACGGAAGGCATCATGCCTGATGGCGCGGTTGCCTGGGGTACGGCGCCGGCCGACTTCATCGCCGGAGCTTCGGCGATGATCTATCACTCCACCGGCAGCCTCAGCACACTCTTGGCCAATTCACCCTTTGAAGTAGGCACAGCCTTCATGCCCGCCGGCGAGGCCGGTTACGGCGCCAATGTCGGCGGCGGCAACTACTACATCATGAAAGACATCGACAAGGAACGCCAGGACGCTGCTTGGGAGTTCATCCGCTGGATGGTGCGTCCGGAGCAAATCGGCCAATGGGGCATCGACAGCGGCTATGTCGCGCCGCGCAACGCCGCCTGGGAAGTCGATCCCTTGAAGAGCTACGCCGCTGAAGTGCCGCAAGCCTCCACCGCCCGCTTCCAGCTTCCCTATGCCGTCAAGGAATTCCCGGCAACATACGGCGGCCAGGAAATCCAGGTCATAACCACCCAAGCGATTGAAGCGGTCAACACCGGCGAACTATCGCCCGAAGACGCGGCGGCTGCAGCGCAAGAACGCGCCAACGATGTGCTGACACAGAACGGTTGCGAACTGGAATAGCATACGTTGAAATCGACGGTCAATCAGCTAGAACACGATAGACTCAAAGGCGAGGGAAGCGGGAAGT
>JAGWBC010000190.1 GCA_021296115.1 Anaerolineae bacterium | reverse complement strand
CCACCGATCCCGCGTAGCGCTCAGCAAAGGCCGCGGCATAGTCGGCGAAGTCCGGGTACAACTCCTCGGTCAAATAATTCAGCGTCTCTGTATTGCCGTCACGGGCCCAATCCGGTACCAGCCCCAGCCGGCCAATGACGCGTAGTCCCTGCCTGTCGGCCTGGCGCACGATGCGATCGGCCAAGGTCCAGCTGTAACGACCCGGCTCGCGCTCGACATAAGCCGAGGGGAAAAACTGCACGATCGTGGTCGCGCCCAACTCGCGCGCCAGCTCCAGCGACCGCAAAATTGACTCGTCCTCGACCTCATTTTCCAGCAGGGTATGCAGGCAAACCTGCGGCTTTTCAGTTGATACCGAGTGCCGCTCGGCGGGCGGATAATCTTCAGCCGGCTTGCGCGCGATCAGCGCCAATAGCGCCAGCAGCGCCAGCAGCGCCAGCCCCGCTATCACGCCCCCGCGCGCTCGCTTTGACTTGGAATCGACCCGCTTCTTCTGCCGTGACATTCGATGTGACAAGGTCTATGCTATCGGTTACAATATGCGCTGCTGGGCGGTGCATCCACTATAGTGGCAGTTGAGCCGGTCAAGCAAGAGGGTAGCTAATCACAGGTGAAAAACGCAGCTAATGCCGACTAAGGTTGCTCTCAAGAATTATTCTCGGTGTCCTCTGTGCCTCTGTGGTGAATTGACCTGTGTGAAACACGCCCGGCAGGGCAAGCTCTGGGATTTTGCCGCGCACGCCCAGCAACTGGGCGAGGGATGAGCACAGGTGGCGCAGCGAATCATTGCGATGTGGTCCGGACCGCGGAACATCTCCACTGCGCTGATGCGGTCATGGGCCAGCCGCGCCGACACGCGTGTCATCGACGAGCCATTTTATGCGCATTACCTGCAGGAAACCGGTTATGATCATCCGGGCGCCCGCGAAATCATCGACGCCTACGAAACTGACTGGCAGCGCGTGATCGACCACTTGCTGGCGAACGACAATGGCAAAGCGATCTACTATCAGAAACATATGACACAGCACATGCTCCAACATATCGACCGATCCTGGCTCAGCAAAATATCAAATTGCTTTCTCATTCGTGATCCGCGCCGGATGCTGCTCTCATTCGCCAAGGTGATTCCCAATCCGCGGCTGGACCAAACTGGAATGCCGCAGCAGGTCGAGCTTTTTAACACGGTGAAGCAGGCGACCGGGCAAGCCCCGCCGGTGATCGCCGCGCGCGATGTCCTGCGCAATCCCGAGGCGACCTTGCGCCGGCTCTGCGCCGCGCTCGATGTCGACTTCGACCGGGCCATGCTGCGCTGGCGGCCCGGCAAACACGCCAGCGACGGCATCTGGGGGGAGCACTGGTACGCCAGCGTGGAAAGGTCGACGGGCTTCGCGCCCTACCACGAGGACGACACGCCCGTTCCCGCGAAGATGCGCGCCCTGCTGGAGGACTGTCAGCAACTCTACGACCAAATGGCGCCATACTGTATTCGGCAGGAAGATTGATGAAACAAGCTTTTAATCCCAAGAACAGAGACTTGCTGATCAATATCAACGGCGAGCTCTACCATCGCGATGTGGCCGGCATCAGCCCCTTCGATTCTGCAGTGCAGGGCGGCGACGCGGTCTGGGAGGGGTTGCGTCTGTATCAAGGGCGTATCTTCAAGCTGATCCCGCATCTCGACCGCCTGCGCGACTCGGCCCTGGCCATGGCTTTCAGCGAGATACCCTCGCGCGAGCAGATCATCGCCGAGATCGGCAAGACTCTGGCCGCCAATCAGATGACCGATGGCGTCCACATCCGATTGACCTTGAGCCGCGGCCTCAAATATACTAGCGGCATGGATACGCGACTGAATACCAGCGGGCCCACCTTGATAGTGCTGGCCGAGCATAAGCCGCCGGTCTATGACAAGAGCGGCATCCGCTTGATTACCTCCGGCATCCGACGCATCCCGCCCGATTGCGTCGACCAGAATATCCACTCCTGCAATCTGATAAACTCGATTCTCGCGAAGATCCAGGCCAACGCGGCCGGCGTTGACGACGCGCTCATGCTCGACTATCAAGGCTACGTCGCCGAAACCAACGCCACGCATATCTTCATCGTGCAGGACGGCGTCGTATTGACACCGGACACCGGCTCTTGCCCGCAAGGCATCACACGCGCGGCCGTGCTGGAAATCTGCGCCCACAGCGGCATTCCCTGCCAAGTGAAGAACATCTCCTTGAGCGAGGTCTATCGCGCTGACGAGATGTTCTGCACCGGCACTATGGGCGAGCTGGCGCCGGTCATCGAGCTCGACGGCCGGCAAATCGGTCGCGGCGCCGCTGGCGACATGACGCTGAGATTGAGCCAGCTTTTCCGCGAACGCACGCGCCGGGAAGGCTATCAAGTGGTGGATTTCGCATCCGCCGGTTAAACTATATTGCTTGTGCTCTAGTCCAATAGGAGAAACCTCGAATGTCAGATCTTTCATTTGTTGGAAAACCAACGCCGATGATTGACGGTCCCGCCAAGGTAACCGGCAACCTGAAGTACACCGGCGACCTAAAGCTGTCCGGCATGCTGCATGCGCGCTTCGTCTTGAGTACCTACGCTCATGCCGCTATCGCCAGCATCGACGCGACAGCCGCGCTGGCCATCCCCGGTGTGCACTCCGTCTTGACCGCCGCCGATCTGCCCGATATCACGCCATCCTCGCGCGCCAAGCTGATGCTCGCCCGCGACCGTGTGATTTTCGTGGGTCAGCCGGTCGCCATGGTGCTGGCCGATACCGCCGCCGCCGCGGCCGATGGCGCCGAATTGGTCGACGTCGACTATGACCCGCTCGAAGCGGTGACGTCAATGGACGCGGCAGTCGCGGAAGGCGCGCCCGTCATTTGGCCCACCGGCATCCCCACCGGCGCGGAAGACGAAGCCGCTCATGGCGCGGACACCGGCGGCGAATCCGAAGAAGACGAGGGCGAAGCCTCCAACATCGCCGGCCGCACGCACATGGAAACCGGCGATGTGGCCGCCGCCTTTGCCCAGGCCGATGTCGTGGTGGAGCGCACCTTCGAGACGCCCATGGTGCATCAAAGCTCGATCGAAACGCAGGGCTGGGTGGTGCAGCCCAACCCGATAACAGGCGGCGTCACCATGTGGGGCAGCCTGCAATCGCCCTTCGGCGCGCGAATGGACGTGGCCGATGTGCTCGGCGTGCCGGAATCCGATGTCACCGTATATGGCATGCCGGTCGGCGGCGCATTCGGCGCGAAATTCGGCCTCTACGAACCCCTGATAGCCCTGGTCGCGGTCACCGTCGGCCGGCCCGTCAGCCTGATCTTAACGCGCGGCGAGGAGCTGCTGACCACCAACCCGGCGCCGGGCCTGCGCATCGCCGCCAAGCTGGGTTTCAAAAGCGATGGGGCCTTGCTGGCCATGCAATCCACCGTGACAGCCGATACCGGCGTCTACCCCAGCGGCCTCGGTGGCTTCGCAGCCATGCAATTCGCCAGCTTCTATCCCTGCGAGAATCTGCTGCTGGAATCAATCAACGTAGTCACCAACAAACAATCCGTAGGCGCCTACCGAGCGCCGACATCGCCCACGGCCTTCATGGCTGTCGAGACTCTCTTTGACGAAGCGGCCGCGCAGCTGGAGATGGATCCGGTGGAATTGCGCCTGATGAACGCGGCCCGCGGCGGCGATCCCGCGCCCGATGGCGGCGATTTCCCCACTATCGGCATGGTCGAGACGCTCGAGGCCGCTCGCGAGCATCCCTTGTGGCGCAACCGCGATCAGTCGCGTCAGCAAGGCCGCGGCGTCGGCATCGCCATCGGCGGCTGGATGGGCGGCTTGGAACCGGGCGCCTCAGTCTGTAAGCTCAATCGTGACGGCGTGCTGCAAGTGCAGATCGGCACGGCCGACCTCTCCGGTACGCCGACATCCTTTGCGCTGCTGGCTGCCGAAGCTTACGGCGTGGCGCCCGACAAGGTGCGCTTCGTCTACAGCGACACCGATAGCGCGCCCTACGGCGGCGGCGTCGGCGGCAGCAAAACCCTGTATACCCTGGGCAACGCGGTCATCCGCGCTGCGCAGGACGCCCGGCGCCAAACACTCGCGATTGCCGCGGAAGAATTTGAAGTATCGGCGGAAGATCTGGAGATCGTCGACGGGCGCGTGCAAGTCCGCGGCTTCCCCGATCGCTCAATCACATTGGGCGAAATCGCCGGCAAAGGCATGACCTTCGGCGGCAAATACGAGCCGGTGCACGGCAACGGCAGTCAAGCGGTCACCGATCGCGCGCCCTCGTTCTGCGCTCAAATCGCCGAAGTCGAAGTCGATGAAGAAACCGGTGATGTCAACCTGCTCAATCTGGCGGTTGTGCAAGACGTCGGCCGCGCCATCAACCCGCTGGCGGTCGAAGGCCAGATGCAAGGCGGCGCCGTGCAGGGCGTCGGCTGGGCGCTCTACGAAGAGATGCGCTACGACGAAGACGGCCAGTTGCTCTCCGGCTCCTGGATGGACTACGCCATGCCCGATGCCGTGCAAGCAGCGCCGATTCATACGCAGATCGTCGAAGTGCCGTCCCTCAGCGGTCCCTTTGGCGCGCGCGGTGTCGGCGAGCCGCCGGTCATCCCGACCGTCGCAGCCATTGCCAACGCCGTCGCTCATGCCACCGGCGTACGCCTGACGCAAACGCCCATGACTCCGCCGCGGGTGCTGGCCGCTCTGAATGACAGCAAGAACGGCGAATAAGTTGATATAGCCCGGGCTCGTCCTGACCTACTTGGGGCGAGCCGCATCGAAGTTTTATAGAGGCGGGCCTTGGCTCGCCCTACAGCGATAGTTTCAGTAATTCCAACAAAGTTATGCGACAAAAATTGGGACGCTGTAGGGGCGATTCTGTGAATCGCCCGTTGCTGTAATCGGGAGTTTACGAACGACACGCCTACAACTCGACCTTTTGCGGAATATTGCGCGACTAACTCGGTTCTACTTCTGTGTCTCTGTCGTGAATTACCCTGTGTGAAGCACGGTACGCCTAGCAACTAATCGGTACTTACGAGCCCAGACGCGACCATATAGTCGCCACCAGCAGCATATCCCCGCTACACTCGAAGCAGACTTGACCTGTACAAAGGACCATCCATGCCCCGCCGAATCCCTGCCGAAACCAAGCGCGAAGCCGTCGGTATCCTGCAAATCCACGACGATATTTCCCTGACGCATTACCTCACCGGTGTCCATCGGCGCACGCTCCGTCACTGGCGCGCTGAACTGCGACAGAATCAAAACGGTTTTCTGTCCGAAAAAACATTTTCGTCGGACAGAAAACGGACAGAAAACTCAGTTTCAGTCCTAAACGCTGAGTCGGGCGACCAAGCCGACTCGCGATCTGGCGACCAGATCGACGCTAGCAGCGCCAATGATCTTGAGAATCTTACCCATATCCGACAGAAGTTTATGCTTTACGCCCGCAAGGCCGCCGACCATCTCAGCCCCGACCAAGTGGACAGCAGCCCCCGCACCCTCGCAATATCTCGAGTACTGGATCGCATTCAGCTGCTTGACCAATCCCTGAACAAACTCCAGCCTAAGGAACGCCCGCCCTGGTAAGACGCCTACGACGCCTTGCTTGAGCTCAATATAAACACCTACGCTTTGATTCAAATCGAGAAAGAAGCTAACGCCCTGGACGAGCGCCTGCGTGCCAAAGTTTACGAATCCTATCGCAAATACTACGCCAAACATCAGCGCAAGGCGTGAAATCGCCCTGGCTTCTGGTGATCGCCAGCGCTTGCACCAACCGA
>JAGWBC010000189.1 GCA_021296115.1 Anaerolineae bacterium | reverse complement strand
TGGATCTTCAGGCTTGGCTCAAAGCTATGGAATTCAAATGGAGCGAAGTCTTTAGTCACAAGCTGGGTCATACTGGGCGTGAAGCAGACAGAGACACTAATGTTAGTAGAGCAAGGAGTTTTGTGAATGAGTTGCGATACACACGCAACTTGTTTTCGCATGAATCGCCCAAAGACGAATTCACCGATGAAGATGTTCATCGCATTGCCGATACCGCCACCTGTTTGATGAAGGCGGTTAAGGCAAGACAACAAGCCTCAAGTACGGCAGAGATCAAACTGGAAGTCGGCGAAAAGCTTTATGTTCCTGAAGAATCGCCAGTCGAAGATGTCGAGCCAGAACCACTACCAGCCCAGAATGCCAAGCCGGTCGTACCAACTGTACAAGAGCCGCCACCCCATGTTGATCTTCGCGGCGCCAAACTTCGTAAGATGGACTTGTGAAATCGAAGACTCCGATTCGCAATCCTTTCCAGTGCAAAGTAAGAGGAATCAAACTTGAGAGAAGCGGAACTCTCAGAAGTACGGCTTGACCATGCTGTACTAAGGGGTTCGGATTTGTCAAAGGCAAAGCTTGACGGCGCAGATCTGCACAAGGCTAATCTAGAATCTGCGCAGCTCCCTTATGCCATTCTGCGTCGAGCTAAGTTAAACCGCGCCAAACTGAGAGATGCGAATATGGAGTTCGCAAACTTGCAGCATGCGAATTTATCTAAGTCTGATATGGATTCGGCTAATCTGAAAAACGCAGACCTCTCTTATGCTAATCTTACTGGTGCTAATCTTGTTGGCACGGACTTTTGCGGCGCCAATTTGCAGGGTGCAAATCTGAAAGGCGCTAAAGTGAAATGGGATGGACGCGATCTGCTTAGGAGGGCACCGACAAAAGCAGTGTTTGACACGACTATCGTGCTCCCTGACGGAAAAACCTGGACACACAGCACCAACGTGGACAAGTTCACCACGCACCCTGCAAACCGCTAATCCCCCCGCTGCGCCAGCCACGCCTCCTCGCTGACCAGCTGGCCATTCTCCACTTCCTCGCCTGTGAAGCGCTTGTTTTTGTCGAAGTACAGCGTAACCTCCGCTTGAAAGGGACAGCGAGCCGCGC
Source organism: Anaerolineae bacterium (assembly GCA_021296115.1). Lineage (GTDB taxonomy): Bacteria > Chloroflexota > Anaerolineae > Aggregatilineales > Phototrophicaceae > UBA6055. Next base: position 4,701 of record JAGWBC010000189.1, on the reverse strand, counting down.
TGGCCAGCTTGCGGCACCAGTATGTCTTGCCGTCGTCCGCGTGCGACAGGTCGTTCAGCGGATCGACGCGGATGCGCAGGATCTCCTGGCACATCTTGGGCTGGACGTAGAAATAGATGCCGCGATCTTCATTGCGCCCGCCGCCGCCGAAAAGTGATTTCAGGATATTCACTGTCGATTCCTATTCTCTGTGCCCTCTGAGTCTCTATGGTGAATCATAACATGATTGACTCACGTGAGGCGCAAATCCCAAGCCTCCAGATTCGCCATGAATTGATGGGCAGTCATATCGAGGTGCACCGGCGTCACGCTGACATAGTTGCGATGCACCGCCCAGACATCCGTGCCCAGCTCGTCGAGGTTGGCCGTCGGCGGCTCGCCTTCGACGCGCACGACGCCATCATCGACATCAACCAGGCAGTCGCGATAGATGCGCACGCCCTGCCGCGTCAGTCTGACCCCGCGCAGATCCGCCAGGCGATCAACGGGCGGGACGTTGACGTTGAGGATGGTGTAGGGCGGCAAACCCTGCGCGAGCGCCATCTTGACTATGGTCCGCGCCACTTGCGCCGCTACCTGATAGTCCGCTGGAGAGTCGGCATTGGCATTGGCCAGTGAGAAGGCCACGGCTGGAATGCCGCCGATAGCCGCCTCCAGCGCGGCGCTGACCGTGCCGCTGTAGGTCAGGTCTTGCCCCATGTTCTCGCCGCGATTGATGCCGGAAACGACAATATCCGGTTTGCCGTCGACCAAGCCCAGCAGGGAGAGCGCGATGCAATCGGCCGGCGAACCCTTGACGACGAGCGCCGGGATGCCGACGCCGACAGCGCAACGAGAATACTCGATGTTTTGGTGCAAGGTGATCTTATGCCCGCTGGCGCTCTGATTGGCGGCCGGGGCGCAGACCCGTACCTCGCCCAAGCTCCGCATGGCTTCCGCCAGCGTTACGATGCCGGGCGCGTCGAAGCCGTCATCGTTGGTCACGATAATTGATGTCACAGATTGTCGCCTTCCTGAAGTGGGGGTGAATCGTCAACTACGACTATAGCACAGAGCGCCCGGGTCATGGCGCCGCGAGCGAGCTTAAGCGCTGCAAGTTCCCTGGCTCAGCTCGAATTGGCGGCTGGCGGCGGTATTGTCGTTTTCGCGGGTCTCAATCACATGGTTGCCTTGGTCTACTGTGACGCGAATCACGTGCGACTCGCCGAAGCGAGCGGTCAGCGTCAGGGGGATTTCCAGCACAGTCTCTGCGCCCGCCGCCAGCGCCGGCAAGTATACAGTTTCGGGATTCTGGGCCTGTACGCTTTCGTCGCTCAGCAAGTGGGCTTTCGCGCCTACCCAGGGGCTGGTCTGCGAATCAAGCGCGCCGCTATTTCGTATGGTCGCGCGCACGTTCGCTGGCTGACCGCAAACTGGCGGATCAGGGTCTAGTTCGATGCTGGTCACCACAAGATTCACGCCCTCTTGCGGTGGCGGGGGCGCGCCGGTCTCGATGGGCAGGCCGGAAATGTCGTCGGCCGCAGCTACCAGGCTGGCGTCGACCCAGGCGTCGATGTCCGTGCCGCGCCTGATGCGGTACCAAGTGCCGGCGGGATTGATGGCGATGATCAAGACGTCGTCGTCCACCATGAGGCTGCCGACGGGTTGGCCGGAGTCCACACCCGGGCCCGGTCGCAATGGCGCCGGGCGAATGACAATGCCCGTAACCTCGCTCGGTCCAGTGCTTACAGCGGGCGCGCTGATCGCGGTCGCTTGGGGCGCGGCTTCTGACGGGCTCTCAGTGGATGCGGCCTCTTCGGCGCTTGCCCCTTCCGTCGCCTGGTACTGGCTGCGCGGGACCACCATAATGCTGACGTCTTCGCGGGCGGAGCTGCCGTCGCCGCGCTCGGCAACAACGGCTATCACGTACTCGCCCTCGTTGCTCGTCGGCCAGTCGATGGTCAATGGCAGTACCTCGGCGTCAGTCTCGTTGGGATTGAGCTGCTCGCCCATCAATTCTTCGTTGAGCAGCACGGCAATGCGCGAAATATCGGGGCCGGCATTTTCGACCCGCGCTTGCACGATGACGGTCGCGCCGGACTGGAATTTCTGGTTGGGCAGTGGCGCGGCGATACGAATCACGGGCGGGCCGTCAAAGCTTGGGGATGGGTCGTCTGGGGCAAAATTCAGATTGCAGCCGGCCAGGAGAAGCAAGCACAAAACTTGTAACAGCATGGAGGCCGTAAGCCTCCGCTTTGCCACGCCAGACTGCATTGTTTGTCTCCCGCACGCGCCGCGCTCAAGCCTACCAACTCTAACAGAATTCGACTGTTTTGGCGAACCGCGCTAACCTGCTATTTACCTCTCATTTGACTGTCTGCGACAGCTTGACGGGCTCGGCAAGAGCGCCGGATTCCTCACGGCATCGTGAATGCCCGGCGCATGGGCGGACTTTTGTTTCGCCGGCAGATTGTGTACCATTAAATCGCGTCAAGTGCAGGGAGCAGGCATGGAAACGATCGCGCTCTTGCGTGACAAACGCGTCATTTTGGGTGTTTGCGGCAGCATCGCGGCTTACAAGGCGGTGGACCTTGCCAGCAAGTTGACCCAAGCGGGCGCGCAAATTGACGTCGTGCTGACGGCGGCGGCGCAGCGTTTCGTCAGCCCTTTGACTTTTCAAGCGCTGAGCGGTCGCCCAGTCTACAGCGATCTATGGTCCGCGGGGTCAGCCAGCGGCTTGCCCAGCCATATCGCCCATATCGGCTTGGCGGAAGAGGCGGATTTGCTGCTGGTCGCGCCGGCCACGGCCAACACCCTGGCCAAGTTGGCGCATGGCTTCGCCGATGATCTGCTGTCGATCACAGCGCTGGCGATCTCCTGCCCGCTGCTGATAGCCCCGGCGATGGACGGGAATATGTATGACAGCCCGGCTGTGCAAGACAACTGCGAGACGCTGCGGCGGCGCGGCGCTCATCTGATTGAACCGGAGGAGGGACGATTCGCCAGCGGCATGGTCGGCACAGGCCGCTTGCCCGAAACGGAAACGCTGCTCGGGCATATACGCCGCGTCATCGGCAGGGACGGCGAGTTAGCCAGCCACAAGCTGGTGGTCACTGCCGGCGGCACGCGCGAGTCGATTGACCCGGTCCGCTTTATCACCAACCGGTCCACGGGCAAACAGGGTTACGCCATCGCGCAAGCGGCCGTTGATGCCGGCGCCGATGTCGTGCTGATTTCTTCGGCTGCGGGCCTGCCGACGCCAATCGGCGCGACGCTGGTGGCGGTCGATTCCGCCGAGTCCATGCGCGAAGCCGTGCTCGCCAATGTCGCCGATTCCTCCGCCTTGATTATGGCGGCGGCGGTGGCGGATTATCGCCCGCAGACGGTGTCGGAACAGAAGATCAAGAAATCGGACGACAGCTTAAATCTGCCGCTGACGCGAACGGCCGACATCTTGATGGCGGTGAAGGCCCAGCGCGCGCGGACCGGCTATCCCATGATCGCGGTCGGCTTTGCGGCGGAGAGCGAAAACCTGGTGGAAAACGCCAGCGACAAACTCCAGAGCAAAGGGCTGGATTTGCTGATCGCCAATGATATTACGGCGACGGACGCCGGTTTCGCCGCCGACGCCAATCGCGTTGTCGTGCTCGATATGGATGGCGGTTTGCATCACATTGATCGCACCAGCAAGGCCGAAATCGGCGCCTATATCATCGAGCGCATCGGCGGCTTGTTGGACTAGCTCTGTTCCTGGCTCCGCTCCAATTCTTGCAGCGCGCTCAATGCCCGGCAGTGGGCGATGTAGGCGGATAGCGTCTGTTGGCAGCCAATCTGATAATAGGGGATTAGCCAGGGGACGCCGGCGCTTTTGAAGCCGTCTTGGGTGTACGTCACGCGCGTCCCTTCGTCGACCGGGGCGAAACGGAGACGAATGTCCGTGCTGCCCTCCCAATTCGGGTCGCGCCAACTGTATGCCAACTCCACCGGCGGATTCCAAACTGAAATTAAACCTATGACGTATTCGCTGCCATCGGCGAAGGTTTCGTAGTAGCGCCCGCCGTCGCGTCCGTCGAAGCGGATGTGTAAGGGGCGCGTCGTCTCGGGCGCGAAGCTGTAGGGAAAGACGCCTCGGCGCGGCCACCAGACGTCCATCTGATCGACGAAGACATCAAAGGCCTGCTGCTGCGGCAGCGGGACTGACTCCTGCAAATGCACGTCGACCATAACAATCACCGACTCGCTCTACGAAATTCTCCAAGTATTGCAGTTTCATTCAATTGGAACATTTTACTATAAGTCAGATTGTCTTGGACGCCGGAGCTCCAGTTCGAATTCCCTTTGCGCGCGCATGAAGCAGACGTTGAAATGCAGAAAAAATGGCGATTGTCCGAGAATAACAGGTATGGCATTGGTTTCTGCCCACGCAAAAGGCATTCGAATAGTGGGCCAGTCGCCAACAGTGACGTCCAGTATCAGGCTTTTCGCTTCAAGGGACTCTGTCAGACCGTTCAGCTTATGCTCCGGTTGATGCTGTGCCCAATCCGCGCCCAGTCTAATACCAAGGCTGAATGGTATTACATTTAAGTCTGAGCCGGTATCCAGCAAAGCCAGGGAATCCGCGACACTGCCTTCAAGACCAATCGAGATTGGCAAGAATGGACGAACCACGCTATCTTGAGCATATTCTAGATTCGTAAGGTACGGAAAGACGAGGCGTTCAGC
>JAGWBC010000188.1 GCA_021296115.1 Anaerolineae bacterium | reverse complement strand
ATCGCGGCGGATGGTGAATTTGGCTTTGGCGCCGGGGAAATCGATGTAGCCGGTCGCGGGATCAAACGTTAGCCGGCGGCCCTCTTCGGTGATGCGCAAGCGCGCCACCTTTTCCTCTGCGATTGACCCGGCTTCAAAGGTCATGATATCCCAGAGCTGGCCATCGGGGTCAACCACGATATTGCCTTCGCGCCAGCCGGCCGGCGAACCCTTCTGCCTGTCCCAGCCGGCCGGCAGCCAGTCAAGGTCGAAGGGCAGCTTGTTGCTCAGCGTCCAGTTGGCCGCGTCTAGCAAGTCGGCATCGGCAGGCGCCGAGATCACGCTGGCCTGAAAGTTGCCCCATACCGGCGGATCGCAGTCTTCAAAGGCTTTGTAGATCCTGCCCTCGTGAACGACGACCGGCACGGGCGCGCAGTGGTAATTCGGGGGCGTACGATGATAGCCGCCGCGCACTAGAATGCCGCTCGCTTCGTCCTGCGGGTGCGTCCAGGTGAAGCCGCCGTCTTCGCTGCGCCGGATGACGATGGAACCGTACTGCTGCGATGTGCCAAAAATATAGAGGGCGCCGCCGTGAATAATGAGGCTGCTCCAATAGCAATTCATGATGTGGGTGATATTGACCCAGGACGCGCCGTCGTCCTCAGAGCGGTATATGCTCGTCAGGCTTTCTTCGCTCTCGTGATTCTTGGGGCAGCCGGCCAGGCCAAAATAATCATGCGACGCCAGCAGCGCCCCATCGGGCAAACGGACGATGCTGGGGCTGCCGAGGTAGGACAGAGCCCGCTCGGGATGAAACTTGATTTGTGACCACTGCATGGGCGACTCTCTTTGCTTTCCTGAAACAATTTTGCGGGCTCTACAAAGAAAATGGGTCCGCGCGTAAACGCGAACCCACTGAAAACTAGTCTTGCTGGCCTACTCGCTGACGTACCACTGATCGGAGTGGCCGCTTTCGAGATGGCTGATGTAGACGACGCCTTCCACCGGCGTGAAGTTGTGCAGGCGGTTGGAACGGATGAAGACCTCGGGCGCCTCGCCTACAGGTCCGATGTGGTAGATATTGCGGACGGTGTTGGCGACCAGGAGCGTACCCAGCTCGACATAGCGGTCCGAGCCGATCGCGGTCAGTTGCCATTCATCGACCAGCCGCATCTGCTCCTTTTGGTACTCGGGCGGTTCTTCGCCCTCTTCGCCGCCGGACAGCCACCATTGCCGCCAGGCGAGCCCGCCGCCGACCGGCGTCGAGTCAATGCCGTAGGGCGGACGCAGCCAGATAGGCCGCTGGTACATATCCTTCTCGGAGACGACATCGGCGAACCAGGTCGAAGCGTGAACTTCGTTAGCCAACAGCGCCTGCTTGAAAGCTTCGCGCGTGCTCGGATTGATCTCGACATCAACGCCGACGGCTTCCCAGTACTCAGCCACCAGCTCTGACATGGGGATGCGATTGATGGCGTCCCAGAGCACGATCGCCAACGGCTCGCCATCCGGGCGCATACGAACGCCGTCATCGCCCATGGCCAAGCCCATCTCGTCAAGCAAGGCGTTGGCGGCGTCAGGGTCGTATTCGGCGTAGTGCCCGCCCATCCAGTCCTCGTAGAAAGCCGAGGCGGAAGAAACGCCCCATTGACGCGCGACGGCCTGTCCGAAGAAGAGCACTTCGTTGATTTCATCGCGGTTGATCGCCAGCGACATGGCTTGGCGGAAGCGCAAGTCGTTGAAGATTTCGTTCAAGACCGGGTCGTTGACCGTGATGTTGAACTGGTATTTGCTCATCGCGCCTTGATCGGCGGGCCAGAGAATCGTGGTGTAATCGCCCTCAGCCTCGCCGGCCTTCAATACCGGCAGATCGCTGACTTCCAGGTTGTAGAAGCCGTAGTCGATGGCGCCGGCCTGAACGTTGAGGATGACCACTTCCGCCTCGCCCAGCAGCAAGCGCACCTGGCGATCGATATAGGGCAGTTGGTTGCCTTCGGTGTCGACCTTCCAGTAGTAGGGGTTGCGGACGTAGAACTTGTTGCCGAAGTCATCGACATGATCGAGCGTCCAGGGTTTGACCACCGGCAAATCCGGGTCGAAGTCGCTCTGCCCGGTCTGGCCGTTCATATGGAATTGGAAGGCGCCGGCCCAGGTATCGTAGCCCTCGGAATCCGCCAGCGCTTGCGCGTCCTCGTTATAGTCGGCGTGCCATTGCTGCAGGTAATGACGCGGCGCCAGCGGGAAGCCCTGGCCGCTGCGCGCGACCACGATGGGGAAGGCGGGGTTGGGCTGCGCGGCGACAAAGTTGACTGTCATATCGTCGACCTTCTCGACCACCAGCGCCGTGCCGCCCGGCTTGAGCGCATTCGACATATTAGGCAATTCTTCGTGCAGCATGATGTCTTCGTACCAGAACATGACATCGTCGGCCGTGACCGGCGCGCCATCGCTCCACTTCATGCCGCTGCGCAGGGTAACGGTGGCCGTCAGCAGATCGTCAGACAGCTCGACGCTCTTGGCGACTTCGGGGAAGACGACCTCCCAGTTGGTCGAGAAACCGGTCAGGTGCTGATCCCAAGCCGTGAAACCGGTATTGCCAAAAGACGTGGGATTGGTGGCGTTGAAGGTGATCTCGCCGCCATAGCTCCCGATGGCTTCGCGCGGCTGAACGACCATGATGTCGCCGCGGTCCGGCAGGCGCTCTTCGACCGGGGGCAGATCGCCAGACGCGACCATGTCCGCCAGCATCGGCGCTTCGTTGAACATGCCGATGGTGTTGCCCGTTTCAGCTTCGTAGGCGTCCAGCGACCAGGTCCTGAGGTTGTCCGCCGACGAGTAGCCGTCTTGCGCCGCTGCGCCAAAGGCCGTCAGCGCCAGCATCAGGATAAGCATCAGGCTCAATAGCCTGCGATAGTTAAACTGTGACATCTCTCTGTCCTCCAGTGAATGAAATTATGTTGCGTTTAATTCGGATCTATGTGCTCGTCTGTCTATACGCCTCCTCTCAGCCTGTTCTGCTCGACTCGCGCCTTACATTTGCCCGCGCGCATAGCCCGCAAGCCTACCTCATAACTTTACATCGCCACGCCGGTCAATTCCAATTCTGATGAGAAATGGCAGGCGGCGAAGTGACCCGGCGCGATTTCTTCCAGCGCCGGCGTCTCATGGCGGCAGCGATCCTGAGCGTATTGGCAGCGCGGGTGAAACAAGCAGCCGCTGGGCGGGTCGGCCGGGTTGGCGACCTCGCCGCTGAGGATAATTTCTTGCTCTTCCAGACGCGGGTCAGGTTTCGGCACGGCCGACAGCAGCGCTTCAGTGTAGGGGTGTTGGGGATTGAGGTAGAGCGCTTCCGTATCCGCCAATTCGATGATTTTGCCGACATACATCACGGCGACGCGATCGGCGATATGCTCGACTACGCTGAGATCATGGGCGATGAACAGATAGGTCAGGCCTAGTTTTTCCTGCAAGTCTTGCAGCAGATTCAAAATCTGCGCCTGGATAGACACATCCAGCGCCGATACCGGTTCATCAGCGACGATCAGACCGGGATGCGTAGCCAGGGCGCGAGCGATGCCGATGCGCTGACGCTGCCCGCCGCTGAAGGCGTTGGGATAGCGATTCAGATGGCCCACATTCAAGCCGACTAAATCGGCCAACTCTCTAACCCGGTCTTCCAGTTCCCGGCCGCGGACGCCCTGCGCCCACAGTGGCTCGCCGATGATATCGAGCACGGTCATGCGCGGAGACAGCGATGAGAAGGGATCTTGAAAGACCATCTGCATTTCTTTGCGTAGTTGACGAAGTTCCTGTTTGTCGAGCGCAGTGATGTCAACGGTGGCGCCGTCGCTCTTGCGCAAGGTGATCTCGCCTGCGGTGGGGTCGATAGCGCGCAGGACGCAGCGTCCCAGGGTCGTCTTGCCGCAGCCGGATTCGCCGACCAAGCCCAGCGCCTCGCCGCGCTTGATGTCGAAGCTGACATCATCGACGGCTTTGACTTGCCCGACTTGCCGGCGCAGCAGGCCTTTCTCGACGGGAAAATACTTCTTCAGCGCCTTGACTTGCAGGATGGTCTCGTCAGACTGCATGGGCCGCGCTTTCCGGCAGGCTTTCGCCTACGGCATCCAGGACTTCCGGGTAGACGAAGCAGGCGACGGCATGGTCGTCTTCGATCTGCACCAGCGGCGGATCGACGCGGTTGCACAGGCCCTCAATGGCGGCGGGGGCGGTTGATGGGCACCGGCACGGCGCCGCGAATGGACTCCAGGCGAGCGCGCGATTTCTTGCCGATCTTGGGGATCGACTGGATCAGCGCTTCGGTATATGGATGCTTGGCGTTGTAAAAGAGGCTGTCGACATCGGTGAATTCGACGATGCGGCCCAGGTACATCACCGCCACTACCTGCACCATGCGCGCGATCACGCCCAGGTCGTGCGTGATGTAGAGAATCGACATGCCGAACTCGCTCTGCAAGTCGCGCATGAGCTGCAAAACTTGCGCCTGCACCGTGACATCAAGCGCGGTTGTCGGCTCATCGGCGATCAAGAGCTGCGGCTCGCATGACAAGGCCATGGCGATCATGGCGCGCTGGCGCATACCGCCCGAGAGCTGGTGCGGGTATTCGTTCATGCGCTGCATCGGATTGGACATGCCGACTCGTTGCAGCAAGTCGATGGCGATTTTGGACGCCTGTTTTTTGTCATCGGTACGATGAATGCGAATGGCTTCGGTGATCTGATTGCCGATGGTGTGCAAGGGCGAAAACGATGTCATCGGCTCCTGGAAGATCATGGCGATCTCGCCGCCGCGGATAGCGCGAATCTCGGGCCCGAAAGGATCGAGCTTGGTGATATTGATCGGGGCGCCGCGGGCCGGGAAGTAAGTGACATCCCCCTCGATCTGGGCGAAGTTGGGCGCCAGGCGCATGATGGTATTCACGGCCATGCTCTTGCCGCAGCCGGACTCGCCGACCAGGCCCATGGTCTCGCCGCGGCGGATGGTGAAGCTAATGCCGTCGACGGCTTTCAGCAAGCCCTCTTCCAAAGGCAGATGGTTCTTTAGCGCTTCCACTTGCAGCAGCATGTCGGTCATGGCGGCGCCTTAAATATGCTTGTAGGGGTCGGCGGCGTCACGCAGGCCATCGCCCAGGAAGTTGAAGGCGATGACGATGGCGACCACCACCGCGCCCGGATAAAGCAGCCAGGGATTGATCGTCACCGTCTGCACATTCTGCGAATCTTGCAGCAGTGTGCCCAAGCTGACGGCCGGCGGCTGAATGCCCAAACCGAGGAAGCTCAGCGCGGTCTCGCCCAGGATCATATGCGGTATCGCCAGCGTCAGATGCACGATGAGATAGCTGAGGAAGCCGGGCAAAAGGTGCCGCGTGATGATGGCGAACTCCGACAAGCCGGAGAGCTTCGCCGCCAGCACGTAGTCTTCCTCGCGCAAGCTGATTAGTTTGCCGCGGACAACACGCGCCAGGCCGGTCCAGCCGACTGTCGCCAGCACCAGCGAGATGCCAAAGTAGACTTGAATCTGCGTCCATTCCGGCGGCACCAACGCAGCCAGCGCCATCCAGAGCGGCAGTGTCGGCAGCGACTGCAGGAACTCAATCATCCGCTGGATCAGCATATCGGCGCCGCCGCCATAATAGCCGGAGATGCCGCCGAAGATCAAGCCGAGCGCGAAGCCGATCGCCAGCCCCAGCAAACCGACAAAGAGCGAAGTGCGCGCGCCCAAGAGCATGCGGCTGAACAGATCCCGCCCGAGGCCGTCAGTGCCGGAGAGGAAGAGTACGCCGCCCTCATCGACGCCGAAGAGATGGATATCGGTATCGATAAAGCCAAGCAAGCGATAGGGTTCCGCCCGCACGAAGAATCTCAAGGGGAAGGTCTCGCTCTTGTCTTCGACATATTCGCGGCGAAAGGTGTTGAGATCCAGCTCGCTGATGATCTTGTAAACGAAGGGGCGGGGGCTGAATGCGCCGCTTTCATCGACGAAGTGGATCGGCGTCGGCGGCGCGTACAAGAAATCGGTGTCGCGCGTAAAGGCGCCATAGGGCGCGAAAAACTCGGCGAAAATCGCCAGGGCGTAAAACAGGATCAGGAACAGAAAGCAGAAATAGGCCACGCGATGACGTTTGAACTTGCGCCAGACTAATTGCCGCTGCGAAAGTATCTCGTAATTCAGCAGCTCGTCGACTTCCAGGCGGCTGACCTCGCCCTTGGGCTCAGGCCTCACTAATTGCCCCTTTCGTAACGTATGCGGGGATCAAGCCACATGAGCAGCAAGTCGGATATAAAAACGCCCACCACAGTCAGGACGCTGAGCATCAAGAGCATGCTGGCGGCGGCGTAGGTATCCTGCGCGATCAAGGCGCGCAGCAAGAGCGGGCCGGTCGTGGGCAGACCCAGGACGATGGAGACGATGGCGGAGCCCGAAACAATTTGCGGCAGCAGACTGCCGATGCTGCTAACGATGGGGTTGAAGGCCATGCGCAAGGGATACTTGATGATGAGGAAGCGCTCGCGCAAGCCCTTGGCCCGCGCCGTGATCACGTACTGCTTCTGGAATTCGTCCAGCAGCTGAGCGCGGAGAATGCGGATCAAGCCGGCTGTGCCCGCCGTGCCGATGACGACAACCGGCACCGGCAGATGCGTCAACATATCCCAGAATTTCGCCAGGCTCCAGGGGGCGCGCAGGTATTCCGGCGAAAACAAGCCGCCCGGCGTCACGCCGAATACGCGCAGCATGATGATCATCAGCACCAGCGCAATGAGAAAATTCGGCGTTGCCAGGCCGATCAAGCCCATGAAGGAGAAGAAATAATCGCCGATTGAATACTGATTGATGGCCGAATACAGGGCGATCGGAATCGAAACCACGTATACAAAAATAATCGACGCCAGCGACACGGTCATCGTCAGGAATAGACGCTCTTTGATCAATGGCCATACCGGCTGATTCCATTCAAAGGACTGGCCGAAGTCGCCTTCCGTCACTAGCGGAATAATCCAGCGAATGTATTGTTCGTGCAGGGGGCGGTCGAGCCCGTAGCGCAGGTACAGGAATTCGAGTTCCGCATCATCAACCATATCGCCGGATGCCTCCAGTTCGGAAGCGTAATTCTGGATCCAACTGCCGGGCGGCAGGTTGATGACATAGAACGAAAGGATCGAGACCATAAGCAGCACGATCCCCATATAAAGCAAACGTCTGACAAAATAAGCAAGCATCGCCCGCCATCTATTCCGCAATGATAATTAAGTGTGGCCCAGCCCGGTAATCGAGAATACCAATCTGTTCAGGCAGCCTAATATCAAGAGACGAAGCCGCCTAAGCGTGAGATTATCCCAGCGAGATTCCGCTGTCAAATATCGGGCGAACTTGCGTAACGGGTATCCTTTGCTGTCCTCGACATACTGGTCCTCGCACAGCGACTGCGTTGGTCATAGGGTGGCGCGCGTTTGGGCAACGAGACTCGCCTTGTCGGCCATGCCTTTTTCGCTCGACAGTTCGCCGCTGTGCTCCGCATCAGCGAGGTTGCTGTTGCCAATGTGGAATTATGCACTCGGCATCAGGACATGTGTATGTTCAGATGAATGTGGTATGGTCGCTGTTGCGCAGGCAAGAATGTCTCGAATCAGCAAGAATGTTACTTTGGTATGCGCTTCTCATGGGCGAGCGAATGCGAATATTTTATCGTGAGCAGGGTGGTCCAGTAGGAGAAAACGTGCAGGGAAGTAAGACGCTGAGGTCCTGGAGACATTTCGCAATTATTGGGCTGTGCTTGGCGCTACTGTATGTGTTTGGCGTTTCCAGCCTCAAATCGCATCCGGCAACTCTCGACGATTGGGACTCAATCAAGCATCTATCGACTTCGCAGAATGGCCCCATCAATAGCATTGCCGAAACAATCGAATCAGTTATCGACAAAACCAGGCAGGATCATGCGCCCGGATACTTCGTTCTGCTGAATCTTTGGAGCCGCTTTACCGGGCTGGATTTGTTCACCCTGCGCCTTCTCTCCGTTTTCATCGGCCTTTTCGCGCTTGTTTGTACCTATCGACTCGCGCTCTCGACCGGAAAGCCGGAAACGGCCATGGACGCTACGATTCTGGCTACTTTTATCGCGTTTGTGGTGTATTACACCTACACCGTTAGGCTTTACTCATTGCTCCCGACCTTGTCGATAGCGGTCCTCTGGAGCTATTGGCGGGTTTTGTCAACGGAGCGCCAGGTTTCGCGCCGGCTGTGGCTAGCATTCATCGTTTCCTCTGCCGCGATTTTGTGGGTGCACTACTTCGGGACGATCTTGCTCGGGGCGGTAGGCGTGTATCATCTCTTCTTCGCGTCCAAGAACAGGCGTTGGCTCCAGATATGTTTGGCCGCGACAGTCGCGGGCCTGCTGTTTGCGCCCTGGCTGCCTGTTTTCATTGAGGGGTTGGCAGGCAGGGCAGTTCCCGCTAGCGACGCGCTGTCGTTTTTCGAGTCGGCATCGGCGCTCGCTTCGATTTACACTAACGGCCTGCCCTTGCTTGTGCCCGTCATTGGCGTTGTGGCCGCTGCGAATTTCAGACTGCTCAATCGATCCCAGCAGTACATCCTTATTGTCGTGTCTACGATTTTCCTGCTGATGCTAATCGGCAACGAATTCGCTCCGCTGCTGATAGCCCGGCGTATCAGATACACGCTCATTTTGGCTTTGCCTTGGGCTTGCGCGCTTGCGATAGGTCTGAACCGGGTACCCCATTGGCGTTTTCTTCGCATTCCCTTCCTAATCTTGTGGATCGCAGCTTTCGCCGCTTATTCCCGGTCTGACCAGCTGCTGCTCTACACCAATTGGCTGACTCTAAATCTTCACAAAACGCCACCCTATCAAGACCTTCTCTACGAAAGCAAAATCGACCCGGAGCCGGGCGATTACATCCTTAGCTTTCATCCGGACGCAAGCGTATATCCCGCTGTATTTCAGTATTATGACCAGTTTTTGGGCCGTTGGAGCGGACTGAACCATATATGGGTAAACAGCGATGGTCAGCCTGCGGTACAGAGTTCGGACCAGAATTACGGCACAATAGAAAGCATGGCCTTCTGGAAATTCCGAGTCTGGCTGGTATATAACCCCGAACAAACCGATTTAGAAAGCATGAGCTCATTTACGGCTGGCTTTCAAAAATACTACAAGTCATGTGGACGATATCTCGAAAAGAGCAAATCTGTGATCGAACTATTCGGGCCGAAAGACATTCCCTGCAAGATGCTGACTGCAGCGGCTTCATCTTCCCTTCACATTCACTATGACAACGGCAGCGTACTTCGATTTATCTCTGTTGAACTACATTCGGATAAGCTAACTGTATATTTGTGGTGGCCACAGACAATGTATGGAGACTACGCTTATTCACTCCAGATATTTAATCAGGACGGAACAAAGGTCGATGCTCAAACCGACACTGTGATTACCGATATAGGTTTTTATGTTGAAGACATTGACGTTTCATCTTTGTCGGCAGGCGAGTATGACGTGAAGCTAATTGTCTATGACAGGCAGTCTTTGGAAGGCCAGCCGGGGATCATCTTTGGACCACAGCATCGGTTCCAGCGGGATGTGGAAGTCGGCAGATTCCAAATCGGAGGATGACCGACGGTAGAATCCTTTGGGATAGCTAATGTTGTCGCGGAGTCGCTTCCGCGACTCGTGGCGCAACACGCGGATCGGTCATGGCCTAGCTTCAATCCGGGCAATTTCAAACTCTCGCGAAAAACTTTGACCGCTGTCGCTAAACGTGCCGCCCTGGTTGACTTGCGTCTCGAAATCATAAACGATCAGCTGAATCGAATATGTGCCTTCAGGCAGTGACGAGGTATCAATCTCGTGAACCTCCAGCAGTTGACGGCTGATCACCTTGTCGTCCTGCAGCGCCTTCTGTCCGGCGTCGTCAAAAAACTGAAGCGAGTATGCATAATTGTCTGTCGATGTGTTGGTCCAGGCTAAAAAGAAACGCAGCAATGCTCGGTCGGCAACATAAGAGATGTTGTGC
>JAGWBC010000187.1 GCA_021296115.1 Anaerolineae bacterium | reverse complement strand
GCATGACATCGATCAGATGCGCCGAAGCGGAAAAATATACACCGCCGCCCAAGGTGGCTTTCTTGACGAACCAGCCGCCGGTGATGTATTCGCGATTGTCCTCGTCCATGAAGCCGTCGAGCATGAAGAGCGGCCCGTAGTCGCCGCCCACAATGATCTGTTTGAATGCTTGCGTGCTTTTGCGGTAGCGATGCGGCAGGGCGACCATCAGCGTTTTACCCAGGGCCTCGGATTCGGCGATCATCTCATCGGCTTCTTCCAGCGTGAGCGCGAAGGGTTTTTCCAGTAGCACATGACAGCCGGCCCGCAGCGCATCCAGCGTGATGGGATGGTGCAAGTGATGCGGCGCCAATATCGACACCGTATCGACGCTGTCCAGACCGTCGCGGTAATCGGCCAGCACCGCGACATCCTGGGACGCCAACATGGCCGCGATCGCCTCGGCGCGGGCTTGATCGGGGTCGGCGGCCCAGAGCACTTCAACCCGATCGCTCAGCCGGTTCAGCGCTTGCACGTGAAAGGGCGCGATCCAGCCGCAGCCAATGATGCCCAATTTGTGTTTTTTCATGTGGCCCGCCTTTACTGCGATTTGCCGCGCGCCGCCACTGCCCACTGGTCGATGACGCGCTCGCCTTGCGTGATATACATGCTGTCGAAGAGGTTGATCACGGGGCAGATGTGATTGGGGATGATTTCAACGCGCTGGCCGATTCGTACCGGATCGTCGGCCGGGATGCTCGTGGCGCCGTGCTCTTCGCTCAAGCTGTTTAAGTCCCAATCGGGGTGATCAACGACGATGCCGTGGCCAGCAACCGGCGGTGAGACACCGGCGCGGTCGCTGGTCAGCGCCTTTGTGCCCGCATCGAGGATGATGCGATCGGCGGTGGGGCGCGTCGCTACCGTGGCCAGCACAGTCGCGGCGCAGCGCTCCGGCGGGACGACCCGGTGCAGCACTTCGCTGCGGTCGTAGAAGACGTAGATGCCCGGGCGCGTCTCGGTGACGCCGGCGACGGTCGCGGTGATCTTGGCGGTGGCGGTCAAGCCGACCGAGATGATCGGCGCCTCCAGCCCCGACTTGCGGATTAGTTCAGCCGTTTCCGCCATCATCTGCCCGGCGGATAGACCGGCAGCGCGTACTTGATCGGGCGCGCCGGCCACCTGCGCATGCCCCTCGTGAGTCAACAAGCCGGCGAATCTTAAGCCCGGCAAGCGCGCGATTTGATGCGCCAAGTCGCGGGCGGGGGCGCCCGGTTGAACGCCGCAACGCGTGAGCCCGGTATCGACTTCGACCATGACCGGCAGCTGAAGCCCTGCCGCGCTCATCAAACGCGAAAGCCCCTCGGCGATGTCCGGGTGGTCGACCACGGTGGTGATATTGGCGCGCCGACAGAGTTCAATCAGGCGGCGGTGTTTGCTCTCGCCCACCAGCGGATAAGCCACCAGGATCTCGCGCTTCGCTGAGCTTGGCCACGGTCAAGCCGACCGCGCCCGCTCCCAGCTGCAGCGCGGCGATCTCGGGCGTTTTATGCGTTTTGGCGTGCGGCCGCAACTGAATGCCCTGGTTCGCGGCGAAGTCCGCCATGTCCCGGATGTTATGTTTGAGCTTGTCGATATCGACAATCAGCGCCGGCGTATCGAGCTCGATCTTGTTCATCGCCATCAATAAGCCAGGACCCGCTGCGGGTTGGTCACGAACATGGTCTCGATCTGGCTGTCAGTGACGCCGTGCGCCTGCTGCAGCTTGGGCACGAATTTGCTGTAGACATAGGTGTAATCGTCCCAGACATCATCGCCGGAGGCCGCTTCGTAGCCGTGCGCGAATACCGCCGCGTCGTGGCTGAGCATGATTTGGTCGACATAACCCTTCTTGATGGCGTTGCCAACTACCTCGAGCCAATGGTCGTCTTCAAAAAACGCGCCGACCATGCCGATGCGGTCCATGCTGACGTTGGCGCCGCGTCTGAGCACCGCCTCGGAGCCCGTGATGGGATCGGGCTGGCAGCCGATATGACTGATGATGACTTCCTCGGGCATGACGCCTTCCGACTCGAAGATATCGAGCTGCTCCGGCCCCAGGCCGTCGGTGGTATGGGTGATGATGGGGCAGCCGGTGGCTTTGTGGGCGCGGGAAGAGGCGCGCAATACTTCTTCCTCTTTGGCCGAAATCTGGCCCTCGCCGGTGGCGCATTTGATCAAGCCGGCTTTGAGCAGCGTGTCGCCCATGCCCTCATTGATCTCGCGGACGAAGAGTGCCGCCATCTGGTCAATGTCCATCAGCTGGGCGTAGATATGCATAGGCGCCCAGGATTCATGGAAGAAGCCGGTCGAGCAGATCAGCTTGACCTGGCTGCGGCGGGCCACATCGAAATACAGATCCAGATAGCGCCCGGTGCCGATGGGCGTGCATTCCGTCATCGCTCCGATGCCGGATTCGTAAAGCGCGTCCATCTTGGCGACCATGCGCTCAACCATTTCCTCTCGGTCGAAGTCTTGCACTTTGGGCCGCCCCAGCAAATCACCCCAATCCACGGCCCCAGCGCTTCCGGCGGCACATCGCCCGTGATCGTCCGTACTTTTTTTGCCATTGCTCAATCCTCCAATTTAATCGATCAGTGTCACTGGTAATCCCGTACGTGCCGATTCGTATGCGGCTTGTACGCAGGCCAGGCTGCGCCGGCCGTCTTCACCGGTCACGCAGGGGTCGCGGTCTTCCGTGATGGCGCTGACGAACTCGCTGATTTCCTTCTGGAACATGTCATCGCGTTCGCGGCGCTGCACCCAGGTGTGGCTCGCATTGGAGAACTCGAGCGCGTTCCAGGTGTCGATGCGAATGGCGCCGTCGGCGC
Organism: Anaerolineae bacterium; assembly: GCA_021296115.1. Lineage (GTDB taxonomy): Bacteria > Chloroflexota > Anaerolineae > Aggregatilineales > Phototrophicaceae > UBA6055. Next base: position 8,625 of record JAGWBC010000187.1, on the reverse strand, counting down.
CGTGGATATCCAGGTCGCATTTGAAGGGTACGGCCACATCGGTCACCCAATTGTGCACGGTGGCGCCCATGGCGCCATTGGCGAAACGCAGGGCCACGACCGTGCTGTCCTCGACCGTCTTGCGCGGGTCGAAGGTGTCGCTGTAGGCGAAGACTTCAACGATCTCCGAGCCCATCAGCCAGCGCAACCGGTCGAAGCTGTGCGCGCCGTTGACGTGCAGGACGCCGCCGCCGGCCTGCGACTTCTGCCAGAACCAATCGGGGATGACGCCGCCGGTGGTCATCACGTCGATGGCCAGGGTCAAGCGCCCCAATTCGCCGGCATCGATCAGCCGCTTGGCGGTTTCCAACTCGGAGTGGAAGCGATGAGTGAAGCCGATCATCAGCTTGACGCCGGCTTGCCGCTGCGCCACCAACATGCGATCGGCCTCCGCCAGCGAATTGGCCATCGGCTTTTCCAGCAGAATGTGCTTGCCCGCTTCAGCAGCGGCGATGGTGACTTCTTCATGCAGGTGATGGGGCAGGGCGATGTAGAGCGCTTCTATCGAGTCGTCTTGCAGGATCGCGCGGTAGTCGGTCTCCCAGGCGATGTTCAGCGGTTCGGCCAGGACGCGGGCGGCGTCTTCCACAATATCGCAGATGACCGCGACCTCCAACTCGGCGACAGCAGGCGCCGCTTCCATGAAGGACTTGGCGATGATTCCCGCGCCGATGACGCCTAAGCGAACTCCCACGCAGCTTATCCTTTCACGGCGCCTTCGCTGAGGCCGCGCACCAGATAACGTTGGAATACAAAAGCCACAATCACGGGCGGCAAGACACCCAGTGTCGTGGCGGCCGCCAGCGCGTTCCAATTGACCTGGTGCAGGTTGCGAAATGACATCAGCAAGGGCGGATAAGTCAAGGAGTTGGTAAGGGTCAAGGCGAAGAAGAATTCGCTCCAGGCTTCCATGAAGGACATGACGCCGACTGCAATGATGCCCGGCACCGCCAGCGGCGCCACCACCATGCGGAAGGCCTGCCAGCGCGTGGCGCCGTCGATCAGCGCCATCTCCTCAATATCGCGCGCCAGCGTGTCGAAATACTCGCGCAGGATCCAGATGGTCAGCGGCAAGATGAAGATCGTATAAGTGAGAATCAGCGCCCCGAGCGTGTTGACCAGTTTCAGCTTACGCAAGATGACAAACAGCGGCACAATCAGGCTGAGCGCCGGCAGTACGCGCGTCATCAAAATGCCGAAGTAGGCAGCGCGCGAGAGTCGAAAACTGAAGCGCGAAAAGGCGTAAGCGGCCATCCCGCCGATAAGCAGATTCAGCAGCACCACCGTGACGGAGACGAAGGTGCTGTTCAGCAGCGCCGGCATCATGCGGGTGAATTCGGTCGTGGAACCGTAGCCGCCGCCTTCGCCGGATTTGCCGATGATAACCTCGCGGTAATTGTCTGCGGTTGGTTCGGGTGGTATCCAGTGTGGCGGTTTGGCGCCGAGTTCGTGTGGATGCATTATGCTGGTGATCAGCATATAGTAGACTGGGAAACCCACCCAAAAGAGCAAGCAGCAAAACGCCAAATAGGTCGCTATCTTGCGCACAATGCCGGAATGCAGGCCGCCGCGGATGACCGACACTGTCTGCTATCCTTTCACTGCACCTTCGCTCAAGCCGCGCACCAGGTAGCGCTGAAAGACAAATGCTACCGTAACCGGCGGTATGACGCCGATGGTGGTCGCCGCCGCCAGCCCGTTCCAGTTAACCTGCGCCAGATTGCGATAAGACATCAATAAAGGCGGGTAAGTGAGCGAATTTGTGAGCGTGAGCGCGAAGAAGAATTCGCTCCAGGCTTCCATGAAGGACATAACGCCGACCGCGATCAGCCCGGGCACGGCCAGGGGCGCCACCACCATGCGAAAGGCTTGCCAGCGTGTGGCGCCGTCGATCAGCGCCATTTCCTCGATATCGCGCGCCAGTGTGTCGAAGTATTCGCGCAGAATCCAGATGGTCAGCGGCAAAATGAAAATCGTATAAGTGAGAACCAGCGCCCAGATCGTGTTGATCAAAGCTAGTTTTCGCAGAATGATGAACAAGGGCACGATCAGGCTCAGAGCAGGCAAGACACGTGTCATCAAGACGCCGAGATAGGCGATCCGCGCCAGGCGAAAGTCAAAGCGGGAAAAGGCGTATGCAGCCATCCCGCCGATGATGAGATTTAAGAAAACCACCAACACCGATACAATGGTGCTGTTGAGCAAGGCGGGCATCATGCGGGAAAACTCGCCGTGCGAGCGATGCTCGCCGCGAACGGCCGTCTCGCCCATCACGACCTCTTGGTAGTTAGCAATGGTAGGCTGCTTCGGTATCCAGTTTGGTGGTTTGGCGCCGAGCTCGGGCGCGGACATAAAACTCGTAATCAGCATGTAATAAACCGGGAACCCCACCCAGAACAACAGGCAGAAGAAAGCGATATATGTCGCCAAACTGCGGATGATAATGTGCCAGTATTTACCATAGGAGTAGCTCATAGAGTTGCCCTAGGCGTATGTCCCCTGCGACCGATAAATCAGACGCACAAAGATCAGACCGACCCCCATGGTGATCAAACCCAGCACATTCGAGACCGCGGCGCCCATACCCAGGTCAAAATTGATAAATGTATAGCGATAGAGCAGCACCGAGATGAGCATGGTCGCATCGCCTGGCCCGCCCTGCGTCATAATCCAGACGGCGTCAAACTGCAGGAAACCCAGGACCACGTTGTAGAGCAGAACAATCGTCAGCGTGGGCCGCAGCCAGGCGAATGTGATGAAGCGAAAGCGCGCTCTCATTCCGGCGCCGTCCACTTTTGCGGCGTCGTACAGGTCTTCTGGAATTGTCTGCAGCGCCGCCAACAGCAAGATGGCGCTGAAGGACGTTTGCCGCCAGGCGGAAGCCAAGGCTGTGAAGACCAGCGCCAGGTCTTCGTCGGCCATGAAGGGGATGTACTTGTCTATCAAACCCAAGGTGTAGAGCAAGCCATTCAGCGCGCCAAACTGCGCATTGACCAGCCAATTCCACAGCAAGCCGACGACGATCCAGGGTAGCGCCCAGGGCAAGATCAAGAGCGTACGGCCGATGCTGCGGCCGATGAAGTTCTCGACCAGCAGCAGGGCAAAGCAGAGGCCGATCAGGGTTGGAACGGTGACGACAATAGCGGCGAACTTTAAGTTGACTTCCAGCGCCTTCCAGAAGAGACGGCTGCTGAATAGCTCAATATAGTTGTCCAGGCCGATGAAGGTGGTGCGATCGCGGATCAGGTCGATATTGGAGAAGCTGTAAGCGATAGTCGTGACCAGGGGGCTGAGGATAATGACAAAGATGGTGATCAGGGCCGGCGCCAGCAAGACATAAGGGATCCACTTGCGGTCCCAGTGTTTACGCGCTTGCGCTGCGGATTTGCTCAATTCTGCCGTCGCCAAAGTCGGGTCCTCGTCTCTGTAGAGGAATGTGACAAGGCAGACAGCCCGGGACACAGCGCCCCAAACTGTCTGCCAGGTCAATCATGCTGAGTCAATATCAGCCGAAAGCTGGGTGGCTTACGAGTACTGCTCGCGCAATTCCACTACCTTGTCCGCCAGGCTGGTTACGGCGTCGGCCGGCGCCAGGTTGCCCTGGAGCATGCGCTGGATTTCGTCGCCGACATGGGTCTGGAATTCGCTGTACCAGGGCTGGTTCCGCGCTTGCACAACGTCAGAGTTGTTGGCGAACATATCCTTAATCATGTCGAAGTCGTAGTAGTCGCCGTAGTTGGCTTGCACTTCGGGATCGTCGTAGAAGTCGGGATAGGGCGCGCCCAGAGCGGCCGCCGCTGCCCATGACTTGTGCACCGAACGTTCGCCGTTGGCGTCTTTCCAGGTGTAGAATTTGACCAGATCCCAGGAGCTGTCGACATTGGGTCCGTCGGACATTTGCACGACTTCGCCCATCTGGAAAGTCTGGCCGCTGGAACCGGGCATACGGCCCGCTATGCGCAGGTTCTCGACTTCTGGGCCTCCACCACTGTTCATCAACTTCAAGAAATAGTGATGCAAGACGTAAAAGGCCGATGTGCCGTTCTGCATGGCCGTCATCTGCTCGCCCGGCTGATCGGTCAGCTGGGTCGGCGAAGTCATCCCGTCCTGGAACATGGCTTGCCACCATTCGAAGACGTCAACCGTCTTGGAATCGTCAGCAAAGGCAGGTTCGCCGGCGGGCGAGAAGGGCGTGACGCCTTCGGACAGCAGGTAGACCTGGAGATATTCCTCGCAGAATTCCTTGATCCAGTATGCCAGGTAAGGCGCGTCGATGCCGTCTTCCTTGAGCTTGGCGCACTGGTCGTAGAGGTCTTGCTTGGTCTCCGGCGGCGCATCGAAACCGGAAGCGGCCAGCAGGCGCTGGTTGTAATGCAGCGCATGCACCGCGCTGAAATAGGGCATGCTGATCAGTTGGCCCTCCGGCGTGGTGTAGGACGGCACCGAGCTGGCGAACATCTCGCCCATGACTTCATCGGCATCCGGCAGATCGTCCATGCGCCGCGCCCAGCCGGCGTTGAAGAAGCGCGTGGAGTTGTATTTGAAGTTGTAATAGACGTCCATGTGCACGCCACCGAGGATCTTGGTCTGCAGACCGGTGGAGTAGCCGACGTTGGGGATGATATTTAACTCAACCGGCGTACCGGATTGCGCCGTGTAGTTGTCCAGATGCTGGCGAATGGTATCCGGCTGAAAGTCCCAGCCATAAAATTGAAGCGTGTTGCCCTGCGCCAGCAAGCTGCTGCTCGACGCGCCCGCCAAAGCCAGCGAAGCGAGCCCCGCACCGGTTGACTGCAAGAAGCGCCGTCTTGAAATACCTCTTCTTTTTGACATGCTCTTTCCTCCTTCTAAGTACATCGAATACAAAACCGCATTACATTAAGTGAGACACCGCGGCTGGCAACGCAACGATGCGGGAGAATCGCCGACCGGCGGCAATAATGTCAATGCTGCGGACAGTTCAAAGACGCATGAAGTATATCATGGCTCGTCCCCGCCGGGCAAATTCCGACGGCGGTATTCGTATTTGCTGACCGGATGTGATCGGCCAGGGCACAGACTGACGCCTGCGCCGGTGACCCTGTCGCCGTCTACAGGGCGCAGGCCGCGATGAGGAGCACCAAACGCGCGATACCGATTAGTCGGATTGAAATCATGGAATTCTAATCCTTTGCTTCGTCTTAACGTTTGCCAGTCTCAATGCGTGTCGAACGCCATCGGTTCGCCTGACGCTTAGCTACTCGCAATCGCCCGGTGTGCAAACATAAAGGGCGCCGACTCAACCCGCGTTGCCCCGATAATCTACATTGTAAGGGCCGGGCGCCCTTGCCTCGACCCGAGTGGCGCCCAGCCTAGGCGATACCATCCTTTGCCCATGACCCGTCCTCAACACCGCCGGGTCTTGGCTTCTGCCGGCCGGGCATAAAGCAGCGTGGTAGCGGCGTTGGCATGACCGGCTTGCGCCTGCATTTCTGACAAGGGGGCGCCGTTGTTCAGCGCCAAGGTGATATGCGTCCGCCGCAGGTCGTGCGCCGACAAACGCTCAATCCCGATGCGCCGTCCACTCCCGCCCACCATCCGCACAATCGTCTCGGCATTCATCGCCTCATTGATATAGAAGCTCGGATTGTAACCGGCGGTCATGGTGGGAAAGATATGGTCGTAAGCGCCAGTCTGCGCCTCCCACAGGGCATGCAGCGACTAGATGGTCTCATCGGTGATTTCCGCTATGGCCGCGATCCGCTCTTTGCCGCCAGCGCTCTCCATCCGCGCCCCTTTGAGGAATTTGAACAGCAGTCGCCGCTGCATCCCATACCAATCGCTCCCGGTCGGGAATTCCTCCAGCCAATCCAGCAGGCGCAGCATATGCGCTTTCCAGGCGTGGCGGGTGGCGCCGGCCAACTCGCGCCTGTTCAGGAAAGCCACGACATTCTCGTAGCTGAGATCGAAGACATCGAGTTGCTTTTGTAGCGTGAACTCACGCCACTGCTGATATGTATGCCGGTAGACCCGCTGCGATGAGGGCGCCAGATTCTCGGCGATCAAGTCGATCAGGATGTCGAATTGCCTGTGGCTGGTATCGGCGATGATGGTGGCGGGCCCCTCCGCGCTGCTGACGATTACTGCGCTCATGGCTGCCTTGTCCTCGCTCTTTCTCGTGAGTAAACGCTGATTTTTTACACACGATAATATATTCGCGCAAATTACGGGCGTTTTCCGGCCAGAAAAGGCGCTGGTCCGGCAAATTCGATTTACGGTGCTTCTGGGGGGCCGACGCTGTCCAGAGGTCTATTTGCTCACTATTCTTATCTCGGTGCGGAATGGGAGCAGATCCGAGCAAAGATCCCGGTCGATTACCTAAGTCAAGCGACTACCGAGTTTCGGTGTTGGAGCGCCACTACTCTAGCACGAGAAAACCGGTTAAACAACAGAGTTTTGCGATGATGACGACAGTTTATGACATTGTCTGTTACCGGCCGCGGACATATAACGCTTTTGAGTCAGGTGTTCAGCGTGAGGCACTGGATGCGATTGATAGTCCGGGCTGGGTGGCTGCGCCGTCTCAGCCGCCGCGGAAGTAGCGCTTGCCTTTGATCTCCTCCGGCAGCAAGCCTTGGCCGTATCCCAGCTCGCGCATGAGCTGCGTCGGCGCGTTGCGGATATGCAGCGGGATCGCCAAGTTGCCCAAGTCCGCGACATCCGCCAGCGCGTCGAAGTAGGCTTTGCCAGCGGCGCGATCCTTGCCGGCGCTCGCCAGATAGACCACGCCATGCGCCAGATTGAATTGGCATTCGGGCAGGCCGATAGTCTCGACGGCGCGGAAGACATCATTGGCGACGGTCAGCGCGTTTGAGTCGGCGATGCCGATGTCTTCGCTGGCGAAAATCACCATGCGGCGGGCGATGAACTTGGGGTCTTCGCCGCTGTCGATCATGCGGGCGCAATAATAGAGCGCGGCGTCGACATCGCTGGCGCGCATGCTCTTGATGAAGGCGCTGATGGTGTTGTAATGCTCCTCGCCGGTCTTGTCGTAGCGCAGGTGTTTGGACTGCAAGGTCTCGCGCAATTGCTCGGCGCTGATGGTATCCGCCTGATACAGACGGCTGGCGTTTTCCAGCAAGTTGAGCGCGGCGCGGGCATCGCCGTTGGCGTAGTTGGCCAGGAAACCGATGCCCTCAGCCTCGATGTCGACCCCAAGCGCGGCGGCTCCGCGAGCGATAATCTGCTGAATCTCCACGACCGTAAGCGGATTCAGCGTGAAGACTTGCATGCGCGATAGCAGCGCCGAGATGACTTCAAAGCTGGGATTCTCCGTGGTCGCGCCGATGAGCGTGATGGTGCCGTCCTCGACGTAAGGCAGCAGGAAATCTTGCTGCGCTTTATTGAAACGGTGAATCTCATCCAGAAAGAGGATGACGGAGTCGGGCGTGTCAGCCGCTTCCGGCGCGGCGAAGAGGCTCGGTTGGCTGCGCCGGTCCCGGCCGGGAAACTGTACTGACTCGACGATTTTGCGGAGTTCTGCCTTGCCCGCGGAAACCGCCGACAAATTGTAAAAGGGTTTCTCAGTCACCGCGGCGATCATGCGGGCCAGCGTGGTTTTGCCGACGCCGGGCGGCCCCCAGAAGATCATGCTGGGCACGGCGCGCTGCTGCAGGGCGCGCTGCAGCGGCTTGCCGACGCCTACCAGGTGCGACTGGCCGATGAAGCCGCTCAGGTCGCGCGGGCGGATGCGCTCGGCTAGGGGCTGGGGCGATTGCTGCATAAATGCGCTTTCAAATTTGGTGCACAGAAATTGCGAATCACATTCCCCGAATAATCTTCACAATCTGGTGCAAGTGATCGAGGTCGTGATAGGCGCTCAGGATGATCTGGTCGTTGAGTGTGAAGCCGCCGCCGTCGGCATCGCGGCCCGGGCGCTCCCAGAGTTCCTCATCGTCAGGCAAGGACGACAGATATTCGTGGTAAGCAGCGCTGGTTTTTAGCCACCTCTGCAGCAGCTCCATGGCGTCCTGCTCTGCGTAGCCTGCCTCTTTGACCCGTTCGTCCACGCTGCGGCCGGAGGATTGCGGTGGCTCTCCGCCCTCGGCGAGCGCCCGCGCCCGCGCCAGGAAGTAGCTATCGGTATCGGCGAGGTGACCAAGGACCTCCGAAATGGTCCAGCCATCGCCGCCGTCTCGTTTGTCGAATACTCCACGATCACTGATCGTCGAAACGATATGCTCAATGTTGAGCATATTCTTCTCCATCGCCGCCAACTGCCAGCTGCGATACCGGGGCATGGGTGACATAATTCGCTCCTTTGCGTAGATGTGGCGCGAATTATATCACGGCGCGGCTTGGAAGGCAGACGGATTATTCGCGAGCGCCGTCCAGGATAGCCAGCGCTTTGCGGGCGATGGATACGGTGGGATTGGCAGTGGTGCCCGGCGCGCGCTCCATCAGCACTTCCAGGAAAAATTCGTCCACGGCAAAGAGCGCCACGGACCCGTAGAGGCCGCGCCCCAACACGTGCGGCTGCGGGAAATCTTCAATCGAGTTTTCTTCCTCGATGCCCTCGCGGATGTCTTTCATGCGCAGATAATGCGC
>JAGWBC010000186.1:2670-8540 GCA_021296115.1 Anaerolineae bacterium | reverse complement strand
GCAATTTGACAAATGGCGACGATTAACGGAATTATTCCGACTTCGTAAAGCCAAATATCATGGACAAGGAGCCATTCCTTGATATTGACGTCTTGAAACTCGACTAGCGTAAGTTGGAAGTATTAGAGGGGTTTACGAAAACGCGATTTGACCCGATAAAATCCATTCGTTACATGAAGGTGCGCACAAAAGTTGAACAGATATTAAATTACCCAGACGAATGGCTGGTTAAACATGTCATCTACGATATACATGAAGGAGCAAAATGGAAAAACGTCATCGAAGAGTACAGGCCTCTTGTTAAGCAGGCAATAGATGACTATGTGGAACACGAGGTTGCGCAGCGCGTAGTTCAACCTCGGCCCAACTCCAAACCCAAAAAACCGGACCCTTCGACAACCGATTCAATCTTGCCGAAGCCTCAAACATATCTTGACGGTTCAGTCACAATTCCAGTTTTTGCTTAATGGAAAGACCATGATTTTGATGCAACCCTAAGACTCAGTGGCAAGATTTCCAATGTAGGCAAAATCGTTCTTTGCAATGGGAAATGGCTGAATCCTCTGAAAGCGGGGGAGGAAGCCCGAAGGACAGTCGCCCCCAGTACACAAGGTTACGTAAACGGCATGACCTTTTGGAGTTTCCAGGACCCAGCGGATGGAAAGTTTCGACCAATTTTGGACTTGACCCATGGCTGGCACAACGACTGGGACTTGATACTAAGGGTGATAAGGAACGCAAAAGGTTAATCTCCGCGCCCTCTGCGTCTCTGTGGTGAATCCACCTACCGCGCCTTACCCATCACACTCCGCAAGCCCACAAGGAAAAAGATTGACAGCATCCGCCAAATGAAAAAAACTTGATAGCAAGATTCGGCTGAAACATTGAGGAATCATCAATGGCTGCCCAAACAAATTCGGAAGATAGATTCGTCCTAGAGACAGTCAACCGACATGTCGCACAAATTGCAAAACTCGAGGCTAGCCAAGAGCATATGGCGACCCAGGCGGACATTGAATCGCTCCGCGTCGACATGGAAAAGCTGAAATCGGATTTGACTTGGCGCATCGTCATCGCCATGAGTATTATGACAGCCGTCTTTACTGCGATTGTTAGAGTGTCGCCTCCTGTCGCCTAGTCAGCGCAGCTTCTCCATCACACTCCGCAGCCCCACCGGCAACTCGCTCACGAAAGCCAGCCGCTCACCCGTAGTCGGATGCTCGAATGCCAACTCATGCGCGTGCAAAAATTGCCGCTTCAACCGTACGCGCTGCTTGCGCCGCCCGTAGACTGTATCCCCCACCAGCGGACAGCCGATGAACGCCATGTGCACGCGAATCTGGTGCGTGCGCCCGGTCAGCAGCTTCAGCCGCACCAGCGCGCGGTCGCCCTGAAAATCGTCATCCAGCACTTCGAATTCGGTCTGCGCCGGCTTGCCGCTGCGCTGGACCGCCATGCGTTTGCGTTGGCGCGGGTCGCGGGCGATAGGCGCGTCGATCAGGCCGGTGTTGGACTTGGGCCGCTGCTCGAGTAAGGCCAGGTAGATCTTGTCCACGCTGCGCTCTTGAAATTGCCGCATCAGCGCCAGCAGGGACGGCTTGTCGCGGGCGGCGACCAGCAAGCCGCTGGTGCCGCGATCGAGGCGGTGTACGATGCCCAACCGGTCTTGCGCCTGCGGGTCGTCTATCATATCGGCCAGTTCGGGATAGCGCGCCAGCAGCGCATTAACCAGCGTGCCGGATTCGTTGCCCGGCCCCGGATGCGCGACCATGCCCGCCGCTTTATTGATGACGGCCAACTGAGCGTCTTCGTAGACGATATCGAGGGGGATGTCTTCCGGCTCGACCGAGCGCTCTTCGCGGGCTGGGATGCGCACCTGGACTTTTTCGCCGCCTTTGAATTTGTAGCCGGTCTTGCGCGCGACGCCATCGACCAGTACGCAGCCGCTGCGGATCAGCGCCTGTGCCTGCGCGCGCGAGTAACCGGGCAGGCGCCCAAGCAGGAACTTGTCCAGCCGTTGCCCGGGTTCATCTGCGCATAGGGTCAGGGTTGGTTCTGGCACGGGTAATTGCCCAACAGCGCTTCGCCATAGCGTTGCTCGACGCGCGGCGCTTCGTTCATTCGCAGCACGGAAACCGTCGCCCGACCTTCGGGCGTCAGGCCCGCAAGCGACGCGTCTGGCTTGATTTCAAAGTGCTCGCGCCAATTCTGCTGGCGCGGATTAAAGAGCTTGGTCGCCTCGTCAGTCTGTGGATCTACCGCAGCGATTTCCGGCCCCTTGTGTCGATTGCAGGGCGCGCAAGACAGGCACAGATTGCCGCTAGCGTCTTCGCCGCCGTATTTGAGTGAGACGATATGGTCGATTTCAAAATTGGCCAAGCGCACATTTATGGATCTGCGGCAATACTCACAGCAGCCTCCAGCCCGATCAAAGACTTCTCGGCGCTGCCTGGCGCTTGGCGCCATTAGCCCAAGCCCCTCTGCCGGAGTCTAATTTTGGTCTTGAGAAGGCTGATCATATTGTCGGCGTGTATGAAATCATCCAATTCTTCACGCTCGTCGCCGGTCAATTCAACTTCGCTGTTACGCTTCAGCAAATCGCTTAGGCGCTCTTGCAAGTCCTCAGGCAGATGATAGGCCAGTAATTCATCATCGCTGGGCAGGGAGACCAAAAACTCGATGATTACCGCAAATACCTGGCGCTCGCGTTCTCGTATCATGATCTATCTCCCATGCCCTTGCTCCATTATACCCGAAATCCCGACTCGAATCACCCAGCGCCGATCTCAGCAGCGCCTGTGCCTGCGCGCGCGAGTAACCGGGTAACTGCCCAAGCAGGAACTTGTCCAGCCGTTGCCTGGGTTCATCTGCGCTTAGGGTTAGGGTTTGTTCTGGCACGGGTAATTGCCCAGCAGCACTTCGCCATAGCGTTGCTCGACGCGCGGCGCTTCGTTCATTCGCAGCACTGCAACCGTCGCCCGGCCTTCGGGCGTCAGGCCCGCAAGCGACGCGTCTGGGTTGATTTCAAAGTGCTCGCGCCAATTCTGCTGACGCGGATTAAATAGCTTGGTCGCCGCGTCAGTTAGCGGGTCTACCGCGGCGATCGCGGAGCCCTTGTAAAGATTGCATTCGGAACACGACAGGCAAAGATTGTCGACGCGAGCTTCCCCTCCGTGTTTTCTTGCGAGAATATGATCAATATGGAATGCGACAGGTTCTCTGCCGTCTCCGACAAGACAGTATTCACAGCATCTTCCAGCCGGTTCAAATACATATCGCCGTTCTTGCGCAGAGATTGTCACCCGTCCAAGCCCCGCATCCGAAGCTCGGTTCTGATTTTCAGAGTGGTTATCATGCGGTTGGCGCGGATGAAGTCATTCAGTTCATGGCGCTCTTCACAGGTCAATTCATCTTCACCATTACGATCCAGCAAATGATGAACGCGCCGCTGCAGGTCTTCAGGCATCTTGTAGGCAAGCAATTCTTCATCTGTCGGATCATCCGCTAGAAAGTCGGTGATGACGGCAAATACATCTCGTACAGGCGCTTCAATCATCGTTATTTCTCCCATGCCCTTGCCCAATTATACCCGGAATCGCGACATGAATCACCCAGCGCCGATGAGAGCGGAACTGAGCAGCGCGGCGATTGTGCCGGCGATCACGATGGCCAGCAGCAGAATCAGCGCCATGCGAATCAGCTTGCGCAGCGCCGCCCGCTCGGCCGGCGTCCATGCGTCTTTGCCCTTGGGTTCGTCCGTCATACCCTACCCGTACCTGCCTCGCTCTCGATTAAACCACAGTTCACCCGCGCATCATAATACGCGCGCTGCCGAAGGGCGGTTGCGGATGCGCAGCGCGGTGCGGATTTTACTGTCAGGGGCAGGCGGGCTATAATCCGCGCTGGAAGGGAAAACCGCGACATGAAGGTATTGGTGACGGGCGGCGCCGGTTACATCGGCAGCCATGTGGTGCAGATGTTGATCGAGCGCGGCAATCAGGTGGTGGTCTACGACAACCTGAGCAAGGGACATCGCGGCGCAGTGCATTCCGACGCGGCGCTGATCGTGGGCGACCTGAGCGACCGCGAGGCGCTGGCGGCCGCCTTTGACGCGCACGAATTTGATGGCATCATGCACTTCGCCTCGCATATCCTGGTCGGCGAGAGCATGAAGCAGCCTTTCATGTACCTGCGAGACAATCTCTACACCGTGATCAACGTGCTGGAGCAAGCCAGCCAGCGAGGCGTCAAGCGCTTCATCTTGTCATCCACCGCCAACCTCTTCGACCAGCCGCAGCGCGTCCCCATCGACGAGAATGAGGCGCTTAACCCCGGCAGCATCTACGGCGAGACCAAATATATGGCCGAGCGCCTGCTGGCCTGGATGGACCGGCTCTATGGGATTAAGTATTGCTGCCTGCGTTATTTCAACGCCTGCGGCGCCCATCCCGACGGGCATATCGGCGAGGCGCATGAGCCGGAGTCCCACCTGATCCCGCTGGTGCTGCAAGTCGCCATGGGCCAGCGCGAGGCGATCGAGATTTACGGCACGGATTACGATACACCGGATGGCACCTGCATCCGCGACTACGTGCATGTGCTGGATCTGGCGCGGGCGCATATCCTGGCGCTGGAGGCCCTTTCCGATGGCGATGGCAAAAGCCGCGTTTATAACCTGGGCAGCGGCAGCGGCTTCTCGGTACTGGAGGTGATCGAAAACGCGCGCGAAGTCACCGGGCACGCCATCCCCACGGTCAAGGCGCCGCGGCGCGCCGGCGATTTGCCCATCCTGGTGGCGGACAGCGACAAAATCGGCCGGGAACTGGGCTGGGAAACCGAATACAACAGCCTGCGGCGCATCATCGAGACCGCCTGGAATTGGCATCGTTGGCATCCCGACGGCTTCAACTCCTGAGTGCGGAATAGCGTTATTCTTACCCCATCCCCCGGCCCCTTGCCCCAGCGAGCTAGGGAAGGGGAGCTTTCCTAGCGAGTTTGATTTTTGCATGATTAACCTGCATTTACTGAGGAGTTGATATGACGCGTCTGGCCGTTCTCGCCGATATACACGGCAACTTGCCCGCCCTGCAAACTGTCATTGACGATATGGCGCAATACGCTGTCGACCAGGTGGTGGTGGCCGGCGACAGCATCAATTGGGGCCCTTTCTCGCGCGGGGTGATGGAAGTGATATGGAAGCGCCGCTGGCCGGTCATCCGCGGCAACAACGAACTCTATCTGCTGGACTACGATACCGAGCGCGCGCCGGCGCACTGGTCGCGCTTCACCATGCCGCCTTACCTGCACGATCAGCTGGGCGATGGCTGGGTGAATTTCATAGCGGCGCTGCCGGATACATTGCAACTGCGCTTTCGCGACGCGCCGCCGATTCGCGTCTGCCACGGCATACCGGGCGATCCCTGGACCGCTATCACACCCCAATCGTCTGCGGCGCAAATCCGGCGCTGGCTTCGTAATATCAGCGAGCGCGCGGTCATCGGCGCGCACAGTCATATCGCGCTGGAGCGGCAGGTGGACGATTGGCTCATCTTTAATCCGGGCTCGGTGGGCGTGCCTCTGGACGGCGAACACAGCGCCAGCTATATGATCCTCGATGGGAGCGAAAACGGCTGGCAGTTGGCGGCGCATCGACGCCTCCCGATCGACATCTCGCCCCTGCTCGACGAATACGAGCGGACGAATTTCGTCGAGCGCTGCGGCATCACCGCGCAGCTGGTCATTGAAGAGTTTCGTACGGCCCGCCTGCAACTGGCGGCTTATATCGAATGGAAGGCTAAGCACCACGCTGACAGAGATGACAGTTTGGAGTTGCTGCAGGCGTTCCGAAAATTGGATGACCTGGCGCCTTA
>JAGWBC010000186.1:0-2625 GCA_021296115.1 Anaerolineae bacterium | reverse complement strand
GCCGAAGCGAAACGAGAGGGACGCAATGTGCCGCAATATCCGCACGCTTTACAATTATGATCCGCCCAGTACAACAGCCGACATGGAAGCGGCGGCGCTGCAATACGTCCGCAAGGTCAGCGGCTACCGCAAGCCGTCCGCGCTCAACCAGGCGGCCTTTGATCAAGCCGTGGCCGAAGTAGCGCGGGCGACCGCGACTCTGCTGGGCGCGCTGCGGACGACCGCCCCGCCCCGCAGCCGCGAAGCCGAAATCGCCAAGGCGCGCGCCCGCAACGCCAAGCGTTTCGCCGGCGCATAAGCCGTTTACAGCCCAGGGGCCATGCGCTAGACTATTCCCGATTTCGCAGGCGCAGCACAAGGAAGAAATATGACCGAGACCATGCGCGCTGTCATCATGGAGCGGATAGGCAAGCCGCGTGTGCTCAAACCCGCGCGACTGGCGCGGCCGCAGCCCGGCAGCGGCGAGGTATTGGTCAAAGTCCATGCCACATCAGTCAATCCGGTTGACCTGCTGCTGCGCAGCGGGCGATTCGTGCTGCGCAAGCCGATGCCGCATATCCTGGGGGCAGACCTGGCTGGCGAGATCGTCAAGCTGGGCGAGGAGGCGGGTGACTGGGGGACAGGCGATCGCGTCTGCGCTTGCTTTGAAGCGCTGGGCACTGAGATTGACGGCGGCTACGCTGAGTATTGCGTCCTGCCCGCCGACCAGCTCATCGCCCTGCCGGACTACCTGGATTATCAGTCGGCGGCCGCGGCTGGAGCGTCATTTGCCGCTGCCTTTCAAGCGCTGGCGCCAACTGGCAAGCTGAAGAAAGCCGACACAGTCGTGATACGCGGGGCGGCGGGCAGCGTGGGCGCGGCGGCGGTACAGATCACGGCGGCGCGCGGCGCGCGGGTCATCGCCATCAGCGAAAGCCAGTTCGTCAGCAAATTGCATGACATCGGCGCCGACATCGTGCTGGAAGACGCTGGCGGCGATCTGGTGCGGCAGGTCAAGGTCGCCACGCGCGAAAATGGCGCCAGCATGGTTTTGCATTGCAGCGACCAACTCGATATGGATGAGTCGCTCGACATGCTCTGCCCCGGCGGACGCTTGGTCATCGCTGGCGCGCTAAAGAAGCCGCAAGCCAAGCTGAACGCCATGGACTTGTATCTGCGCAATCTAAGCATCCTGGGCGCTTACAGCTCGATCCGGCCCAAGGACTACGAGTCACTGCTGGGCGGCCTGGCCAAAGGCCGGTATCAGGCGCTCGCGCAGGAGGTCATGCCGCTGAGTCAGGCGCGTCAAGCGCACCAAAAACTGGAGAAATCGGCCGGCTTCGGCAAGATAGTGCTGGCGCCGGACGCGCTGCTGGAAGCGGCGAAGGAAGCGGAAAACCGCATCCCGATTGAATAGCCCGCGGCGCTACTCAAGCCCCGGATAATCGAGAAAAAGCGCATCAAGGGCCAGTCGCAGGTTGGCGTTGGTATCAAGCGCTTGTAATGTGCGCCCGGTGGCGGCCAGCGCGGCCAGGGCTTCGGACGGTTGCAAGCGTACGGCCAAGGCGCGAATTTGATCGCGGCGGTCGCTGTTGCAGGGTTTGACCGGGCTGTCATAACACTGCAGCAAGACATCGCGCCAGTAGGTCTGCCAAATCTCGAGCACGCTCCGCAGCAGGGCTTTGTCTTTGCCAGCGCGGCGGCTGAGCTTATCCGATTCTTTCATGCGCTGTAATCGCTTTCCCTCCACTACGCTGGACAGCGTATCAAGCATTTCATTGCGGAACTCCAAGGGAGAATCGTCGGCGCTGGCGGATAGCGCCCAACCCACGCGTCCGCCGCTCAAGCGCGCCAGCAGGTCGGCCTGATCCTCGTCGCAGCCAGTGCTGATCAAGTGACGCCTGATCAACTCCAGTGGCGCCGGGCGCAGGGGCAGCTGCTGGGCGCGGCTGCGGATGGTGGGCAGCACACGCTCGGCAGAGGCCGCCAACAGCAGCAAGATGGCGTGCCCGGGCGGCTCTTCCAGGGTTTTCAGCAGCGCGTCTTGCGCCAGCGGCGCCACAAGATGGAAGTCGTCAAGAATGGCGATGCGATAACGCGAGCTGTAGGGCTTCAGCGCCAGCAAGCGCGCCACATTGCGGATGGCGTCGATTTTCAGCGGGGCGCCGTCCTCAGCCGCCGCCACAATCAAGTCGGGATCGTTGCCGCGGCCGATGGCTTTGCAGGAGCGGCAGACCAGACAAGGGCGCTGCGCTTTTGATTCGGCTTCACAATTGAGCGCCTGGGCGAAGGCCAAGGCCAGCTTCATCTTGCCCAGCGACGGGCTGCCGCTGATCAAGTAGGCGTGGCGGTTGCGGCCCTGCGCCAAGGTCCGCCGCAGAAAGTCAACCGCCCAGTCGTGGCCGATAACGGGCCATTTTGCTTGGGAGTCCATCGCAGAAATCATAAGCCGATTATACCGCTGCGGCAGCGCGAATGGGAACATCCGGCTGGTCAATCGGGTCAGATAATCTGAACTACAGAGTTGCTCGCCCGTAATTCGGGGCAGCCACAAAATCACAACCATGTCGCGAATTCTGACGGTAGGTAGTCGAAGGGTTCCACTATCAAGCTGATAATGAGATGAGTTTCGCAAGTTGTACCCTT
>JAGWBC010000185.1:3041-14082 GCA_021296115.1 Anaerolineae bacterium | reverse complement strand
ACAACCTCTATATCGTGCAGCTGGAACTCCGGCTCAAGCGCATCCCGTCCGCGGGTTGACTTCGGCGGCGGCGGGACAAAGGGCTCCGGGTCGGGGCGGGGACGCGGCCTTGGGCGCGGGACGATGCCGTCGCCGTAGCCGGTGGTCTGGCGGCTGCGGCCGCGCGCGCTGAAGAGGGCTTGCATCTGCTGCGAGCGCGTCTGGTCGCGTCCGCGCCCGCTCAGAAAGTCGCGCAGGCGGATCAAGTCGCTGCGGGTGATGATCAGCCGGCGAATGGCGATATCCAGCGGCAACAGCAGAAGCGCCAGAAGAATCAGGCTTTGCCAGATATCAGTGGCCGCTTGACGCTCGCCGAGATCATGCGTGAACACAGCTTCGGGCTGGTCGGCCAGATTGCGCCCGCCGGTGATATCGGCGATATCAGCCAGCAGACGGTCGTCTTGTGGGCGCGGGATATATTCCGGTGAATAAGACATGACCCAGCCGTTGAGATCGCTCAACTGAGTCAAGCCCTCGCCCAACTGCGCCTCGCCACTGACGGTCAGAAAATAAGCGCCTTCGTTTTGTGGCGTGAACGCCGATTCGTAGCGGCCGGGCGCGGTTTGCTGCAAGGGAATGCGCAGGCTGTCGCCGGCGGGATTCAAGACGGCGCTGCTCAGCATCAAGCCGTCGAGGAATTGCCCGGCGTCATCACGAGCGTCGACAACGATGCGGGCGCGGTCATTCTGCAGCAGCACCCGTGTTTCCAGGTTCTTGTTGGCGCCGGCGTTGATGCTCCAAGCCACTGCCTGGCCCCAGAAGCGCGAGAAATCCGGCCAGATTACCCATTCGTTGGCCCAGCGCGCGCTGGCGTCAGCCGTCCAGGCCACGACCCGCCCCAAGCCATATTGCCAGGCGGCCAGGATGGGATCGGAGTAGGGCTCGGGGCCGCTGAGAATGCGCTGGGCGGCGACCTTGGGCGTTGCAGCGACGTAACCGCGCAGGGGCGGCAGCGCAGTGATGCCGTCGATGATGGCGCTGCTGCCACTGACGCGCGGCGTGAAGGCCTCTTCCACGTTTCTTGGGCGAAGATCAGCGGAATCTGCTCGACATCGGCCACGGCGTAATAGTTGCCGCCGCCGGCTTCGGCCATGGGCTGCAGCACCGCGCCGGGACTGCGCCCGATAGCGATGGCCGACAGCGTGACATCGTGCTGGCTGTACATGGACTCGCTGATTTCGACCAGTCCGCGCGGGCTGGCGCCGCCGTCAGTGAGCAGGATCAGGTGCTTCAGCTGTGAGGGCTCCTGGATAATGTCGCGCTCGACCAAGCGCAAGCCGGCCAGAATATCGGTGCCGCCGCCGGAGCGGATGGTATTGGGCGTCATTGACCTGCTGGAAGGGCGCCACCCAAGCCCCGCCCGTGTCAAAGGTGCCGATGGCGACGCGGTCGGAGGCTTGCAGCAGCTCAAGCGAGAGCACGATGGCGCGCTTGGCCAGCTCGAGGTTGGGGACGCCGCTGCGGCCGATTTGCCCCATACTGCCGGAGCGGTCGATCAGGTAGGCGATGGTGAGCTGCGGCAGGCGCTTTTGATCTTTAATCTGCATCTCGACCGGCAGCGTACGCTCCAGCGGCGTCTGATAATAACCGCCCGGCGCATAACTCTGCGGTCCGCCGATCATCACCAGGCCGCCGCCGATATCGCTGACGTATTGATCGAGCAGGGTCATTTGCGCCCGGCCCAGCTCGGTCGCCGGCACGTTGGCCAGGATGACGCTCTTGTAGTGCGCCAGGCCGGCGATGTTGACCGGCAAGTCTTCCGGCTTGCTGACATCCACGATGATTCCGGCTTGCTGCAGCGCCGGCAGCAAGAATTGCGTCTCTGATTCGTCCACGCGGACCAGCAGCACGCGCGCCGGCCCAATGACCTGGCTGAAGGCGCCCAGCTGATTGTTCTGATTAAAGTTGTCGTTCTCGCCCGGCACGACGATTTGGGCAGTGAAGTCAAGGAAGCCGCTTTTTTCGCCGGCTTGCGTCAGGCTGTAGCGGGTATCGCCGGCTTGCAGCTGCAGGGCTTCTTCGTGGATCAGCCGCCCGCCGGAGAATATGAGCAGCGTAGCCGGCGTGGCGCTTTCCGCCTGGATGCCGACCGAGATATCGAAGCTCTGGTTTTCGGCCACGCGTCCCGGCGCGTCTATTGCGGTGATGCGCACGTCTGGCGCGGGGGCGCGGAATAGCGGGACATAGCTGATTTCGACGCCGGAAACGGCGGCCCGCTGCGCCCGCGCGATGGCGTCGCCTTGTGTCGCCTGGCCGTCGCTGAGGACGACGATGCGGCGCGAGGCATCGGCGGGGAACATCGACAGGGCCGTCTGAATGGCGTTGGCGATGTCGGTGCCGGTCGTCAGCGGGATGGAAGAAAAGTTTTCGATCTCGCCAACCTGGCTGAAATCGGTCTCTGGCACGGCATTGTCGCCGAAGAGCAGGGCCGCCCATTCGTCGTCCGGCTGCTTGTCGGCGATGGCGCCGCGGATGAACTCCAGTTGGCGGTCTTCGGCGTCGCTGCCCATACTGTCGGAGGCATCCACCAGGAAGACCACTGCCAGGCGATCGACGGCTTGTACGTTCTGCAGCCCGGCCAAGGCCAGGACCAGCAAAATGATGATCACGGTCCGCAGCAGCAGGCTGCTGATATCGCGGCGGCGGCGGAAGGCATGACGCGGAAAGCCGATTATCCATATAAGGGGTAGAATTAGGAGCAGGATCAGTGCGACAGGTGGCGCGGTGAGCTGCATCGGTTATTCCGTTCGATTCAACGGCTTGCCAAGTCACGCAGGGTGGAACGCGATTCAAATCATGTCCTGATTGTAACGACTAGGCAGGCAGCTTTACAGGGTGATCGACTTCCGCCAAGTCTGAATGGCGAAGCGCGCTGCCGATCAGCGATATTGTGTCTTGTGCGAAAACGATAAACAATTTACACATGAGTTAACAGATATGCGCAACTGGACTGCAAAATGTAACAATATTTTATGTTGATGCTATACATTCCTATACAATTCTACGCTTTTGCTAGACGATAGCGCAGTTTGGCTGTAAAATCTGTGTAATGCGTCGTACAAGGTAGGGTTGTATTTGCATGCAAGGGGGAGTTAATGTCCGAGGAGGATAGTCAAGTACATATGACAGAGTCTTTTGACGATGATGTCAGTACTTACGCGGATGACGGCCCGGATGTTATCAAGGTATCGGCGCGTTCGCGGTCGACGGCCGTGGCCGGCGCGATTGCCGGCGTCATGCGCCAGCACAATTATGCCGAGGTGCAAGCCATCGGCGCGGGCGCGGTAAATCAGGCGGTGAAAGCCCTGGCGATCGCTCGTGGTTATCTCGAGCGGGATGAGATTGATATCGTGACGACGCCCTATTTCACCGAAGTTGATATTGACGGCCAGGAGAGAACTGCCGTCCGTTTCCGCGTGGAGCCACGCCCGGCATAGAATCAACGCGGCCTGCTTCGGTCAACAGTTTGATACAGCTTGATGAATTGGAACGGATACGGGGTATCCGTTTTTTTGTATATTCGTTGCTTGCGCGGGGCTGATATAATCCAGGCGTTTGAGATTCGCTACGATTAACGGGAGAAACTCAGTGGCCGATTTGACAGGGCTAGCAATCAATACCATCCGCACACTTTCGATGGATGCGGTACAGAAGGCCAATAGCGGCCACCCCGGCTTGCCGATGGGCGCCGCGCCAATGGCGTACACACTTTGGATGAAACACTTGCGCTTCAACCCGCGCAACCCGGCCTGGTCCAATCGCGACCGCTTCGTGCTCAGCGCCGGGCACGGCTCCATGCTACTCTATTCGCTGCTGTATCTGACTGGCTATGATGTGTCGCTGGATGACATCAAGAACTTCCGTCAATGGGGCAGCAACACGGCCGGACATCCTGAATACGGCGACAGTCCCGGCGTGGAGACCACCACAGGCCCGCTGGGCCAGGGCGCGGCCACGGCGGTGGGCATGGCGCTGGCCGAGGCTTACCTGGCGCGCTATTTCAATCGCGAGGGGCATGAAATTGTAAATCACTATACCTACGCCCTGGTCAGCGATGGCGACCTGATGGAGGGCGTCTGCCTGGAGTCGGCTGCGCTGGCCGGCCATTGGGGGCTGGGCAAGCTGGTCTTTCTTTATGATGACAATGAAGTGACGCTCGATGGCGCGGCCGATATGACCTTTACCGAGGACATCGCGGGGCGATTCCAGGCGATGGGCTGGCATGTCAGCCGCGTCGCCGATGGCACTGACGCGGTTGCCGTGGACGCGGCCATCAGCGAAGCCAAAGCTATCGCGGACCGGCCCAGCATCATCGCGGTGCGCACCATTATCGGCTACGGCAGCCCCAACAAGCAGGGCTCAAGCGCCGCGCACGGCAGCCCCTTGGGCGAAGACGAAGTTGCGCTGGCCAAAGAGAATCTGGGCTGGAGCGCGACCGACAGCTTTTATGTGCCCGGGGAGGCGCTGGAGCATTTCCGCGGCGCAGTGGAAGCGGGCGCGGCGGTCGAGGCGGAATGGGGAAGCCGCTTTCAGGCATGGCGCGCGGCGCATCCGGAATTGGCGCTGGAATGGGATCGGGCCATGGCCGGCAAATTCGCCCCGGGCTGGCGCGAAGCACTGCCCAGCTGGCAGGCGGACGCTTCACTGGCGACCCGCAGCGCCGGCGGTGAAGCCTTGAATGCCTTGGCCGAACATGCGCCGACGATGATCGGCGGCGATGCCGACTTGGCCGGCAGCACGCGCACCTTGATCAAAGGCGCGGCCAATACCGGGCCGGGGCGTGGCGCCGAGCGCAACTTGCGCTTTGGCGTCCGCGAGCACGGCATGGGCGCGATAGTCAACGGCCTGGCCCTGCATGGCGGCATCGTCAAACCCTACAGCGCCACCTTCTTCACCTTCAGCGATTATATGCGGCCGGCCATGCGCCTGGGCGCGTTGATGGACATTCCGGCAGTGTATGTCTTCACGCACGATAGCATCGGCCTGGGCGAAGACGGACCGACGCATCAGCCGGTCGAGCACTTGATGTCGCTGCGGCTCATGCCCAATCTGCACGTCTTCCGGCCCGGCGACGCCACCGAGACGGCCGGCGCCTGGGCGGCAATCGCCGAGCTGGATCACCCGGCCGCCATCGTGCTCAGCCGACAGAATCTGCCTGTATTCGCCGGCAACGACGCCGGCATACACGAGGGGGTTTCGCGCGGCGCCTATGTGCTATCCGAGCACGAGAGCGGCGATGTCGACGCCATCATCATGGCCAGTGGCAGCGAAGTTTCCATCGCCCTTGACGCGGCGGGTTTGCTGGAAGATGCCGATATTCGCGCGCGGGTGGTGTCGATGCCCTGCTGGGAACTCTTCGAAGCGCAAGCTGAGGACTATAAAGAGAGCGTGCTGCCCGGCGACGTGAGGGCGCGCGTGAGTATCGAGGCGGGCGCGACCCTGGGCTGGCGCCGCTACCTTGGCGACAGCGGCATCGCTATCGGCGTAGACCGCTTCGGGGCCAGCGCGCCCTACGACAAGATTTACCAGGCCTATGGTCTGACGCCGGGGCATGTGGCCGACGCGGTCAATTCGCTGCTGGACGACTGATTTCGCTCGAGGCAATCATGCCGCTTACGACCTTCATCGTCCTGCCCACCTACAACGAAGGCGAGAATATCGTCCGGCTGGTTCCGGCGCTGTTTGACTTGGAGGTGGCGGACCTGCAGGTCCTGGTGGTCGACGACAATTCGCCCGACGGCACCGGCGAGATCGTCGAAACGCTGGCCGAGCAGGCTGACTACGCGGGACGGCTGCATGTGCTGCACCGGCCCGAGAAGCAGGGCTTGGCGCCGGCATACATCCAGGGATTCACGCAAGCTTTGTCAATGGGCGCCGACTACGTGATTCAGATGGATGCCGATCTCTCGCACCAGCCCAAGTACATCCCCGGGCTGCTGCGGCAGGCGCAGGAATACGACATCGTTATCGGTTCGCGTTTTGCCGATGGCGGCAGCGTCGACGAGGGTTGGGGGCCCTTGCGCAAGCTGCTCAGCTGGTGGGCCAACCGCGTCTATACGCCGGCCATCCTGCGCATCCCAATCCGAGACGCCACAGGCGGCTTTCGCATTTACCGCCGCGACGCCCTGGTCGGCATGGATATGGAACGCGTCAAAGCCAACGGTTATGTATTTATGGTGGAGATGATCTACGTGGCTTATCGGCTGGGCTACCGCATCGGCGAGATACCGATTCACTTTCCCGATCGGCAGCACGGCGACTCAAAAATGTCCAGCGCCATCGCCTTGGAAGCCGCGCTGCGGGTGTGGCAAATCAGGCTGCGTCACCGGCAGCTGCGGCCTCCATTGCATGCGAGCGACGCGAAGTAGCTTATCCTGCAATACATAAGACCGGGGCGAACTAAAGGCTGTCGACCGCCCAGAGCAATCCCCGGCGCACAATCTCGCGCGCTTCCGGCACATCAAAATCGCCGATGACGTGGCCCAGCGAACTGTAGAAGATCTTGCCTTTGCCGTAGCTGCGGGTCCAGACCACCGGCATAACCGTGCCCTCGATCCAGAAAGCATGCTCGCCGCTGAAAGTCGTAGTCGCCAGCACTTTATTGGACGGGTCGGTGTGCAGGTAGTACTGCTCGGAGCGCATGTCGAAGTCGCTGATCCCGGCCGTGATCGGGTGCTGCTGGTCATGGACGTTGACGCGATAATCGATGATGTTGCCGGGATGCGCCACCCATTGCCCGCCGACCATGAACTGATATTCCGTGTTCTGACGGAAGGCATCGGCCATCCCGCCGTGCCAACCGCCGACATTCACGCCGCGTTCGCGGACGGCGCCCAGCAAGCCGGCTTCCTGCTCGCGCGTGATGCTGCTCATGGTATAAACCGGCACCACCATGTCGACCGCGCCCATGAGCTCGGCATCAAGGAAGCTGTCCAGGGTCTGCGAAAGGGTGACAGTCAGCCCGGCCGCTTCCAGCAGACGGGCGAATAAATGAGAAGTTTGACTTGGGTCGTGGCCGTCCCAGCCGCCTCATGCTCATCCTGCCTTCTTTTCCTATTCATTGTGCTGGCGCTACTATACCCATAATTGGCGATCGCTAACAGTCGCCGCGTTCTTTTTCTACCCCATCCCCCGGCCCCTTGCCCCGTAGCAACGGGGAAGGGGAGCATAGGCAGCGCAAGCCGACTGGGAGGCTCCATCTGTCACCGGTGAACCCAAGTCAGCCATTAGCGAAACGAGCTTCCCCTCATTGCTATGGGGGAATAAGGGGGTAGAACGCTGGCAGCGCTCCTGCAAACAATACCGGGCAAGCCTTGTAGGGGCAACATTTATGTCGCCCGATAAGCCACAAATACAGCATCGGGCGATTCACAGAATCGCCCCTACGTGCGGCAGGTAAGTTTGGCGATTGCGGGAGGGGCGTCTAGGTGAAGTCCATGGTGATGCTGAAGATGGTATTGCCCGAGGCGACGTAGAGGATGTTCTGCTCGGGATAGGCGACGACAGCCGACATCAACTCAAGTTTCTGCTGGTCGAAGGCCTGGTAGCTGTCCATGAAGGTGCCGGCGGCTGTGGTCTCGAATATGGTGCGCGAGCCGCGGCTGATGAGGAAGAAGCCCGGCGCGAAGGGGCTGTCGTTGAGATAAAAGCCCTCGGTGAGCACAATGCCGGGTTCGCTGCCTTCGTTGAAGCCGCTGAAGGTGAAGGCCACCTCGCTGCCGCCGAAGTAGCGTTTCATGACGCCGTCGCGATAGAGCAGATAGAGGTGCCCGTCGCCGGCGATAGTAAAGTCGGCGACATTGCGAAGATTGGGGCGGGCGCTGCCGGCGAAATACTCGCGCGGCGAGCTGACGTAGGCGCCTCCGGAGGGATCGTAGCGCCAGATCTGGCCTTCTTCGCTATCGAGGATATAGAGCTTGCGGTCCCATATCGTCAGGGCGGCAGGCCGCTTCCAGCTTTCCGACTCCAGGATGCGCTGCACATCACAGGTGAAGACGAATTGGGGCGCGCAGCGCAGCAGCGTGCCGTTGGCGTCAAGCATGGCGATGTCGCCGGAGTGGTCGTCAAAGGCGATGTCGGTGATCTGGCCGATGGTGATGCCCTGGTGGGTGGCGCCGAGGCGCATCTTGGCGACCGGCTCGTCTTGCAGCGCCTCGCGGCCATTATCAGCCAGTTTGATGTGATATACCTGGTCGTTGCGGCCGTCCAGCGCGTACAAGTCCGTGCCTTGTATGCGCAGGCGGCTGATGCTGGCGTCTTCGAAATTGATCAGCGGGATGGCTTCGCGGCGTTTCACATTGTTGATGGTGTCGATCAGCGTCTGCGCTTCGCCACGCATCGCGGACACCGAGGGGTCGCTGGGCCGCATGACATCACAGGCGTCGGCGACTTGAATGGTGGCGTTCCAGGCTGAAGTGACGCTGCGGCGGTTGCTGGTGTCGATGGAGCGCGCCAGCCGGGCCGTCTCCTGCAATCGGCCCAGGCACTGCTCGAATTCGGTCTCGCCCAGGTTAGACACCCAGGACAGCACCACAATGCTGACGATGATGAGCGGGATCAGCAGAACGGACAGGAATAGCGTACCGGACGAAGCCCGGCGGGAGGTCGCCGTGGCCGGCATCGGGAAGATGCGCTGGAGTATGTCGCCCAGAAAGAGCAGTACGCCGGCTACCCGCCCAGCGAGCCGCGCCAGCCCCCAGCGCAGTATTGAGCCGAAATCGCCACGCCGCGGCAGCTGCCATTGCGCCGCATCGGCGTCCAGCTCCAGGCGCGCTTCTTTCAGGCGCATGCTGATCTCGTGCGAGGATTCGCCCGGCGCAGCCAGTATCGGCCCGTCGTACTCGGGCGGCACCAACTCGACCAGCATCAACTGGCTCTGAATCTTGATGGTGCGGCGCAGGCTGCCCAGCACCGTTTCGATGTCGTTCTCCAGCATGATGCTCGTGAGGCGGTCGCTGGGAATATCGGCCAGATTGCCGTCGGATAGCACCAGGCGGCTGCCGGCATTCACGCCGTAGCGCACCATCGAGATTTCCGGCTCCGGCAAGAGCCCCAGGGGCACGCTGAAAAGCGGCGCGTCATCGGAAAGGTCTTCGGGGAAGGTAAGCGTCAAGCCGGCGGTTTGCAGGACGGAGATAACGGGACCGACGCGGGCGACGTACATATCGTCTTCGTGCAGGACCGCGGCGATCATGCTGGTTTCGAATTGCTGCCCGCCGCTTTCGGCGTGTTCCAGATTGTGTTCGTAGAGATTGCGATTGACGAGCTGAAACATGGTGCGCAGGGCGATGGTGACGCTGCCGCTGATATCGAAATAGCGCTCGGCGGCCAAAGTAGCCAACTGCTGATAGAAGGTGGTCGGCGCGATGGTACCGGAGGGCGTGATTAGGATGAAGAGGGTATCGCCTTCGCGGCCGGCGGCGGCGGATGGCGGCGCCACTTCAACCAGGGATCCCGGCGGGTTGACGTTGATGACGCGCCCGCCAACGATGTAGAGATGCCCTACAAGAGCTTCCAATTCAAAGGCCATGCCACACCATCAGGCTCGCCCCAACAATACATTCGATTTTACATGAATGGCTATACGGCGCTAGCGATGTAAGCGCCTACCTGGAAGGAGAATGCGCGCCGACCTTGTTTCCATTTGTCCCTTCCTCGCTTACAATATGAGCTAGCAGACGGAGAAAGGGCGCGAAGCTATGGCAAGTACAACAAAGGCTGGCCAACTCATGCGGCAGGCTGCCGGCGCGCGAGCCGCGTCTGAGTCGCCAGCCCCGGACCTGCGCCTGGACTGGATCATGTCGCTCAGTTCTTGCGCCATCGTATTTGGCTTGTACATCGACGGCTGGGCGCATAATCATGGCCGCGTCGATGACAGCTTTTTCACGCCCTGGCACGCCCTGCTCTATGGTTCGGTCGCATTCGCCGGTCTGGCGCTGATCCTCACGCATTTCCGCAATGTCAACCGCGGCTACCGCTGGGCGAAGGCCTTGCCCGCCGGCTACGCGCTTTCGCTGATTGGATTCTTCGGCTTCGGCGCTGGCGGCGTCGTCGACTTGATATGGCATGAAGCCTTTGGCTTTGAAGAGGGCGTTGAAGCCCTGATCAGTCCGTCGCACCTCTATCTCGCCGTGACCGGTTTGCTCATTATGACCGGTCCCATCCGCTCGTTCTGGAAGCGAGAAAGCGACGGCAGTTGGGCCAGCGTGGCGCCGATCGTGCTCTGCTTCACCGCTGTCACTTCCGTATTCACCTTCTTTAATGCCTACGCGCCTATCGGCGGCGACTTGATCGTCCTGACTGGAACGAGGCCCGATCCACACACGCTGCAAGACGTGGCCGGGATTGTGCCCTTTATCATCCAGAGCAATGTCTTGCTGGGCGCGCTGCTGTTCATGACGCGGCGCTGGCAGTTGCCCTTCGGGGCGATCACCCTCTTCCTCGTCCTCAATTCCCTGCTGATGACCTGGTACCGGGTCGGCGAGTCGGCCGAGTTCATTTATACTTTGAGCGCCTTCGCGGTCGGCTTGCTCTGCGACAGCCTCTACCAGCGCTATGGCTTGGAGGATACCAAGCGGCTGCGCTTCTTCGCCTTCATCATGCCCTTCTCCTACAGCCTGGGCGTTATGCTCATGACGCATATCCTGGGCACGAGCGTATGGGGCAGCGGCGGCCTCTGGTGGCTGATCCATATGTGGCTGGGCGTACCGGTGCTGGCCGGCGCTTTCGGCTATGGTTTGAGCCTGCTGATGCGTCCGCCAGCTCATACAGACTGACGGAGATTCCAATCAGTGACGGTATTGCGCCGCCGAACGCTTCTCCTGGTCTTTGTCATATTGCTCGCAAGCTGCCGTCAACAGCAGTTGAGTTCCGCTGACGTTAGACTCGATATGTCGGCCAGCGACAAGCGAGTCGGCGAGACGACCCTGCTGGTACGGGTCAGCGACCGCGACGGGAATGCCCTCAGCAATCCCGGTACGCTGAGCCTGCGCGGCGACATGGA
>JAGWBC010000185.1:0-2867 GCA_021296115.1 Anaerolineae bacterium | reverse complement strand
CATAGCGCCATGCCGGGGAGCGCGGTTTACCTGCGCATCCACAACCGCGGCCAAAGCGACCTGACGCTGGTCTCCGCGTCAAGTTCCGCCGCAAGGACGCTCGCTTTCCATCGCACGGTGGTGGAAGACGACATAGCGCGCATGGAAGCCGTGGACAGCTTGCTTATTCCCGCGGGCGAGACGGTCGAGCTGAGGCCGGGCGGCATGCATATTATGTTGACGGGCTTGACCGACGACCTGCTGCCGGAGAGCGCGCTGCCGCTGCAGCTGGAGTGTGATTCCGGCGAAGTGTATGCGCTCGATATCCCCGTGATGAAGATGATGATGAGCGAGCGGGACGACGCGGTCGAGCTCGGCGACCTGGTCTTCAGCAATCGCTGGGCGCGTCCGGCGCTGTCGGGCATGAACGTGAGCGCGATGCCATCCGGCTAAGGCGCAGACCGATTGGCGAAGCATCAGGCCGACGATTTCATGCCGTATTTCGTGACACGGTTCGAGTTTGGAAATTGATACTCAGACTATTGCCACAGAGGCACAGAGAGAGTCCACGAGGCAATCTAGTGATTGACCAAGTTCTTAAACGATTTCAATTCCCTTCCGTGCCGCAAATTGAACCAGATCTGTCGCAAAATTAGGATAATAGCTTCCAATCACATTACCGAGCAGATACTTCAGAGAATTGCGATCGTAATAGTAATGTAACTCGGGTGACTTATCTCGACTCTTGATTTCACTCTGTTCAGGCATTGGCACAGAATACCTGCCTCCGTCCAATGAAACAAACAACTCCTGTTTAACGGTAGATCCCGACACATTTAGATTTACATGATAACTATATGCATGGCTGTCTGGAAATCCCGTCGCCCAAGGCTCACTGAAATTCTTAACTGCAACAACATCCGGGTCTTCAATCTGATATGACATATCATCCTGTGAAGTCCACACCGTCTTATAGCCCTGTTCAGTAGATAATTCTTGCTTCGACCATTGGCCATTCTGCAAAAGTGATTTCCATTTGGCAAACTCGTCGTACTTTGGAGCGGCGTCGACGATCTGCGTTATTCCTATCTCGTCAGCATCGTATCTGCGTCCTAAATCGCATGCCAAACCTCTGAAAAATACCGCTGTTGAAGCAACGTCAGTCAAGTTTTTTGCTTGCCGCTCATTTAGCGGACTCGGTAACTTGATGGATGGATCAAACACACAATGTAAATTCTTCCCGTCATGCTTTCTCCAAAAGTGTCCGAGTTCGAAACCAAGCCACAGGCTGCTTCGCGCGTTGCGGCTATAGACAATTACAAGGGCGTCTGCGCCGGACAGATTTTGAAGTATCTCACGAAACCAATCACTTCCGCTGGGTTTAGATTCCGGGGCGGACGCTACAAACACCTTCGTGTTCTCAATCGTACGCTCAATATAGTCTCCCAATAACTCCGCGTAATGCTTATCTTGTGAAGCATGGCTGACGAATACAAGTGATTTGTCCATTTGCCACTCAATACTATTCAATCGTACGTATTCAATTAACGCTCTAATTCTATGTGCTCGCAATCCAACGCACAATCGTTACCCGCCGCATGGGTTGCGGCAGCAGCGACAAGAGCGCCCGCCCCTCCGCCGCATCCAGCGGGCGCAGCAGCAGCAAGACGGTCCAGTAGACTAAATTGCCCAGCAGAATAGCGGGCAGCGTTGGCCCCAGCAGAGCCAGCCCGGCCAGCATGGCGCCCAAGGCCAGCAAGGGACGCCAGAGCAAGGCGCGAACATTCACAGCCGGGATGTGCCGGCGCGCTAGCAATATGAAGGGCGCGAAAAGCGCCAGCTCCGAGGCGATGGTGGCGATGGCGGCCGCTTGAAAGCCGTAATGCGGAATGAAGATCAGGTTGGCGGCGATATTGAAGCAGACGGCGAAGGCGAAGGCGCGGGTGATGATGCGCTGCAGGCCAAGGGCGATCAGGGCGTATTGCGTCAGGCTGTTCATCCAGCCGATGGGGATGCTCCAGATCATCAGCTGCAGGGCGATGACCCCCTGCGGCACATAACGCGGGCCGGCCAGGATCAGCGTCAGCGGCTCGGCCAGCGCGGTGAAGCTTACCGCCAGCGGCAGTGTCAAAGCGAAGAGCAGCTTGATGCCGAAACGGAAACTGCGGCTCAGGGCGGCGGGGTCGTCCTGCGCTTGGCGTGATATTACCGGGAAGAGCGCCTGCGTGAAAAAGGCCGGCACGATATTAATCGCCAGCAGCCACTTGTATGCCGTGCTGTATTGCGCCACGACTGCCGCGCCTTTCAGCGCCTGCAAGATGACGATATCGACCTGGAAGAAGATGGTGGCCAGAAAGTGGTTCAGCATCAGCGGCAGGCTCTCGCTCGCCATTTCGCGAATCAGCTTGAAATCGGGGAGGCGCCGGGCGATGGGGCCGATCAGCCGCCGCCCGGTCCAGAGCAGGACCAGCAAAGTCAGTACGTTATTAAAGATGCTGATGGCAGCCAGGCCAACGATGCCGTGGCCGAGCAGCAAGACGATGACGCCGAAGACAGCTTTGTTCATGGTGGTGATGGTAGCGATGGCGGCCGGTTTTTCGGCTTGTTCATTGGCGTAGAAGAGCGAGGTCATGCCTTTGGACAGGCTGGCGGGGAAGAGGCCGATGTAGAGCAAGCCGATGGCCAACAGACCCTCGCCGCCGATGGCCTGGGCGCTTGAGCCGCTCCAGAGCAGCAGCACGCCGGCCAGCAAGGGCGCGCCCGCCAGGCTCAGCATCAGGCGAAAAAAGGAGCTGTTGTAGAGATAGCGCCCGGCGCGTTTGCGCTGCTGCGAGACTTCACGCACCAGCAGCAGGTCAAGGCCGAAATTGGTGAAAATGTCGAAAGCC
>JAGWBC010000184.1 GCA_021296115.1 Anaerolineae bacterium | reverse complement strand
GTCATGCTGGGCGAAGCGCGGCTGGCGCAAGACCTGGCTCAGCGGCTATTTGAACTGGGCGTTTACGTCACCGGTTTCTCCTACCCGGTCGTGCCGCGAGGTCAAGCGCGGATTCGCGTGCAGATGTCGGCGGCGCTGACGACCGAGCAGCTGGATTATGCTATCGCGGCGTTTAGGCGGGCCGGGCGCGAACTCGCCATTAACGACTAGACGGCGCGGAAAGAGATTGCCAATGAAAGCGCTGGTCAAGGCAAAGGCGGAACCCGGCCTCTGGCTGCAGGAGGTTCCCCGGCCGCCGGTCGGGCCTGATGACGCGGGCATCCGCGTCTTGCGCACCGCCATCTGCGGCACTGATGTCCACATCTACGATTGGGATGAGTGGGCCAGCAAGACCATTCCCGTCCCCATGACCGTCGGCCACGAATTCAGCGGCGTGGTGGACGCGGTCGGCGAAAATGTCGACCAGTTGCAGATCGGTCAGCGGGTCAGCGGCGAAGGGCATATCATCGGCAGCAGCAGCCGCAATGCGCGCGCCGGCCGTTTCCACCTCGACCCGGACACGCGCGGCGTCGGCGTCAATAGACCCGGCGCCTTCGCTGAGTACCTGGTGATACCGGCCTTCAACGTCATCCCGCTGCCGGATAGCATTTCGCTTGAGATGGGCGCGATTCTCGATCCGCTGGGCAATGCCGTGCACAGCGTCTTGTCATTTGATGTCATCGGCGAAGACGTGCTGATCACCGGCGCTGGTCCGATTGGCACGATGGCGGCTGCGCTGGCCCGCTTCGCCAAAGCCCGCCACGTGGTGCTCACCGATATCAACCCCTACCGCCTGGCGCTGGCCCAAAGAGTGGCTGATGTCCGCGCGGTGAATGTGCTCGAAGAAGACCTGCGCGATGTCATGGCCGAGCTGAAAATGCGCGAAGGTTTTGACATCGGCCTGGAAATGAGCGGCAGCCCGCTGGCTTTCGAGCAGATGGTCGATACCTTGATCATGGGCGGCGTCATCGGCATGGTCGGCATCCCGGCCGGGCGCACTGAAGTAGACTGGACCAAGGTCATATTCAAGGCGCTGACCATCAAAGCGATTTACGGGCGCGAGATGTTCGACACCTGGTATAAGATGCTGGCCATCCTGGACGAGGGCCTGGATCTGAAGCCGCTCATCACGCACCGCTTCTCCGCCGCCGACTTTGAGCAGGGCTTTGAAGTGATGCGCAGCGGTCAATCCGGCAAGGTGATACTGGACTGGGAATCGCTTAGCTGAGCGCCGCGCGCCTACAGCAGATCGACCGCCTCCAGCCCCAGTTCGCGCACCGCCGCGTTGAAGTCCGACACAGTTTCGCCCAGATCCGTCCGCAGGTAGGCGGCATGCCCATCCAGTTCGTCGCAGAGTTGGGCGAAGACTTCGCGCGCTTGCTGTGGCGGGGCGTAGTCGGCGCTGTCTACCGAGTCCATCAGGGCGTTGAACTTCTCGTGCAAGCCGCTGGCGTAGAGCTGCGACTCGGTGTAGCCGACGTTTATCAGCTGAGGCAGCAGCCGCTCGACTTCAGCCGAGATGGCCGCCGCGCCCCCTTTCAGCGCCTCATTGTCGCTGCGTTGCGCCCAAGCCGCCACCTGCCGCTTGAGCACCACCAGCTTGTTGATCAGCTCGTTGTTCTGTGACAAGCGCTCGCGGATATCCAGCAGCATCTCCAACTGCGCCTGATAATCCGCAGCTGTCGCCTCAACGCGGGGGTCCGCCAGCACGGTAAGGCGCTGAATACTGCGCGCGCCGCCGACGACCAGCTCCGCCTCGTATGCACCCGGCACGACCATGGGGCCGTCGGTCCGCTCCCACCAACCGTCGACGCCTTCAACAGAAGCGGCGCCGTCGTAGCGCATATTCCAATGAAAGCGGTTGATACCCGCGTCGGCGCTCAATTCGTCCGTCTCGCTGCTGTAGCTGCGGATCAATTCGCCGTCTTCCGTGCGAATGTTGAGCTCAATTAGCGCATGTGGCCGCTCACTCAGATGGTAGACAAATACGATGCCGGCCGGCGGATTATGACCGGCGTTCAGGAAATGGGGACGGTCGGAATCGGCGCCGCTGGTGAAAGCCGCCACGCTGGTTCCCACGCCGCCGTAATTGACCATATCGCCACCATAATTCACGTCCCAGCCGCCGAAGCCCGGGTAAGCGCGCAGACGCACCTTTGGCGCCGGCGCAAACAAGTGCGCGCTCGCCTCAGCCGGCGCTTGCCGCAGCGGCGACAGATCGTCCAGGATCCAGAATGAGCGCCCGTGCGTCGCCACCACCAGATCGTGGTCTTTCACGACCAGATCGTGAATGGGGCTTACGGGCAAGTTGCCACCGGCTCGTTGCCAATTGGCGCCATCGTCAAACGACACGTAGATGCCTGTCTCGGTACCGGCGTAAAGCAAGCCGCGCTGCTGTGGATCTTCGCGGATGACACGCGTGAATTCATGCTCGGGGATTCCGCCAGTGATGGCCGTCCAGTTTTCGCCGTAGTCGGTCGTCTTGTAGAGGTAAGGTCGCGTGTCGTCGAGCTTATAGCGCGTGGCGGCCAGGTAGGCCGCGCCCGCCTGATGCGGCGAGAGGTCGATGATGCTGATCAGCGCCCATTCGGGCAGATCCGGCGGCGTGATCTCCCGCCAGGACTCGCCGCCATCGCGCGAGATATGCGCGAGGCCGTCATCCGTGCCGGCCCATAACTCGCCGGCCTGATGCGGCGACTCGGCCAAGGCGAAGATATTGCAGTAGACTTCCGCGCCGGTATTGTCGCGTGTGATCGGCCCGCCGGAGGCCTTCAGCTTCTCCGGATCGTTGCGCGTCAGATCGGGGCTGATCACCTCGAAGCTGGCGCCCAGATTGGTCGAGCGGTGCAGGTGCTGGCTGCAAACGTAGAGCACATCGGGATCATGCTGCGAGAACATGATGGGGAAGGTCCATTGAAAGCGGTACTTCATGCGCTCGGCGCCTGCGCCCCAGCCATACAATTCGGGCCAGGCCGTGATGATCCACTTTTGGCCGGTGCGATGGTTATACAGCGTCATCAGGTCGTTGTAGGCGCGCTGCCCAATGGGGCCCGAAGCCACCACGATATCCGGATCGTCCGGCTTGATGGCGATATAGCCGCTCTCGCCGCCGCCCGGCGCATACCAATCGCGCTCGTGGATCGCGCCGTCGACCGTCGCGCTGGGCAGGCTGATGGCGGTGTTGTCCTGCTGCGAGCCGTAGACGCGATAAGGAAAGCGGTCGTCAGTGCAGACGTGATAGAGCTGCGCCGTCGGCTGATTGTAGATCGACGACCAACTGCGGCCGCCGTTGAAGGAGATGCAAGCGCCGCCGTCATTGCCGCGCGCCATACGCTGATTGTCCGCCGGGTCAATCCAGAGGGCGTGCTCGTCACCGTGCGGCGTCGGCAGCGTCTTGAATGTGGCGCCGCCGTCGACAGATTTCCACAGACTGTAATTCTGAATGTAGACCGTTTCCGGGTCTTGCGTGTCGGCGGTGACGTGCATGTAATACCAGGGTCGCGTCCGCAGCAGCGATTCTTCGCTCAGGCGGATCCAGGTCTCGCCGTAGTCATCCGAGCGAAAGACCGCGCCGTCCTCGGCTTCGATGCATGCCCAGACGCGCCCGGCCTGCGCCGGCGATACCGCCACGCCGATCTTGCCCAGCAGCCCGGTCGGCAGCCCGGGGTGGCGGGTGATGTCTTGCCAAGTGTCGCCGCCATCCATGCTGCGCCACAAGCCGCAATCGGGCCCGCCATTCTCGAGCTTGTAGGGATAACGCTGCGCCTGCCAGACGGCCGCGAAGAGAATGCGCGGATTATTCACGTCCATGGCGATATCATGCGAGCCGGCGCGTTCACTCTTGAATAGCACGTGCTGCCAGCTTGCGCCGCCGTCATGCGAGCGGTAGACGCCGCGCTCGGGGTTGGGACCAAAGGCGCGACCAAATGCCGCCACATAGACTGCCTCGGGGTCTTGCGGATGAATGACGATCTTGCCGATATGGCGCGACTCGCTCAGCCCGATATGCCGCCAGCTCAAGCCGGCGTCGTCCGACTTATAGACGCCGTCCCCGTGTGAGACGTTGCCGCGGATGGTGCTTTCGCCCGCGCCGGCGTAAATCACATTGGGATCCGACGCTGACACCGCCAGCGCGCCGATGGCCGCCGTATTGAAATAGCCATCGGAGACATTACGCCAGTAAGTCCCGCCATCGGTCGTCTTCCAAACGCCGCCGGCGCAAGCGCCCATATAGAAGGTCATCTTCCGCGAGACATCGCCGGCGACGGCGACCACTCGTCCGCCGCGGTGCGGCCCGATGCAGCGCCAGTCGAGCTTGCCCAGCAGCTGCCGTCTGATTTCAGAGGTTCTGTCCGTATTCATGCTTCAGTCTTTCCGTATTTTGATTCAAGAGCGGGTAACGTGGCCGCCGCCGCGACCAGACTATAACTATGCCGCGAAGTTAGGCCGCTTCGCAACTATTAGCCAGCGAAAATGGCTGCCTATTTTGCCGAATTGTCTGCCAATTCGTAGATGGCAAAAGTTTGCGCGGCGTCAACAGTTTTTGACTATTCGACAGCCTACGATACAATCATCGTCAATGTTAGCGAGTCAAGGTCCGTCACTGATGCGACGGATATTCGGCTTGAATGACAGCTAAACTAAACAGCCGAGAGGATTAGTAAGATGAAGAAGTTACTTTTGTTTTTCGCTGCCATGCTCCTGGTATTGCCGAGCCTGGCGCAGGACGATATGGATCCCTGCGAGCTTGATGCGCCTGCGGACGCGACCGAGCTCAACTTTATGGGCTGGGCATTCCCTATTACCGAGTACTTCGCCTCCGAATTGGAGAAGTGTAACGAAGTCGACAACTTGACCGTCAATATCCAGTTGCTGGATTCCGCCAGCTCCGAAGAGCAAGCCAACCTGGCTTTGGCCGGCGGCGGAGATTCGCCCTGGGCCGTCTTGCACACCACACCGGCGCGAATGGTTGTGCTCTCAGGGTTTGACGCGCTCATTCCGCTCAACGATCTGATCGAGCAATATCGTGAAGAATACAACCTGGACGACATCCCGCAGCCGGTTTGGGACGCCGCCACCATCGACGGCAATATCTACGGCGTGCCTTTCATGTCCAATACCATGCACCTCTTCTACCGCACCGATCTCTTTGAAGCGCATGGCCTGGATGTGCCGACCACTTACGACGAAGTCATGGACGCCTGCGAAGTGCTCAAGGACGAGCCAAGCATCGACCTGCCTTTCACGATGAATTTGCACGCCGGTTGGGCTTGGGAGATCGAGTTCATGCACTTCATCCGCTCCTTCGGCGGCAAATACCTTAACGACGATGACAATACGCCTGTCTTCAATAGCGACGCCGGAGTGGCCGCCCTGACCAAGATGAAAGAAGTCGTTGACGCCTGCATGGGTCCCGAAGGCTTGACCTACAGCATCGACGACAGCGAAATCGGCATGGAGACCGGCACGCTCGCCTTTGTCCATATCTGGGCCAGCCGCGCCGCCAACATGGATGATCCGGAAAAGTCGGACTTCGTTGGTGGAATCGGATTCGCAGGCTCGCCCGCGCCCAATCCCGACAGCGGTATCCTGGGCGGCTCGGCCTGGATTGATGCCTACTCAATTACCAAGCGCGGCGGAGTCGATTACGATCTGGCCTTCCGCGCCATCATGGAGACCTTCGACTTCGACGGTCAAGTCGGCGGCGCGGCGCATGGCGCGGTCGTTCGCACGTCCGTTGGTGAAGCCGGGCACGGCGGTCGCAACCTGCCGGCGATGGGTGTTTCCCTGGGCAACGGCGTGGGCGGTAACTCGCTGAACCCGGCTGCTGCGCTGGCGCGCACCGCGCTGGGCAACTGGCTGCCGCTGGTTGGCTCCGGCGATCTGTCACCGGAAGAAGCACTGGC
>JAGWBC010000008.1 GCA_021296115.1 Anaerolineae bacterium | reverse complement strand
CTTCCAGGTCGCCGCCAACCATGTCAGTAATTCTTGACTCGGCGCCATCAGCTAAAGCGGCTTTGACGCGGCGCGCGATGGCGGGTCCTGCCGCTTCCAGCTCGATAGACGAGACGCGCTTTTGCTCCACAATGATGGGAATGTGCCCCAGCTCGGCCGCTAGACCGGCGCGTCCTGATACCAGCCGGCCCTCGCTGATGATGCCGGAGCCAATACCCGTGCTCACCGTGATGTAGACTACGTGGCGACAACCTTGCGCCGCGCCCTTGCATGCCTCGGCCAGGGCCGCAACGTTGGCGTCGTTCCCGACATAAACCGGCAGCTTGAAGGCGTCCGCGATCATGTCTCCCAACGGCACATTACGCCAGCCGGGCAGGTTGGGCGGCGCGATGACCACGCCAGTCTTCGGATTTAAAGGACCTGGCGAGGAAATCCCGATGCCCTGAATCTCGTCGCGATTGGCGGGCATGACCTTGTAGATATAGGCTTTCATCCGCTCCACAGTGGCTTGCGGACCCAATTCCGCCTGCGTAAGCGTATTTTCCCGCTGCAATATATTGAGGTCGCTGTCGTAGCGGGCAGTGCGAATTTGCGTTCCGCCCAGGTCAACCGCAATGATCTGTTTTCCCATCAAAGGCACTCCATTGGTTCATGTCGTCTTGTCCGCGCCCTGCAAGCTAGAAGGCTTGTCCGGTACTGTGACTCAACTGCCGCTCGCTCGGCTTCGGCGAATACTCGACATCTTTGCCACCGAGTACACCGAGTTTGATAGAGTACACAGAGGAATGGCATCATTCTTAGTCCACAGACAGAATCGGCGAACGTGCGTACCATCCTTGACTCGACCAACCGCCATGTTTCCCGGAATCCCTCTCTGTGCGCTCATATTTTTTCTGTGCCCCGGTGGCAAAAGTGTAGTGAATCCCTAAAAGCGCGGCGCCCACCCCAACAAACCGTATCGTCATCGGTACATGAGTCGCGGACAAGCCTTAAACGGCCGATCGTAAGTATTCAAGCGGAACAGCAGGTATTAGAACATTTCTGCTATTGAGCTTGTGGCCGCGAAATGACGCTGATAGAATAACATGCATCATCCCGAGAATTAAGCACAGCAGCGCAACAAGGCCGGGAAACCTTCATGGCTCGTGTCACGCCGATGCGGCGGCAGTATCTCGAAATCAAAAGCCAATATCCGGATTGCATCCTCATGTTCCGCATGGGCGACTTTTACGAGATGTTTGATGACGATGCTGAAGTAGCCGCCCGCGAACTCGATATTACGTTGACATCGCGCGCGCAGCGCAAAGGCGGCGAGAAAATCCCCATGGCCGGCGTGCCCTACCATTCGGTCGACGGCTATATTGCCAAGCTGATCGAAAAGGGCTTCCACGTGGCCGTCTGCGATCAAGTGACGGAGCCGACGGGCCGCGGCATTGTAGAGCGCGAGGTTACGCGCGTGATGACGCCCGGCACCGTGGTCGAACCAGCGCTGCTTGAAGAAGGCAAGTCGAATTACTTGATGGGCATTCTGCCGATTGGCGATCCCGAATCGGGGACTTGGCGCCGCTGCGGCATCGCCTTTGCCGATGTGTCCACTGGCGAATTCTGCGCGACACAGTTCGCCGGCGACGACATCGGCCTGCGGGCCTTTGAAGAATTGGCGCGGGTGGCGCCGCGCGAAGTCATCATGCCCGAGAGCTGGGTGGAGCGGGGCGCGACATTGCCCGAAGGCATCCATCTGAGCCCGGCGCAAGACTGGACCTTCGAATTCGACGGCGCTGCGCAACTGTTGCTGGATCACTTTCATGTTTCCAGCCTGGCTGGATTCGGCCTGGATGATCAGCCGGATGCGGTGGCGGCGGCCGGCGGCGTCTTGCAGTATTTGCGCGCGACACAGAAGCAGTCGCTCGATCAGCTGACTACCCTGCGCGCCTACTCGACTGACTCGTTTATGGTGCTCGATCAGTTTACGCGCCGCAACCTGGAACTGGTAGAAACCATTCGCGGCGGCAGGCAGCGAGGCAGCTTGCTGGGCATACTGGACCGCACAGTGACGCCGATGGGTGGGCGGCTCTTGCGCAAATGGCTGAGCGAGCCGCTGCTGGAAATTAATCGGCTTAACGCCCGGCTGGATGCGGTTGAAGCCTTGACCGGCGGAGATGTCTTGCGAGGCGAAGTCGCCCAGACGCTGAAGCCGGTTGCGGATATGGAGCGGCTCACCAATCGAGTTGTGATGGGGAAAGCCGGACCACGCGAGCTGGTGGCGCTCAAAGCGGCCCTGGCCATGATACCCCGTTTGCGCGAACTGATTGAAAGCACGCCAAGCCTAACAGCCATTGCCGAACGTCTTGACCCTTGCGAGCAGGCCTTTGAGCTGATCTCGCGGGCCCTCACCGATGATCCGCCGACGACGCTAAATGCCATCGGCGTCATTCGAGACGGTTATGCGCCTGAGCTGGATGCCATCGTTAGCGCGTCCCAGGAAGCGCGCGACTGGATCGCTAATTTGGAGTCGCAGGAGCGGCGCCGCACTGGCATCTCCAGCATCAAGGTGAGTTACAACAAGGTCTTCGGCTACTATATTGAAGTCACCAACGCGCATACGGACAAAGTGCCCGACGACTACCTGCGCAAACAGACCTTGGTCAACGCCGAGCGCTATATCACGCCCGAACTAAAAGAGTATGAATCGCGGGTGTTGAACGCCGAGGAAGAAATCCTGGCGGCGGAGCGGCAGCTCTTTGCCGACTTATGCCAGAGCGTGGGCGCGCAGAGCAAGCGCCTGTTGAAGACTGCCAACGCCATCGCTCACCTGGACGGGTTCTTGTCGCTGGCGGAAGTGGCGGTGCGAGAGGGCTACGCGCGGCCGACGCTGACAGAAGACAACGTGCTCGAAATCGAGGCCGGACGGCATCCGGTAGTCGAGAAACTGCTCGAGCGCTCGACCCGTTATGTCGCCAACGACAGCCGCTTCGATATGATGTCGCGGATTCATATCATCACCGGCCCTAATATGTCCGGCAAATCGACCTACATCCGACAGGTGGCGCTGATCACCTTAATGGCGCAGATCGGCAGCTTTGTCCCGGCTGACTCGGCTACGATCGGGCTGGTGGATCGCATCTTTGCCCGCATCGGCGCCCAGGACGAAATCCACGCCGGCCAGAGCACCTTCATGGTGGAAATGGTGGAGACGGCGCGCCTGCTTTCCGGCAGCAGCCCGCGCAGCTTGCTGATCCTCGACGAAATCGGCCGCGGCACCTCGACCTACGACGGCATGGCAATAGCGCGCGCCGTCATCGAATTCATTCATAACAATCCGCGTCTGAATTGCCGTACGCTCTTCGCCACGCACTATCATGAGTTGACCGAGCTGCCCAATATATTGCCTCGTACGGCGAACCACAATGTGGCGGTGGCGGAGCAGGGCGATGACATCGTATTTTTGCATCGCGTGCTGCCCGGCGGCGCTGATCAGAGCTACGGCGTACACGTGGCGCAGCTGGCCGGCATGCCGCGCTCGGTGGTTGAAAGGGCGCGCGAATTGCTCGCTCAGCTGGAAGCCGGCGGCAGCGATTTCGCCGCATACAAACCCAAACCACAGCACCAGCAATTCAGCTTCTTTGATGCGCCGGAGAATCCGGTAGTAGCGACGCTGCGCTCGCTCGAGGTTGACGATCTCAGCCCGCTGGAGGCCTTGACCGCGCTTTACGAATTGAAGCGGATGGTGGCGGAGGCATAGGTGTTTGTTTTTAATACGGTCGTGATCGCCACGCATCGCCGCTCCGGCACGCAATGGGCGATAGACGCCTTGCGCAAGAATAGCCCGGACATCAGCGATACCTACATGGCGCTTGAGCAGATGGAGGCGGATCATGACGCCGCCATCACGCTGGCGAATTTCCGCCGGCAGCTGCTCAATCTTGAGGGCAAGGTGCTTATTAACGTAAACGATTTGCCCTCCGCCGGATCCTGGAACGGTTTGGACGAGCGGCTCTTCGCGCGAACGATATTGAAGAATTCACCCACGATTTATGTCCATCGAGACGGGCGAGACGTGATGGTATCGCTTTATTATTACATGCGCTCATTCAGCGAGACGGTGCGCAACCAGTCCTTCGCGCGTTTTCTGCGGGGCGAATCAACTATGGCCGGCGTCGACAGCGGTTTCAGCCGCCCGGGATTCTGGGCGTATCATGTGCAATCCTGGATGGACAAAGTAAACCTGCTGGCTGTTTCCTACGACGACATCGAAAGCGACTACGAAGCCACGGTTAGAAGGATGGCGGACTTCCTCAACGTAACACTTAACGAGAATCTGCAGCCGGTTAGCGCGCTCGGCCGGCATGACGGCGACAGCAAGATTGACAGCATGTTAGGAAGACTTGGCATGCGCCTTGGACGCAGCTCGCCACCGGCGGGCCCGCGAATCGGCAGAAGCGGCGACTGGCGCAGTTTGTTCGACCGGCGAGACCGCGAATTCTTCATGAAAGAAGCCGGCGACATGATGCGGCGCCTGGGCTACGAGAAGTAAGCGCCGACGCCTGGCTCAAGAGAGAAGGAAGTTAGCTGCCGGGGATATGCGCCGCGTCGGGCCGCGCTTCGGGAATCTGCGCTTCTTCTTCGGAAAGAATGCCTTCCGATAGCAAGACGCGATTAAAGGCCGTGATGGCGACTTCGATCATGTCGCGATTGGGCTCGTTGGTTGTCAAGTGCTGCAACGCCAGATTCGGCTTGATCATGAAGCGGATCCAGGGCTTGTCCAGGTTGGCGGCGGTGTATTTCAGGAACTCGTAGGCCACGCCGGCAATGACGGGAATGAAAACGACGCGCGACAAAATCAGCAGGCCGAAAGGCGGGCGCCCAATCAGGGAGAATAGCAGCACACTGACGAAGACGACGGTCAGCAAGAACGCGGTGCCACAGCGCGGGTGTTCGATGGGGTAGCGGCTGACGATCTCCGGCGTCAGCTCGTCGCCGGCCTCGTAGGCGTTGATGGTTTTGTGCTCCGCTCCGTGATAGGCGAAGATTCGCCTGCCGTCTGTCGTCCGGCCGACGAACCAGATATACACCACCAGGATCGACAGTTGCACCACGCCCTCGATCAGATTGATGAGAAAGGCGTCCAGGCCGATGGGCAGCGCCTCGTAAGCCAGGATATTGCTGCTCTGCGCCGCGACGACAGTTTCGTTGCCCTGGTCGTCGACGACTATTTCCTTGGCGGCTGTGCTGAGACCAAGCAAGTTGCCGATGCCGGTCGCCGTAGCGGTCGGCAGCAGGAAAAAGATGCCCACGCCGATGAGTAGCGATACGGCGATGGTCGCCCAGCCGATGGGCCCATTGAAACTGACGTCGTCTTCTTCATCCAGGGCGATGTCAGCCGACCACATCAGCGCTCGAATGCCCAAACCGAGCGCATCCCACAGGCCGATCAAGCCGCGCAGAAAAGGCGTGCGCGCGATGCGTCCGCGGTAGAGCCTGGCGCTTAGCGGCTGCTCATGCACGACGATCTGACCCTTGGGGTCACGCGCGGCGACGGCCATGGAATGCGCCCCGCGCATCATCACGCCTTCGATGACGGCTTGCCCGCCATAGGAGAACTTTAGCTCGCCCGCTTCACGCTTGGTTGATCGCTGCAAAGCGGCCTCCAATTTCGACATAAGCGTCCACTATACGACGCCGACCAGCGGCGGTCAAGCGGAAACAGTGTTCGCCGGATTTCCCGCGGGTCGTATATCAAGCAAGCGCATTTGCAGCGACCGCCTGCCATTCCACTCGTTGATTTCCGGGTGATAAACGCAATCAATACGGTCCAGTCGTTCTTGCGCCCAAGCGCCCAGGCCGAAGCCGATGGCGTCGATTGGCGGGGCGCCTTCACCGGCCAGACGAAGCTTTAGGTGCCCGCCTTCAGCGCCGACGCGCCGACACGCGTCAAGAATGTCGCTTGCGGGTTCCCATGCCCGGTCGGCTCCAGCACATCAAGCTCCGAGAGCAAATCTTCGTTTACCTGGGCCAGGCCAAGCTCGCAATCGATTGGCAGCCGGCGCTTGAGCTGCCTTCCGCCAAGACTCGCCTGCGCTTTGCGCTGCAACTCCTGGCGGAGCACATCAATGTTCTTATTGAGCACGGTGAATCCGGCGGCCATGGCATGCCCGCCATGCTTTACTAGCAGGTCGGCGCATTCGTCCAAGGCGCGGGTGATGTCGAACTCGGGAATGCTGCGGCAGGAGGCGCGGCTTTCTTCTTCGCCGAATTCAAGGACAACGGCGGGGCGGTAAAATTCTTCCGTGAGTCGCCCGGCCACCAATCCAAC
The DNA here is from genome assembly GCA_021296115.1 of Anaerolineae bacterium. Taxonomy (GTDB): domain Bacteria; phylum Chloroflexota; class Anaerolineae; order Aggregatilineales; family Phototrophicaceae; genus UBA6055. Next base: position 24,964 of record JAGWBC010000008.1, on the reverse strand, counting down.
TATCCCGGGCAGCATGCGTTCATCTCCGGCGAAGATCAATGGGACGTCACCGGTTTCGGTGACTTGCTCGCTGATTGCCGCCTGCGCTTGACGTGTCAGACCTTGGCGCTCAAGATTCAGGTTTTGCAGGTGGGCGGCATGGGGCCTGGCGTCTTCCAGCGTAGGCGCAGACAGCAGCTCGTAGGCCGTCATCGCCGAGCCTAAACGCCCGGCGGCGTTGATGCGCGGTCCCAAGCCGAAGCCGATATTGCTCGCTTTGATCTGCCCGGCCCGCAGCCCGGCGACCTGCGCCAGCGCGGCGATGCCGGGCCGCCTGAATTGGTTGATGGTATCGAGCCCATGCCGCACCAGGCGCCGGTTCAGACCGATATTCAGCGACATGATGTCCGCCACAGTACCCAGCGCGACCAGGTCGAGCAAATCGGACAGGCGCAGGTTGTCGGGATAACTGCTGCGGTCGCTATCCCAACGACGCAATAGCAGCGCCTTGGCCAGCATAAAAGCGACGCCGACGCCGGCCATGCCCGGCTCGCCCGCGCAATCATCTTGACGCGGGTTGATCACGGCCAGCGCCGCGGGCAGCTCCGGACCGATGGAGTGATGATCCGTGACGATGATATCCAGCCCGGCGCTTTTACCCGCCTCAACTTCCGCGATCGAGCGCACGCCGCAATCGACCGTGACCACCAGCTCCACGCCATCCGTCGCCATTTTCTCCAGCGCCGGCGCGTTCAAGCCGTAGCCTTCCTGGGCGCGGTCGGGTATATATGGCGTAACTGCCGCGCCCAGTCGGTTCAGCGTTTGGGCCAAGAGCGTCGTGGCGCAGACGCCGTCCGCATCGAAGTCGCCATAGACCACTGTCGGCTGCTGGCGCTCGATGGCCAGGCTGATGCGATCAACCGCTTTCTCCATGTCCTTGAGGGCAAAGGGGTCTTCATCGAGAGTCGCGCTGTGGAGGAATTCCAGCGCGCGCGCCGGATCTTCGAAACCGCGATTGAAGAGCAACTGCGCCAGGATCGGGCTGAATCCCCTGTAAGTCCCCAAGTGTTCGGCTGGCGCGGTTGGCGCAAGCGCCCATTCTTTTTGCGACATAGACTGAGCCGGCGATGTTCCTTAGAATGGTGGTCGATACTACCATTACGGCGGGTGAGGCGCTATGGCAAGAATCGTCTTCATGGGCACGCCCGACTTCGCATTGCCCAGCCTGCGACAGCTGATCGCAGCGCATGATGTGGTCGCGGTTGTCACGCAGCCCGATCGACCGGCGGGGCGCAGCAAGCAACTCAAGGCGTCGCCGGTCAAGCAGCTGGCGGAATCAGCCGGCATACCGACGCTTCAGCCGCGGCGGATCCGCGAGCCGGGGGCGATGGAAGCGCTGGCCGGGCTGGATGCAGATCTCTTTGTGGTGGTCGCGTTTGGACAGATTCTGCCGCAGGCCGTCCTCGATATGCCCAGGCAGGGCACGCTAAATGTACATGCCTCCTTGCTGCCGCGCTGGCGAGGCGCCGCGCCCATCCAAGCTGCCATTCGCGCCGGCGATAAAGAGAGCGGCGTGACCATCATGCTGCTGGACGCCGGGCTGGATACCGGGCCGGTCCTGTCTCGGCATGCCATTGCGCTCGCGCGGGACGAAACCGGGCAATCGCTGCACGATCGGCTGGCATTGCTGGGCGCGGATCTGCTGAGCCAGACGCTGCCGCGCTACCTGGCTGGCGAAATCGCGCCGCAGCCTCAAGACGACGCGCTTGCCACTTACGCGCCCCAGCTCAAGAAGAGCGATGGCAGGATCGACTGGACGCGGCCGGCGCAGGAAATCGAACGACTGGCGCGAGCCTTCACGCCATGGCCGGGCACATTCACCCAGTGGAAGGGCCAGCAGCTGAAGGTCATTTCGGGGCGAGCAGCTGAGGGGAATTTGCCAGCGGGCCAGGTTGACGAACTGAAGGGAAAGATTGCCATCGGCACGGGCGAAGGCGTTTACCTGCCGTCAGCCTTGCAGATGGCCGGCAAAAGGAATTTGCCCGTCGCGGATTTCGTGAATGGCTACCGCGATTTCCTCGGCGCGCGCCTGGATTAGCAATCCGCCGACAGGACGACGCCAAAGGCGCTTGGACGAATCGATGACGCATAGCCCCGAGTTGGCGGACAGCCATCCCTTTTTGACGCGGCGCAACCGAACCATTCTTTATCTGTCGCTGCCGATCCTGCTGTCATTAATCGCGGAACCGGTGACCGGACTGGTCGACACCGGCTTCGTCGCGCGTTTGGGCGCCGTGCCACTGGCTGCCTTAGGCGTCGGCACAAGCGCGTTAAGCTCGGTATTTTGGATCTTCGGATTTCTCGGCATCGCCACGCAGACGGATGTCGCGCATATGTACGGCCGCGGGCAGGTAGCGGCCGCCGGGCGCGCGCTCAGCCTAGCATTGGCTGTGGGCATCGCCTTCAGCTTGCTCTTGAGCGCATTGCTGATTCCTGGCGCTTCTTTCGTTTCGAGAGCGCTGGGCGCGGAGGGAGAGGTGCTGGAGCTCGCCGCGCAGTATATTCAGCTTCGGCTTTTAGGCGCGCCGGCCGTGCTGGTCGTCATCGTAGGCTTTGGCGCGCTGCGCGGTCTGCAAGACATGAAGACGCCGCTCTGGATCGCGCTGGTCATCAATCTGGCTAATATCGGCCTGGACTATTTGCTGATCTTCGGCTGGGCTGCAATGCCGGCGCTGGGCGTGGCCGGGGCGGCGCTGGCAAGCTCGCTGAGCCAGTGGCTGGGCGCTGTCTGGATGCTGTGGGTTGTCCATCGCCGACTGGGATTGAGCCGCGACATCAGCTGGCGGGATAGTTTCCGCTTGCTGCGCGTGAGCCGGGATCTCCTGGTCCGCAGCGGCTCGCTGACGCTCTTCCTATTGGTCGCCACGCGCGTAGCCACGCAGATGGGCCCGGAGGCCGGCGCGGCGCACCAAGTTATCCGGCAAGTCTGGTTCTTCACCGCGCTCTTCGTCGAAGCCTTCGCCACGACGGCGCAGAGCCTGGTCGGTTACTTCTACGGTTCCGGCAGCCTCGGGCACGCCAGGCAAGTCGCCTATTCGACCATGCGCTGGAGCCTAGCGGCGGGCCTGGCGCTGATGCTCGCCATGTTGATCGCGACCCCAATCGTAAGCGAGGCATTTGTGCCGGCCGACGCCGCGTTTTTATTCACCCTGCCATGGATCATCGCATCGGCCTCCCAGCCGCTGAATGCGCTGGCATTCATCACTGACGGGATTCACTGGGGCGCCAGCGATTATCGCTACCTGCGCAATGCCATGCTGCTGGCGACTGTTGCCGGGCTCTTTGGTCTTCAGCTAATTCCAACGGATAGCGTCGATTCTTTCAGCGCCGTCTGGCTGGTGACGGTGTGCTGGATTAGTATTCGCGCTTTCTGGGGCGTGTTGCGCGTCTATCCCGGCATAGGGGCCAGCCCTTTGCGGACGCGTATCGGCATCCAAAGAACGTCATAAGCGCAGTTGCGAATCTCGCGACAAAGTATGTTTTCGCACGTATACCTTATAGCGGGTGTGTGATTGCGGGTCGAGTGTCACAGCCCGCTGGCAACGGTAGCGCCTGGATTTGGAGTAGAGAAAGCTATGAAAATTGACGTGCGCAAGCGGCTATATCGTTCGCGCGGAGACCGGCGGGTCGCAGGCGTCTGCGCTGGCATCGCGGATTATCTTGGCGTGGATGTCTCGCTGGTGCGGATTGCCTGGGTAGTGTTTGCCATAGCCGGCGGGCCTGGCGTATTGCTCTACATCATCATGGCCGCCATCGTGCCGGAAGAGCCGGAGTTCGTCCAGGCGACGGCGGAGAAAGCCAAGCGCGGCGACCTCGACGAATAGTCTGGCGCCAGTCTCTAGCGCTCACGCCACTTATAAAGGACCGAGCGTCACAGCTTGTCCTCAAACGATTCACGCGCCGCCCGCGCGATCAGAGCAGGTCGCTGATCGCCTCGCGCTCTTTTAATAGTTCCGCTTCCGTAGCGCGGATTTTGCCCAGCGCGTAATCGCTCAGCGATAGCCCGCTGACGATTTCCACCGACCCGTCGCCTTTGCGCCTCAACGGGAAAGAATAGATCAGGCCGCTTTCTACCCCGTAGGGATTCCCCTCGCTGGGTATGCCGGCGCTGAACCAGTCGCCCGGCGGCGTCGGATTGATCAAGCTGCGGATGCTATCGAGAGCGGCGTTGGCGGCGCTGGCCGCGGAACTCTTGCCGCGGGCGTTGATGACAGCCGCGCCGCGTTTCTGCACCGTAGTCATAAACTCGCCTTCGAGCCACTCGCGGTCGCTGATCACTGCCTCGGCTGATTCACCCCTGACGAGCGTGTGTTCGAAACTGGGGAATTGCGTCGCGCTGTGATTGCCCCAGATCGCCACATTGCTTACGTCGCCGACCAGAACGCCGGCTTTCTGCGCCAGTTGAGACGCGGCGCGGTTCTCGTCCAGGCGTGTCATCGCGTACCAGCGATCAGCCGGGATATCGGGCGCGTTGGCTTTGGCGACCAGGCAATTGGAGTTGCAGGGATTGGCCACCACCAGCACGCGAATATCGGCAGCGGCGAAGTCGTTAATCGCCTTCCCTTGCGCTACGAAGATGGGCCCGTTGGCGGCGATGAGGTCGCTGCGCTCCATGCCGGGTCCCCGCGGCATACCGCCGACCAGAATGGCCCAATTCGCGTCCTTGAATGCAAGCGCGGGATCATCGGATATTATGATGTCGTGCAGAAGCGGTTGGGCGCAGTCCTGCAATTCCATCACCACGCCGCGCAAGGCGTCCATCGCTGGTGGAATCTCGAGGATCTGCAAAATCACCGGCTGCCGCGGACCGAACACTTCGCCGTTGCCAAGGCGAAAGAGCAAATTGTAAGCGATCTGGCCGGCGCCGCCGGTTACCGCAATACGAATCGGTGCTGTCATTCCTCTATGTCCTCTCCGAAATTGTCATCGGGCAAATGCGCCGCGATTGTACTGGAATTGCCTGTCCTTTACAGCGATGATCCTGAAGTCTCGGCAAGATGCGGCGTTTCGGCAAATGACTGTATCCGCCAGATGTCCTGGTAGCGCGCTAGCGTGGTGATCGATGTATTCAGTACCGGCTTGGGGGGCAAGAAGGCGAACAGGCTGGCGAGGAAAATCATCATCGCTGAGCTATGCCCGACGATCGCTACGGTCGTGCTGCCGTCATTAGCGCTGGTGATCTCGTCCCAGGCCGCTTGCATTCGCAGCTGCACATCCAGGCGGGATTCGCCGCCCGGAACGCGATAGCGCCGATAGCCCGACTCCCATTTCTCGTAGGCGACCGGGTAGAGCTTGGCCACTTCCGCGAAGGTGTGTCCTTCGAAATCTCCAAAAGCGATCTCAGCCAGGCGTTCGTCTTCATATACCGTCTTGTCCAAGTGGCCGCCAATAATCTGAGCGGTTTCTTTGGCACGCGTTCGCGGGCTGGTATAGATCGCGTCAATGGACCAACTCCGCAGATATTGCGCCAGCAAACGCGACTGTTGCCTGCCGCAGTCGTTGAGGGGCACGGGCAGCGCGCCTTGCAGCCGCCGCTCGGTGTTGAAGCCGGTTTGTCCGTGACGAATGATATGTACTTTCTCAACGCTCATCGCGCCCTCTCAGTCTTGACGTATTGTGCGGCGACAGGCAGAATTCCTAGCGACTGTGCAGTTTATCATAAAGAAGGCAGTAATCGAGTGACAGACGAACGCAACGGCAATGTGACGCAGCCGAGCAAGTTGACCTTGTACGGATTGGCTATGGTCGGCGGACTTGGCTTGACGCTTATGATGCTTGGCGCAAGCATAGGCGTGATTTACGGAACGGCGCTGGATGCGGAAGCGACGCATTCCCTTGGATTGATGATCGTGGGCGGCCTGCTGCTGCTGGTGCTGGCCATCGGCTTCTGGCTGGGATGGGTGCGGCCCTTCGAGCGCTTCGACGACATCAACATTCCGGCGGAGCCTGAGCATCACTGACCTCCCTGATGACCAAGCGTAAGATGCCTGAACGCGAGCCGATCTCAGAGCAAGTTTCGGCCATCGTGACGCGCATTGACGAAGGAGTCCTGCTGTCTCGCCATCGTCTTGAGGCCGGCGAAATACTGGCGCAAGGCGATCTAAGCCTTCGATTCGGAATCACTTACTAGGGCAAACCGCAGCTATCGATCGTGCCGGATCTGGTCGTGGCGGATTATGGCGAGATGCTGGTGGGCGAGGCTATGTGGGAATTTCTAATGAAGAGCGCGCATCTTTATCCGCGCGCCGATGCCTGTGGTTTCAGCCAGGACGGCAATGAAGACATGGTCCTGCTCAAGCAGTTGGATTTCGACCATCCTTACGATGTATTCGTTTACCTTAAAGACAGCGATCGCAAGCCACTGGCCCGGCTCTCCGCCTTGATCGCCAGCGATCGCAGGCATTTTCCGGGGCGACTGCTTGCTCATCTGCCGAGCTTCGACAGCTTGGACGCCTGGCGCGCTCATGGATGAGTTGGATTCGATATTCAGCGACGATTGGGGCGACGATCATCGATCGGGCCTGGTCGCGGTGATCGGACGGCCAAACGTCGGCAAGTCCACGCTAATCAATGCCCTGCTCGGTCAGAAGGTGGCGATTGCCACGCCCAAGCCGCAAACTACCCGGCAGCGACAGTTGGGCATCTATACGTCAGCCGATGCGCAAATTCTATTCGTTGATACACCGGGCATTCACAAACCGCATACACTGCTTGGCAACTATATGCAGACTGTAGCGCGCCATGCGCTCCGGGACGCGGATGTCGTTCTCTGGATCGTCGATGCCTCTTCTGCTCCGCGAAAAGCTGACCGTCAAATTGGCGACGCGATAGGCCAGTTTGCGCGGCATACACCGCTTGTATTGTGCCTAAACAAGCGCGATCTCTGCGACAAGAATTTCGATGACAGCTCGCATCTGGAGCTAAGCGATACGCCGCAGGTAGTGACGACCAGCGCCACCGAACCACGCGGCCTTGAAGACTTGCTCGATTGTCTCACGCCTCTGCTTCCGTTTGGTCCCCGCTATTTCCCGGCTGAGCAAGTCAGCGAAGCCAATATGCGTTTTATCGCTGCTGAGATTATTCGCGAGAAGGTCATCGAGTTTACCAGCGATGAGATTCCCCATTCGGCAGCTGTGGAGATCGAGTGGTTTGAGGAGAGGCCCGGCATCAGCGCGATCGAAGCCGTCATCTATGTGGAGCGGGAATCGCAAAAGGGCATTGTGATTGGTAAGGGCGGGCGCATGATCAAACGTATTGGCGTGGCGGCGCGCGCCGAGCTCCAGCAGACTTTGGAGACCGACGTACGCTTGGAGACGCGCGTAAAGGTGCTCAAGAATTGGCGCAGCAACGAAGACTTTATGCGTCGCGTCGGCTACGCGCTGCCCAAGCGCAAGAAAGCCTAGCTAGGCGCTAATGGCATTAAGATGGCGCCGGGTCGTAGCGATATCTTTGTCGATCTGGGCCACCAGATCCTCCAGCCCCTCGAAGCGTCGTTCCGCCCGCAGGCGCTTTTCGAAATGTAGCTCCATTTTCTCGCCATATATGTCACCGCTGAAATCCAGCAGATGCGCCTCAACGGTTACGTTCTCGCCGGCAAATGTTGGGCGCTGGCCGATGTTGGTTGCGGCCATGTATCGGACATCGCCCAGAACAGCCCAGGTGGCGTAGACGCCATTGGCGGGCGCGAGCTGCTCGTCCCAAACGGACAGATTGGCAGTAGGGATGCCAATCGCGCGTCCGCGCCCTTCACCGGCGACGACCAGTCCCTCCAACTCATAGGAACGCCCCAGCATTTCTCTTGCATTCGAGACGTCACCGTGGCGCAGTTTCTCCCGGATGCGGGAACTACTGATTTGCTTGCCGCTGCCTTGATCAGTGATCAGATCCACGGCGTTAACCGTAAAGCCGTGACTTGCGCCCTGGGCTCGCAGGTAGGGCACATCGCCCTCGCGCTGGAAGCCCAAGGCGAAGTCGGCGCCCACCCACAATTCCTTCATGCGCAAATTGTGGACCAGCTTGTCGACAAACGCAGATGCCGACAGCTGGCGGATGTTCTCGTCAAAGGGCAGTGTGATTACGCTGTCGGGGCGTAGCGTCAATAGCAGCTGGGCGCGCTTCTCGGGCCTCGTCAGATAGTAGCGCTCAGTGGTTTTGTCCAGAACCTTGTCGGGGTGGGGGAAAAACGTCACAACGATAGCCTGCTGGCCGGCGGCGCGCGCGCATTGCGCGAGATTCCTGATCAGACTTTTATGTCCGCGATGCACGCCGTCAAAAACGCCGATGGTAACAAGCGAGTCTGCTATAGGCTCAGCGTCTTCAAAATTGCGCAGGTGTCTCATTGCTCTTGGCTTTGACTTCGTCCGTCACCACAGCCCGATTGTATCAAGACCGCAGCGGGAATACTTTATGCGGTTTCCAAGTCTCATCGCGCGGCACAAGTACGGCGGCAAGTTGTTGTTTTGAGTCAAAGGCGAAGACTTTCTCCGCTTGAATGTTGCCGGGTCGCTTGATGAATCCGCCCTGTTGGACGCGTTGAATCTCATCAGCCGCTAGCGTAACGCAAGTCTTATCGGACAGCGCGTCGAAGGGCGAAATTATTTGGCTCGTCCAATGGTCGTCGTGCATTACAGCATCAAGCGCGATGCTTTGGTCAAGGCGAAAAGCGCCGCTGGCGATCCGCGTCAAACCCGAAAGGTAGGCGCCGACCGCCAGCGACTCGCCCAGGTCATTCGCCAGGGAGCGAATGTATGTGCCGGCCCCGCACTGAATCTCCAGCTCGAGCACGGGCGCGTCCCACGAAATGATGTCGATCGAATATATCGTTACTTTGCGTTCGGGACGAGCAACGGTCTGGCCCGCCCGCGCCAGTTCGTACAGCTTCTTGCCTTTGACTTTTACCGCGCTGTACATCGGCGGGATCTGACGGATTTCACCGATGAATGGCGGCAAGGCGTCTGCGATGTCGGCCAGTGTGAGGCGGCTGGCGTCTCGCCTAGTTACAACATCGCCCGCCGCGTCAAATGTCGTAGTAGTCGCCCCGAAGGTGATGCGCGCGCGGTAGACTTTGCGGCTGCGCATCATATATTCGCTGAGCCGCGTGGCTGCGCCCAGGCAGATGATCAGCACGCCGTCAGCGAGCGGATCCAGCGTCCCGGCATGGCCAACTTTCACTTTGCCGCTGCTGGGCCGGCATCGGCGGCGTATGGCCGCAACGACACCGTGGCTGGTCAAATGCAGGGGTTTGTTCAGGTTGAGGAATCCGGCGGGGACGTGATCGCGCAAGCCAGCTAGCCTCCCTGGGCGATCACTTGGCGCGCCAAGGGCAGGACAGTCGCCCGCGCTTGCTGCAGCGTGCCATCTAAGGCGCAGCCCGAGGCCAGCGTATGTCCGCCGCCGCCCAGCCGAAGGGCCAGGCTGGCCACATCATAGCCGGGCTTGGCGCGAAAACCGACTTCCACCTGGTTTTCGGGCAGCTCCTTAAAGACGACAGATACTTTTGCCTGGACCACATTGACGAGGTAGCTGACCAATCCGCCATCCGACATCGTTTTTAAGCCGACCCGGTCGATATCGCACTGCCTGATGGTAGCGTAGATCAGCCCGCGCTCCAGCGTGACCGACGGCAAGACCAGTTTCCAAAGCTCGACCTCTTGATACGGGCGGCTGTTGAGCGTGTTGGCCATGATCTGTGACAGCGAAGCGCCGCGTTGCATCAGGTCTTGCGCAATTTCGAGGGTTCGACTGTTGGTCGCGCTGATTCGGAAGCCCTGGGTGTCGGTTACGAGGCCCGTCAACAAGGCAATGGCGACATCAGTGGAGATGTCCCAGCCCATGTAAGCCAAAAGATCGTAAACAATCTCGACGGCGGCCACGGCGTCCGGGACTATCAGATGAATGTCTCCGTAGCGGGTATTGGTGGGATGATGATCCAGATTAATCGCGCGTCCGCTGTTCTCCAGGCCGTATGCGCCTGCCTTTCCAATACGGCTGAGGTCGCTGGAATCGACCGCAATCAGCAGGTCGAAATCGCCGGCGGAGAGGGCGGACCGGATGGATTCGCTGCCGGGAACGAAGCCTAGCGCAGCGGGAACGCCATCGTCTATTGCGGCCTTGACCTTTTTGCCGCGCGCGCGCAAAGATTGGGCTATGCCCAGCAGCGAGCCAATGGCGTCGCCATCGGGCGCGATATGCGAGACCACCAAGATAGACCGCGCGGCGTCAATGGCGTCGGCGGCAGCCTGCCATTGCGGTTTAGTCGTCATCGCCGACCTCGTCGGGAATCTCCAGGCTGGAGATAATCTGGTTGATGCGGTTGGCGCTTTCCAGCGTGTGATCCCAGTGAAAGTGCAACTCGGGTGTATTGCGCAGCCGAATGCGCTTGCCGACTTCGCGCCGCAGAAAGCCCTTGGCGCGGCCGAGCGCCTTCATAACCACGTCCTCCCGGCTTTCGTCGCCCATGCCGCTGACGTAGACCTTGGCGTACATCAGCTCGGGGTCCAGCGACACTTCCGTTACGGTAATGTCCTGCAGGCGCGGGTCCGATACCTCACGCAGCAGGAGATGGCTCAGGATTTGCTGAATGCGGTCGTTCATGCGCCCTTGTTTTATAGACATGACGCCGCCCTAATTCACGCGTTCGCGAACGAAGAATTCGATTAAATCGCCTTCTCTGTATTCGTTGACGCCATCCAGACCGATGCCGCACTCAAAGCCGGCGCGCACTTCCCGCACATCTTCCTGAAAGCGCTTCAATGACGCTACGCCGACGCTATCGACCGTCAGCCTTTCGCCGCGTTTGACGCGCGCTTTGGCATTGCGCCGCGCCACGCCATTGCGAATCATACAGCCGGCGATGAGGCCGCTGCGGGGGATCTTGAATATCTGACGCACTTCCGCCACGCCGATGACGCGGTTGGCGTATTTGGGTTCCAGCATGCCGTGCAATGCTAATTCAATGTCTTCGAACAACTTGTAGATGATTTGGTAGCGGCGGATTTCAACGCCGTGCACTTCGGCCTGGGCCAGGGCGGCATTGTCGGCGCCGACAGTAAAGCCGATCACGATGGCATCGGAGGCGCTCGCCAGCATGACATCGGATTCTGTGATTCGTCCTACCTCCTGGCGCAGAACGCGAATGCCAATCTGCTCTTCATTGCGCTGGGAGATATTTTGCAGCTCGTCAACAATGGGTTGAATAGAACCTTGTACGTCGGCTTTCAGGACGATCGACAACTCTTTTGTTTCGCCGGATTGAAATTGTTCAAAGAAATCGTCCAGCGTTAGCGCGACGGGCGCTTGGCCGTCAGTTTGCAGCAGGCGCTCGGCCAGACGGCGCTCTTGGGCCAGATTGCGAGCGGTCTTGTCATCCGGCGTAATCTCAAACATAACACCGGGCGCGGGCGGCGAATCCAAACCGAGCACCGCCACCGGCATAGATGGAATGGCGCGCTTTACGGCTTTGCCCGAGGAATCAAACATAGCCTTGATCTTGCCATGGGCCGTGCCGGCGACGATCGAGTCGCCCCGTTTCATCGTGCCATTCATGACCAGGAGCGTGGCCATGGTGCCGCGCGAGCGGTCGATCTCCGCTTCGATCACTGTCCCGCGCAGTACGCCCTGCTCATTCGCCACGATTCTGTTGGCGTCCGCGACCAGAACCAGCGCCTCGAGCAGATCTTCAATGCCTTGGCCGGACAAGGAATCGATCGGCAGCATCATCGTTGATCCATCCCAATCGTCGGGAATTAATTCCAGCTCGGCCAACTGCTGCTTGACCAAGTCCGGGTTGGCGTTGCGCCGGTCGATTTTGGTGATCGCCACTACGATAGGCACGTTGGCGGCCCGCGCGTGATCGAGGGCTTCGCGCGTGGTCGGCATGACGCCGTCGTCGGCGGCTACGACCAGAATGGCGATGTCCGCCCCGTGAGCGCCTCTGGCTCGCATAGCGGTAAATGCTTCGTGACCGGGCGTATCCAGAAAGGTGAGCGCGCGTCCGTCATGTTGCGCCTGATATGCGCCGATATGCTGCGTAATGCCGCCGGCTTCGCCTTCGGCCACAGCCGTTTTGCGTATGGTATCAAGCAAAGTAGTTTTGCCGTGGTCGACATGGCCGAGTATCGTGATGATGGGAGGGCGGGGCGTCAGCGAGTCAGGCGATTCGCCTTCATAAATTGAGCTCCACTTTTCTTCGCGTTCTTCAGCCCGTTTTTCTTCTTCTTGCGCCGCCGCTTCTTCGCTGGCGGATTTGGCCACGAAGCCGAGCTCTTCGACGACAATCGCCGCTGTGTCGAAGTCGACCGTCTGATTGATAGACGCCATGATCCCGTTCGAGATCAAGGTCTTCATTACATCGATTGGGCTTACTTCTATCAGCGTCGCCAATTCGCGAACGACAATGTAATCCGGTATCAGGATTTCATTGGTTGATTCATCCATTCCTGCCTCCTTTATTTGTTTCGACCGTTCGAGGCAGGATGGTCGATCCCGCCTTCGCTAGCGTGGCTGGTTCATGAGGGTGTCATCTGCCGCAAATAGTCACGGTCGCCATCACTCAAGTCTTGACGCAGCGCGCGCGCCAACTGGGAGCCGGCTGAGGCCGATGTCCAGCAGCCAGGGTTGCCACAGAGATACGCCCCGCGTCCATTCATCTTGCCAGTCACATCAATTCGCAATTGCTGATCCGCCATTACCAAGCGAGTCAACAGTCGCTTGTCGGTCTTTTCGCGACAGACCACACAACTGCGCTCGGGCCGGTGTTTGCTTGCCATGCCAAGCCCCTGCTAGCGGGTTAGAAGTCGTAGTCTTCCCAGGCTTCTTCATCCCAGCTGCCCCGGCCGCCTTTACGGCGACGCTTGGCGATAACCTCGCCACTTTGCTCGTCCAAGACGAGTTGACGCCGTTTCTGGCGATCCTTGCGCCGCTGCAGCTTGCCTTTACGCAGGTCGAGTTCAAATTCGCGTTCACTCTCTTCATCATCGACTTCTTGTTCTTCCGCGTCGGTCTTGTCCGGTTTAGACAAGACATCCCGCTGTACATCAACATCGGGCGCAAGCGGGACCGCAGCGACCGCTTCGGCTTCTACTTCAGCTACAATCGGCTGGCCAAAGGCATCGACCATGACTTCAGGCCGCCCATCCTCGGACGCGGGCTGCTCAGCGGGGCTGTCCGCTTCTGACGCGTCACTCTCCGCGTCCGCCGCAAGCTCAGCTTCGGCTTCTGCCAGCGCTTCTTCTTCCTCTTCGTCCGTATCTTCAATTGAAATTGCTTCCTCAAGCAATTTGTCGATATCGGCAGCCATGATGATATCGAGAGCGGCTTGCAGCTCCACCATGGGGTCGACCCTTTCAAGTACCGGGGCCTCTTCCTCAACTTCCGCGTCAGTAGCCTCCGCAGCCTCCGCGCTGGCTTCCGCTGCCTCAGCTTCTAATTCAACTGCGGCTTCGCTTTCAGCTTCGGCTTCCGAGTTAGCTTCGGCTTCCGATTCTGTATCAGCCACGGCATCGGTCTCGTCGCTGACGGGTTCCGCGACCTCAACGACCACAGCCAGCGGCGCCAATTTACGCTTTACCGCCTCATCATTCACCAGGCTAGTCAGCATCACTTCGCCGACATTCTCAAAAGGTTCCAGAATGTCGAGCATCTCTTGCGACACCGCCAGCACATCCAGCGGCAGTTCGAATAGCTTGGGCGCAAGCGTCTCGCGGATGGCTTCGCGCTTCTGCAGATACACTTCGCGCGCCGCGTCGCGCTTCTCCTGCAGCAAGTGTTCGACGGCATCGGCCAGGCGACCGAGCGTCTTGTATTCTTCCGGCATAATCGCCAGATCGTGCTGCTTTTTCTCCATGATGCGCATTGACTCGGCGATCAAATCGGCGTAACTGTCGGTCAAGGCGCGCAGCGGCTCGCTCTCCAGCTCATCCAGCGCATTCTGCACTGTCTCGGCCACGCTCTTGATATCAATGCGCCAGCCGGTCAGTTTTGCCGCCAGCCGGGCATTCTGCCCTTCACGGCCGATCGCCAGCGACAGCTGATCATCGGGCACCAGGACAACCGCCGTCTTGCCATCAATCGGATCATCGTCGAGATAAACGCCAGTGACGCGGGCCGGGCTGAGCGCCTTGGATATGAAGGCGACGGCGTCCGTATTCCACTCAATCACATCAATCTTTTCGTTGTGCAGTTCCTTGACAATATTCTGAATACGGATTCCGCGCATGCCCACGCAGGCGCCGACGGGGTCAATGCCATCTTGCAGCGCAGCGACAGCCACCTTTGAGCGGTGCCCGGCTTCGCGAGCGATATTCTTTATTTCGACTTGTCCGTTGTAGATTTCGGGCACTTCGTATTCGAGCAGGCGCCGCAGCATGTTGCGATGCGCCCGGCTGACCAGGATCTGCGGTCCGCGATTGCTCCTGACCACCTCGACCACATAGACGCGGATCTTCTCGTGGGTCCGATAGCGCTCGCCGGGGATCTGCTGCGCGCGCGGCAGGTCAGCTTCCGCGCGACCCAGGCTGAGCGTCACTTTGCGGGAATTGACGCTCTGCACCGTACCGGTGATGAGGTCGCCTTCGCGGTTGATGAATTCATCGTAGAGCGAATTGCGCTCCGCTTCGCGAATTTTCTGCAGTATGACCTGCTTGGCAGTTTGAGCGGCGATGCGGCCGAAGCTGCGCGTGGTATTGTCGACTTGCACCATGACGATATCGTTAATCTGCGCCTCGGGATTGAAGAATCTGGCTCTTTCGAGCGTCACTTCAGTCGAATCGCTGAATACGTCATCCACCACTTCTTTTTCGACGTAAACTTTGGCGCGCCCGGTGATCGGATCAATCTCCGCTTCAATCGCCTGTGCCGCGCTGGCGCCCGTGTCCTTTCGGTAGGCCGATACCAGGGCGCTCTGCAAGGCCTCCAGCACGATATCGGACGGCAGCGCGCGCATCTGCGCAATCTCATTAAAAGCAATCTGCAATTCGTTTGACATTCTGCACCACTCCAAGGTTCGAGCCGGCACGAAATCACGAAGACCCGCTAGCCCGATATAAAACGAAAAGTGGGGGCTGCCCACTTTTTCCGTACACTTACCTCTGCGCCGACAATAACATGATTGGCGCCCGTCGTCAAGCCTGAGCAGCTGTCAACCTTTGGCAGCGCTGGCGCTATCGGCCTCTCTTATTCTCCCCGGCATACTGCCCCGCTGTTTACTCCCGCAAGAATGGCGCGAACTTCAACACCCTGCCCGCGCCGGAATCACTGACATAAACGTAACCGTCCGCATCGACGGCGATACCGCCGATTTCCTGAAATTGCCCGGCTGCCGCCAATTCTCCCGCTTCGCCGAAGGAGCCAATGCACTCGCCGGCGGTGTCGTATACCAAGACGCGCTTGCTGTCCGGATCGGTGATGAAGAGCGTGTCGCGGGTTTCGTCCAGCGCCAGGTAAGGCCGATTAAAGGTGCTGTTGTACCAGCCGCGCACCCGGAAGTCGTCGAGGTAGCCGCCATTTAAGTCGAACACAGCGATGCGCCGGTTCCAGGTATCGGCGACGAAGAGGCGGCCGTCGGCATGGATGGCCAGCCCGCTGGGTTCGTCCAATTCGCCGGGACCGCTGCCGCCGCTGCCGATATCGTATTGGAAGACTGCTTCGGCGCCGTCCAGAGCGTAAACGCGAATACGTTTGTTGCCGGTATCGGCGATGTAGATTCTGCCCGCATTGTCGATAGCGACATCGCGCGGTCCCCAGAAGCCATCGCTTGGATCAACCGGCGCGTCAAAGCCAAATTCTCCAGCCTGGCCCCAGCTCGCAAGCGGCGCGCCTTGCGCATCAAGCTGCTGTATGCGGTAATTCCAGGTATCCCCGACCAGCAAATCGCCCTCGTCCGAAACCGCGAGAGTGTTGGGCCGCCTGAAACTGACCAGGTCGGTCCCGCCGTAGCTCCGCTGGAACGTCCCCTCGCGGTCGAAGCTGAATATGAGGTTGGCATTCTCGTCGGCGACGAAGACCTTGTCGCCGGCAACAGTCAGCGCTAAGGGGTGAACAAAACCCTCTTCGGGCTGGTCGAATTCCAAGATGGGGCTAAGCGAGCGCCAGTTGGCTGCGCATTGGTTGATTTCGGTTGGAATATTGCTCGGGACATCGCCATCGCCCAGTCCGTATTCCCAGATCATCGAGGCGAAGTCTTTGCGAATGTAAACATGCATGCGATCGGAAACGGGCCAATTGGTCAGCGAGAAGTCCTTGCCCGTCGCTTCGCCGAATTTGTCGTAGTCGCGCGCCCACCAGATATCGAATATGCCCTTGCGCAAGGCAGCGGCATTGGCGTTCTGCGGCGAAAAATCGAGCAAATTATTGATTCGCTCCGGCGTCAGCCCAAAGTACTCCTGCATCGGCCACCACATTCGCATATGGTCGCGCCGGATATAGCGGTCTTCCAGAATTGGCTCGACATCGCCGCGATGTCCGGCGCCTACCACAACAAAGATGGCGTTTTCGGTATTCTGGACCGTTGGGTTCGAGCCGACGAAAACGGCATCGGTGAAGTTGCGGAAGTACCAGCTGTAGGGCCAGGATACTTCGTCGTCGTAAACGAACTTGAGGTCCAGACCGTCGGTCATGCGCAGGCTCATCTCTTCGATGTCGTCGAGGACCCACTTAACCGCGGGGCCGGCGTGCGCGTAAACCAGCAGCTCGGTCGGCAAATCATAATTGATGAACGATGCCATCCAGGCCGCGCGCAGGGTGAACACGCTCAAGACTCCGAAGAGCGAAACCGACAGTATCCGCCTGATGTGCATCCAGCCGGTCTGGCGCGCCAAGCGAAACAAAACGTAAGCAAAGGCAATGGCGACAATTAGGGCCGCCAGCCACTCATAGGTTTGCTCCAGTTGATATTTTGCGAGGCCCGCAAAGGGCATATCGCCGGCGATGAACGATCCAATGACGCGAAGCAGGCTTATCACGAATAGCGGCGTGATGAACAGCGCGAGCCAGCCGCGGGAGACAAAACGAGACCTTTCAATACGGGAAAAGACCCCGCCGAAAAACCAAGCGGTAATCAGTATCATCGGTGTCGTGAGATGGGTGCCGAGCCAGGGCATCTTCTCGCCCGCCAGCGAATAGCCGACCAGATTCAGAATCGCCCACCATGCCAGCAGTAAAAGGAAGGGGAGGCGACTCAGTTGCCCGTCGTCGCTCGCGGCGGCAGCTGAATCAGGCGGGCTGCCGGACTCGTCGCTCGCTGTTGCGATCGCGACCTGGTCTGCTTCGACGGCGCTGCGGCTCGATTCGTCGTCAGCTGGGTCGGCCGCAGCGTCAGTCGAATCGTCGCCGCCCGTGGACTCGAAGTAGGCATCCAAGTCCGCCTCGATTTGACTTCGGCGAGTCTCTTCGATCTCCAGGAGTCGTTTGCGCCGCGACTTCCAGAAGCAAGTGACGCCGGCGAACATAGCGCTGACAGTGCCGACAATCGGCAAGAATTCGTAAGTGGGCATGATGACAAGCAGGTAGTAGTACTGCGGCTGGCTGCCGCGGCGCACGCCCTGCTGTTCCAGCCAGTAGCCCAGGCTGTAGATCATACCCGTGCCCAGCCCGGCGATATTGGTGAATACCGTCGTGAAAAAGAAGGCGAATATCACGTGGAATATCGCCGCTGATATCAGCCAGCGCTTGCGGTTCCAGCTTAAGCCGATAACCAGCGACAGCGCCATCAGCGGCGCGAATACCGACATTCCCACAAGCAGCTGACCGACTTGCTCGGCGCCGCCGACATTCGGCAAGCTGGTCAAAAGGCCGCGAATCCCCTCCGGCAACGACTCGGCAAGTGTCATGAAATCGCCGGCGGAACCGCCCATAAAACGGGTAAACAGGGCCGTCGTCCAGGGAAGAATGAGCGTCAAGATCAGGACAAGAAAATCGACTTCCGGAAATTGGTAGAGGTAGCCCCAGAAGCCGCCCTTTTCGCTTTTGCCCTCGGCCGATTTGTCGTCTTCCGCGCTGAGCCGCCTGGCATCGCGGACGAGAAAGACGATAACAGCAATGGCGATCAGCCAGAGCGCGAGCGCGGGCGCTAGTCGAATGCTTGAGCCAGCGTCCGCCTCCGGCGACTCGCTGGTCTCTAGATCGGGGACGGCCGGTTCAGCTGTCTCGGTCGGGCTGGGGAAATGCGATAGCTCTTCGATGAACAGCAGTCCGCCGGCGGTCGCCAGCGCGAGCAAGAAAATCAGAGCCAGCTCGCGCCAGGGTATGCGCTTCCACCGGTCACGGAAGGCATAGAGCGCTGTCGATACAAGTACAAAGGCGCCGCTCAAAATGGACAGCGCCATCCACAACAGCCAGCTAGAACGCTGCGTATCCGAAAGATCTTGAAAGGGAGTCCCGCGGCCCGCGATTATCTCAGCCGGAATGATGTCGACAACGATATACATCCCCAGCGTGATCAAGCCGCCCAACAAAATGCCCAGCATGATCGACTGGAACAGATAGCGGCCGCGCAACTGCAGGCGCTGCTGCGCCAGCCGCGCCAGGAAATAGATCAGCAGGAAGCTGGCGAAGATGGCGATATATATGAAGGCAGTTTCTTTTGATCCCAGATTTAAGATCATGGCGGCGGCGAAGAGGTAGAGCCAAATAGCCCGCCGCCGGTAACGCGGCCCGCCATTGAGGTACATCAATATGCAATAAGCCATGATCATGCCAAAAAAGATTGATGGCGTGTCATGGCGAATGTAGCGGTTGTAATAGAGGATCAGAGGCGAAATCAGCAGCATGGTCGACGCCAGGATCGCGCCCCATCGTCCCAGCCACTTACGCCACAGTAGCGGGAACATCACCATCAATACGCCCAGCAGCGCCGTGTAAATTCTGCCCGAGAAATCATTGTCGCCAAACATATAGAACGACAGCGCAGTCGCGTGGAAGAGCACCGGCCCGTGCATCAAGGGCGTATGCTGGAAGTTGCCCTCGTTATAGAGATTGTAAGAAAAGCGCGTATGCAAGCTCTCGTCGTGGCTCATGACACGGCTGTCCAGCATGTGGAAGCGCGTGAAAATCGCCAGCAACAGAATCGCGAGGTAAAGGGCGAATTCCCAGTTGAGCGCGAATCGTTGCGACAGAGCCCGGCTCAAGACATTGTCTTCCTGCTGATTGGGGGACGTTATCATCTTGCGCTAGCCTGTGTTCCGCGCTGGGAGCGAATTATCAATGAATCGTCAGAACCGCGGCGCCGGCGTACTCTGCAGAATAGGCGTCTGGACGCGCGCCCCCGGCTTCCCGGTCGCAAAGAGTGGAGCGCCGGAAACGTCTTGCGCCGGCGGACGAACGACAACAGCGTAATGCGGCGCGCGCGGAAAATCAATCGAAAGCGGGGAGGCGTGATAACCAAGCGCGAGCGGCAGCATTAGCGCAATGACAATAGCGAGGATGGCTAGACCATAGCTGAATTGCAAGCTGGATCGCGAGCCAAAATCGCTAAACCATAGCGTCTGCGACTGTGGCGCTTGCAGTTCCGCCTGCAGCGTTGACCACATCATTTCGAGCCGCTGCGAATTCGGCCGGCCAAACGCAGGCAAGCTGCGTTCCAGCTTCTGCGCAAACTCGCGATGGCGCATATATTCTCGATAGCAGTCCTCGTTCTCGTCGATGTATCGCGCCACCCGGCGACGCGCGGGATCGGCAAGATCGCCGCTTAAGTAGCGGGCCATGTGAACTTTGCAATAGCGATACTTGAATCTGACCATCGTCTGATGCTAGCCTCTAGCCTTTATCGCTAATGAACGCGCAGCAGTTCTTCCAGCAGGCCCAGCCCGACCGGCTGCAATGCCTGTCGCAAGCGCTCGTGCCCAAGACGCACTCGGCTTTCCGCTGTTTTCTGCGGGCAGCCCATAACTTCCGAAATTTCACGATAGGTCATGCCCTGTCCATAGCGCAGCACGATTGCTTCGCGCAGTCGCGGGGACAGGTCTTGCAGCGCATTCGCAATAGATTCGCTGGCGTCGCGCCGAATTGCGGCTGCTTCCGGCGCTTCTGCGGGCGGCGCCTTCAACTCCAAGCCAAGCCACTGCGTAATGTCGACCGTTATGAATCGCTTGCGCCGATAAGTATTACGGCAGCGGCTGATGGCTATCGTATAGAGCCAGGTCTTGAGCGATGCCTTACGCGAATCGAAGCGCTGCAGATTCTTGAAGGCATAAAGAAATGACTCTTGCAATATGTCTTCGGCGTCTTGCTCATTCAGGAGTAAGCTGTAACAGAGGCGATACAAGCTCGCGGCGAAGCGATCATACAGTTCGGCATATCCGGTCTGGTCGCCTTTGAGGGCACGGTTGACGATGGCGTCAATCTCTTCGCGCATGGCTAATCGCTTGTCTGTCATAGTCCCTCGCTTATTGCGCACGGCTGGCCGACACTTCTCATTCTACACGCGGCGGCGCAATCGTCCTCAGTATTGCGCGCTTCAATCAAGAGTCGCGCCGTCATAAACATCCTGTCTCAACCACAATACTACCGCCTCTTCCTCGATTCGGTCAGCGTCAAGCTGCCCATGCGACCACCAAGCCGGCAGGTCCCAGCGGTCCACTTCGTTCAAGGCAAGCTTGCGGCGCAGCGTAAAACGCTGGCCAACGTAATTGCCGCTGATGGCGGCGGTCTGAACTTGATCGTCGGCCATGATTATGATTGCTTGTCCGTCCGCAGCGCTGGCCGCGCGTACGAATCGCGCATTGGGGAAATCGCGAACCAACCAGGCCATCAAGCCATCTTCGCGGATTATGCCGCCGCTATCAACCACGATCGCAAGCTCCAGCGCCGGGAAACCCGACGAATGCCGGTCCGCCAATTCAAAGAGCGTATCGCGCAGCAGATAGGCGTCTTCGCTGACAGCGGATTCTCGCCACAAACCATCAGGGTAGTGGGCGTCCGCGACGGCAGCTTGCCAGGCGCCGCCAAGACCTGAAAGCAGCAGAAATACAAAATAGCCGATGCCGGCGCCTTGCAGGCAGGTGCCCAAGCCCCAGAAATTTGCGACCAACAGAAACACGATTGCCGCAATGACTCCGCTCGCCAGCAGCAAGCTCAAGCCCTGCGCCAATCGTAGCTGTGACGGATCCGCCAGGAAGGCGAAAAGCTCGCCGACGGTCATTTCGGCCGGCAGAATTGTCAATAGGCGCGCAACTTGCATAAATTGCACGGATAAAATGAACAGGCACAAGAGCACAGCCGCGGAAATCGCCCATTTCGCCCACCAGTATTGTGTGGTGTAGAGCAGGCCGTCGCTTTCGCCTTGGCTCTCGTCTTCATTCTCGTCGCTAGCTGACCAGAGCAAGACTACGCGTCGATTCACCAGAAGCTGTGTAATGCCGTAGCTCGCCAACAAAGTGAGCGGCACAACGACCCACAGGGCGTCCGCCGGGCCCGCGCCGGGGTAAAGCAGCAAGCCGACGGCGCCTAGCGCTGCCCAGGCCGCGGCGAAGCGGTCCACGTAGGTTACATCGCCGTGTTTCCACAAAAGCCAGGCGCCGCCCAACGAGAAAATGATAAGCAGCGGCTCTTGCAGCAGCAGGACGGCCAAACCCAAACGCGCGCCGCTCGCCGAGCGATTGTGAAAGACGCCGCTGATGGCGGATTCGAAAAGTTGTCCTATGGTACTGAGTCCGGACGGATTCAGCATGAAGAGGGTCGCCGTGGTTGCGACGAGCAGGAAGGGGATAATCAGCACCTTGGCGAAGGGGAATTCGCGAGCGCGCGTCACGGCCATCTGCAATATATCATCGCCGGGCAGCTCAAGGCGCTGGGGCGCGCTAAGGGCGGTGCGCCATACCGCCAACCAGCCCGCAAGCAGCAATATCAGCAGCAGCGGGACACCTGCCGGGCCCGACAGCAGCAGCATGGCTGTGACGAAGGCAGTCGCCCAATAGGCGTCTCGCAGGCGCAGAGAATACCAATAGCGTCTGATCATCCAGACTGCCAGAATCGTGAACAGCAATACAAAGCTGGCGCCGTCGGCCGATCGCGACGCCGCCAATGGCGTGGTCAGCAGCGACAGCAGCACTGCCCAGACGAAGGTGCGCGTCCGCCCCAGGCTGTCGCGGAATAGAAGCGGAGTCATGGCAAGGGCCAAGCCAGCCAGGGCGGAAGCGAGGCGGGCGCTCAGTTCGTTGGCGCCGGCCAGCGAGAAGGTTGTCAATTGCGCCAGATAGGTCAACGGGCTGCTGGACGTGGCGAATGCACCGGGCGCGTCGTCTTCAATCGTATGCCAGGCATGCAGCGCCTGCCGCGCCTCAGCATCCGATACGGGCACGCTGTCAAGCATGGTAATTCGCAGAAACAGTGCAAGCAGCGCCAAGCCTATGTATGCCAGCCATTCAGCGTCAATGCTTATCGCCGACGCCATTGCGGGCG
Organism: Anaerolineae bacterium; assembly: GCA_021296115.1. Classification (GTDB taxonomy): domain Bacteria; phylum Chloroflexota; class Anaerolineae; order Aggregatilineales; family Phototrophicaceae; genus UBA6055. Next base: position 2,533 of record JAGWBC010000008.1, on the reverse strand, counting down.
CGACGCTGTCGCCTGGATTCGCCCGATCCGAGTCTATGGGCATGGCGCCAATGTCAGCTTCCATTATCTGCCGCCCCCGAGATCATAATGCGGCTGAGCGAAGCGTCTCGCGACTTCATTCAGCGGCGTCGACATGGAATATCCTGGATTCTCCAGCTTCGCATACAATGGGCAGGCTGTCCAGGAATTTGTCTTCGCCCAGGCTGCCGTACTGCTGGCGCTCGGTTGAGCCGTACATGATATGCGAAATTCGATAGCGCTCAAGGATATGTTTTATCTCGCTCATCTCGTGGCGCGTATACAATTCTTTCAAGTCACCGGCGCGCGACCCGGCGATCTCATGGTAGCTGGCGCCCCGCCACTGTCGTTCGTGGTTTTCCCAACCTAACACAATCGGGATGCCGGCCAGTGTACCGACTCGACCAAAAGCGACATTATACGCTTGGCCAACCGCTTCCGCGACAACAGCGTCTGTTTGGCCAACTAGTTCGTCCAGACAATATATGACCTGCTGATCGTTGAAGTCCATCAAACCGGCCGCGCCATCGAGCGTCAGCGGTTCCTGAATAAGAATGTCGAATCCATCGAACACCGCGATCCCGCCCGCCTGGGCTCGCAGCAGGTCAGGCTCGGTCGCATCGGCCAGGCTAACACGCGAATACAAGATGGCGCCTCGCGCGACAGCCTCGCCGTCATGCACTTGTCTAATAGCATTCTCCCAGTCGCCGGGCGGCGAGTAGCGATGTCGCTCCGATGCGACTTGACGCCCGCTTTCTATCCAGGCGCGGTGGCGGGTCGCTGCGATCCCGTACAGCAGCCCGGCGAATATACTAACCAGAAACAGAATCCCTATAGCTACACGTAGGATGACATTCGGCGACGGCCGGCCGCGATAAATCAGAACGCTGTACAGGGCGTAGGCCGCCGCAATACTCCAGAGCATCCAGGCTTGATAATACAGCTTAAACACTGTGTTGATTCGTACATAGAAATTGTCCTTCAAATAAAAGAATTCGCAGAACAAGGTCAGACTAAGCCCCATGCCAATCAATAGCAAAATAAAGCCTGTCGCGCTGGAGTAGCTGATCCCGTTGAAGGCGACTTCGCCGGACCGCGCCGCGCTGTCTTTGTCGGGGAAAAGGCGGGCCACCACGATGCCAATGCCCAAGGCAAGCAGAATCGAGGTCAGCCCATATTCGAGTCGCCGTTGGGCAAGCTGGCCCAGGACCTCGCCGCTTAACCCCTGCGCGCCAGCCAGATTGCCGGTAATTGGCGTACCGGGATTGCCGATGGCGATGGTGACGCTCAAGAGCATCATTAGCGCCAACATGCCCAAGAGCACACTGACGCCGACCTTGAAGCCGAGCCGCCAGTTCAGCTGACTCTCGGCTCGACCGCGCCAGATTTCCACCAGCAGGTAGGCGCTGAGAATGACAAATAGCGGTCCAAACATGATGAAGAAGCGCTGAAACAACGAGGGGTGCAACAAATTGGGTAGCACGCCGCCTGCCTGCGACCGAAAGCCGACGAAGTAGGGCAAATAGGCGACCCCGGCGACGAGCGCGAGCATCACGCCGAACTTCGGTAGCGCTAGCCAATCCCAGGTTGTAAGCCGTCCTTCCTCGCTGGTCATCAGCCGCCGCAGCGCTTCCGCGCCAACCAAGCCCAGGAGAAATGCGGGCGCGTCCCAGGCGTTAAGAAAAGCGAGCCCCCCCACCGCCACGCCGTATAAGAGCAGCTGACCGGCCGACGCTTCCCGGCGCCAGAGCACCAGGTTGAGCATCAACCCGATGGCCGTTATTGCGAAGGGCAGCGACAGCACGTGGGGATGATTATCCGACAAGATGAAACTGAAGGCCGGGAATTCGCCGATCGGCTGAATGCCGGTCAGCCTGCCGTTCAAATCATAGTCCGTCGGCACACGGCTGGCATTGAACCACCACCAGTGTTTCCAGGACGTCGTGTCCAGATTGAGCGGCGACTCCGCTTGCCGCTGGTATTCGATCACGTCGAAATCCGGCAGCTTCTGCGTGCCCCAGAACTCAAAATATGACTGAGGCGCGCTGCGTGACGCCAGCGGAAGCTCGAGCAAGATGAACTGGAAGTTGCCCATGAGCAACATCATCAGGATCCCGACAATGCCGGTGGCCATAGCGGCCATGCGAGATGCCGACTGCGAGCGCGAACGCGCCAGATTGTAAAGCACGCCAAATGTAGTTAGTCCAGTAAGCGCGAATTGCGACGCCACCGTCAGGTTAAAGCCAAAGGTGCTGCTGACCTCGCTCAATGTGGCCAGCGCGGATGACATGATATAACCCATGTAGTAGTAGCTGATGGCAAAGCCGGACATCCAGGGGTCATTGGGCGGGAAGCCGGCGCTGCGCTGCGTCGCGCTCAGGAAGGCCAGCTCCATCGGCTTTTCAGTGCCAACCAGGTCATTTTGATGCGCCCGATAGAGTGCCCAGCCCAGGAACAGAAGGGCGAAAAGGATCTCGGCGACGACAAAGAGGCTGCGATTCTCCCGCCACCAATC
>JAGWBC010000183.1 GCA_021296115.1 Anaerolineae bacterium | reverse complement strand
TGATGCTCAAGCTGGGCGTGCGCTATGGCAGCGATGAGTCGGTCGCGCTGATCGACGAGATATACCAGGCGATCGCGGTCGCGTCTTACGAAACGTCTAGTGATCTGGCGCGGGAAAAAGCCGCCTTCCCCATGTTTGACGCGGAAAAGTTTTTGGAGAGCGGCTTTATGCAGGGCATGCCGGGGCAGGTGCGCGAAAAGGTTCGTGAAAACGGCATTCGCAACGTTACCCTGCTGACTCAAGCGCCGACCGGCACAACGGGAACCATGGTCAATACCTCCACTGGCGTGGAGCCGTTCTTCTCCTGGGTCTATTATCGCAAGAGCCGCCTGGGTTTGCACGAAGAGCAAGTGCCGATTGTGCAGGAGTGGTATGAGGCGCATCCGGAGGCCGAGGAGCTGCCTGATTACTTCGTCACCGCCATGGACCTGGCGCCGCAAGAGCATGTCAAGGTGCAAGGCGCCTTCCAGCGATGGATTGACAGCGCCATTTCCAAGACCTGCAATGTGCCCAACGAATACTCAGTCAAGCAGGTCAGCGAACTTTTCCAGTATATGTACCAGCTCGGCTGCAAAGGCGGCACGATTTACCGCGATGGCAGCCGCGACGAGCAAGTGCTCATGCTCAAGGGCGATGAGCGCGCCGAAAGCGAGATGGAAGACCTCCACTCAGCGACTGCCGCCGAAAACGCCGAGCCCGCCACAACACCCCATCGCGTCTATCCGCGTCCCGAGCGTTTGCAGGGCACATCGGTGAAAACGCAGACGCCTTTTGGCAAGGCCTATATCACCATCAACCGCGATGACCAGGACAATCCCTTTGAAGTATTCATCGCCATCGGCAAAGCCGGCAGCGATATCCAGGCCGATGCCGAGAGCCTGGGCCGCATGATTTCGCTGCAACTGCGGACGACCGCGCCGCATAATCGCCGCGAGATGCTCAAGCTGATCATCGAGCAGTTGCAGGATATCGGCGGCGCGCGTCCCATTGGTTTCGGGCCCAAGCGCGTGCTCTCCTTGCCCGATGCGGTGGCGCGCGTCTTGCAAGTCGAGTTCTTCCCCGAGGAAGCGCCGCTGCAATTGGACCTGCCCATGCAAGGCGGAAGCGCGCCCCCTCAATTGGCCGAGGACGAAGGCGGCACGACAATCAACTCGTCAATATCCGGCGCGGACATGTGTCCGTCTTGCGGCACAATCACGCTGATCCGCGCTGAAAATTGCCGCAAATGTCTGACCTGCGGCTACAGCGAATGCTAGCGCGCTGCCATCGCTAATTCAGACTCGAAATCATCACAGCAGGGGCAAAATCCGCACATCGGATTAACCACTGCCAATCGCTGTTATATTCGAATCTGGACGCCTTGACGCTCTGCCAGTTTGATATTCGACAGCATTCAAATCCATTCGCAAACGAGATGCTCGAACGTGAAATTTGCGAAACGACTAGTCCTCATGTTGCTCTTGGCTGCCCTGCTCTACTTCGTCATTTTCATCAGCGCTGCTCACATTGTCGGCACAATCGACACGACGAAGGAAGCCGATGCCATAATCGTGCTGGGCGCCGGCTTGCTGCGAGACGGGCGGCCCGGCCGGGCGCTGACCCGGCGCAGCCTGCAAGCTGCCGATCTGTGGCGCGCGGGCGCCGCGCCTTACATCATTTGCACCGGCGGGCAAGCGGAGTCGTTTCCGCGCTCGGAGGCAGCTGCCTGTCGCGAAGTCTTGCTGGCAAACCAAGTGCCGGTCAACGCGATCTTGCTGGAAGAGCAAAGCCGCAGTACCGAGGAGAACGCAATTTACAGCCGGCGCATCCTGAAGGGCATGGGAATTACCGATGTGGTCTTGGTCAGCGACAGTTACCACATGCTGCGCGCCAGCTGGCTATTTCAGCTGCAAGGCATCGCGACCTATCGCAGCCCAGTGCCGGCGCAGCGCATTCGCTCGCCTCTGTCGTATCCCTTCTCGCTTACCCGCGAGTTTGTCGCCTTCAATTGGCAGCTAGTCAAGGAAACCTTCCAGATACCCGTTACGCACTTGAAAGGCATCTGAGGGGCATCGGCGCCGCCTACCCGCTGGCCGACATTGAAGTTGCGCCAGGCAGTTTGTGCACAAAATGCTAACTTATGCAGTAAGAAGCTGGAGATTATGATGAAATCTTATGTATGTATCGGGGCGCCATATTATCTGGGAGAGTCCTTGCCCGATCGTCGCGAAGTGGAAGCCCTGCGCAAAGCAGGCATCGCGGACGAGCTGGACGCCGAGTGGGTCGACATTGAGCCGGACTTCGCCCGGTGGAATGATGCTGTGGTCGCGGTTAATCGCGCCCTGGCCGACGCGATTCAGGCGCAGAGCGACAAGACTCCGTTGGTCTTCGCCAATGATTGCACGAGTTGTCTGGGCATGGTCAAGGGCTTGGAGGCTAAGTCGCCCACGGTGCTCTGGTACGACTCGCACGGCGATTTCAATACGCCCGAAACAACGCCCAGCGGTTTCCTCGGCGGTATGCCCCTGGCGGCGCTGGTCGGCCGCGGCAATCAGCACTTAATGCAGGGCCTGGAGCTGGCGCCGATTAACGAGCCGGACGTGATTGTCACCGATGTTCGCAACCTGGATCCCGAAGAAGGCGACATGCTACGCGCCAGCAAGGTCAAGATTTTCGAATCTCTTGACGCCCTGCACGCGGCTGAGCTGCCCGAGAAACCCTTGTACATTCACTTCGACACCGATGTGGTCGACTGTGCCGAGATGCCCGCCATGAGCTATCCCGAGCCCGGCGGCCCCAGCCTGCAGGAGAGCATTGAATCATTGAGGCTCGTGACGGCGCGAGGCAACGTGGCGGGCGTTCTGTTCAGCCTCTGGAATGGCACGCTCGCTGGCGCCGACGAAGCCATGGCTGCCACTCTCGAGTTGATCCGCGCCCTGAAATTAGTTTAGGAATCGCGCGCCCACGACTTGCGCCCGCGCATATTCGGGCTTATGCTCAATTTGGTAAACCCGGAAGGCAAACGACCTTGTACGCCGATAATGAGATCCTGTTTCCTCACTACGCTATCCCGGCGCTGCGCAACACCCGCGGCGAGCCCTGGCGGCAGTTGATCGACAAGATTTCCGCCAAGAGCGAAACCAGCATTGAAGTGATCGCGTTGATGTCAGTCATGATCGAACTCAATGGCTGTTTGGGCTGTGAAACGGACAGCTACCGAGCCATGCGCGGCTGCACCGCCTGCGCGCAGCAAACCTTGCGCCGCTTCAAGGGCAGCGACGAAGATCTAATCAGCTTGTACGAGTCTTCCGTCGTTAGACTGCGCGAACTCGACCTCGCTTTGGACGCTTGACGCCGGCCCGCGCCGAATCAGAGTTGACAGCAATTGAGTTGCCATGTTAAACTTCGTGCCCGCGCGGATAACAAATCCACGCTGGTTAGGCTTGTAACAATCAACTGAAGGGTCGTGCACCGATAGCAAATTCACCGCACAGGATCAACAGCAATATTCGCGGCGTGCGTGAAGTCCGATTGATTGACGATACCAACACCAATATCGGTGTCGTGGGCATAGGTTACGCGCAAGATCGGGCTGACGACGCAGGCTTGGATCTGGTAGAAGTTGCGCCCAATGCCAACCCACCGGTCTGCCGGATTATGGATTATGGCAAATTCCAGTACGAGCAGCGGCGCAAGGAGCGTAAATCGAAAAAGAATCAGATCAAGGTGACAGTCAAGGAAATCCAACTGCGCCCCAAGACAGATGAATACCATTTGCAATTCGATATCAAGCGCGCGGAAAAGTGGCTGTTAGAAGGAAAAAAGGTGAAGTTCCGCGTGCGCTTCCGCGGCCGGGAGATCACGCATCAGCATATCGGGCGCGATCGACTGGGCCGAATTGAAGAAGCTTTAAAGGAAGTAGGCGTGGTAGAGCAGTGGCCTAACATGGAAGGCAGAGACATGCTCATGATATTGGCGCCTACCAAGGAAACCAAGCAAAGCACGGAGAAGCAATAGTGCCACGCAAGAAAAAGACGACCAAGTACAAATTGAAGACGCACAAAGCGACCGCCAAGCGTTTTCGCATGACGGCTACCGGCAAAATCGTTCGCACCAAGGGCGGCAAGAGTCACTTGCGCCGCCGGTCCGCCAAGCGCGTCAAGCGTCAATGGGACAAGTCATTGGAAGTTAGCGAAAAAGCCATGCGCCGCCGCATTCGCCGGCTAGCGCCCTATCTCGGCAAATACAAGGCCAACCCGCCCGCGTAGACTAGGCACATTTATCGCGATCTTATGCCCGGCGCAACCGAGCGACGGGTCGTTCAGGTACGGAGAATACTCATGGCAAGAACTAAAACCGGCTTCGTCAGGCGCCGCCGGCACAAAAAGGTGTTAAAACTCACCAAGGGGCAATGGGGCACGCGCAGCAAGAACTTCAAGCGCGCCAACGAGGCCATGATGCGCAGCCTCTGGTACGCCTATCGCGACCGCCGCCAGCGCCGCCGTCAATTGCGCCGCCTGTGGATTCAGCGGATTAACGCCGCCGCCCGCATCAACGGTCTGAAATACAGCCAGCTGATGCACGGACTCAAAAAAGCGGGCGTCAGCCTGGATCGCAAGAGTCTGGCCGGCATCGCAGTACACGATGCCGAGACGTTCAGCAAGATCACGGACGTCGCCAAGCAGAGCCTCTAGCGAGACTTTCGACATTTGACACCAGCCGAAGGGTCGGGTAACTGACCCTTTTTCGATTCTGCGAGCCTGACATGGATGCCATTAGCAGCGCCCAGAACAAACGCGTCCGCTACGTCAAGTCGCTGCAGACCAAAGCGCGGCTGCGGCGCAGCGAACGGAAACTGGTGCTGGAGGGCGACCGCCTGATCGCCGACGCTCTCTCCAGCGGAGGCCGTCCCAGCTTGGCGCTCTATTCACTGGAGCATGCCGACTTCCAAGTGATCGCGGCGCTGCAGGAAGCTAAATGCGAATTGCTTCCCGTAAGTTCGGAAGTCCTGTCATTCGCCAGCGATACCCAACAGCCGCCCGGCATACTGGCGGTGTTCGCGATTCCGAAACCGCCGATTCCGCATCCCAGCGCGCGCGTATTGATTCTTGACGCGGTCCGCGAGCCGGGCAACCTGGGAACCATCATGAGGACAGCAGCCGCAGCTGGCGTAAAACTCGCGATTCTGGCGCCGGGCTGTGTTGATCCCTACAACTCCAAAGTCTTGCGTGCCGGCATGGGCGCGCATTTTCGCCTACCGGTGGTCGAGGCTTCCTGGCCCGAAATCGCGAACTTCTGCCAGGATCTGACTGTCTACGCATCCAGCGTTGAGTCGGACTGCGACTACGCAGCCGTGGATTGGCAACGCGAGTGGGCGCTGATTTTGGGCAACGAAGCGCGTGGAGTCAGCCAAAAGGCGCGCAAGGTGGCGGACAAGATCATCGCGATTCCCATGTCCGACGCCGCGGAATCGATCAATGTCGCCAGCGCCGCCGCCGTTTTTTTATTCGAAGCCAGGCGCCAGCGCCGCCGCCCCAGCGCCTCGTAAGACTGCGCGCCGGTGAAGCCTCTTCAATAGGGGCGAGCGCTGCGGTAGACTAACGCGGTTGCAGCAATAGTCGAGTAGCAGGAGATTGCGATACATGGCCAATGAATTTGACCTTGTCGTGCTGGGCGCCGGTCCAGGCGGTTATGTTGGCGCCATCCGCGCCGCCCAACTGGGGCTATCGACAGCGATTGTCGAAAAGAAATATTGGGGCGGCGTGTGCCTGAATGTCGGCTGCATCCCGTCCAAGGCGCTGTTGCGCAACGCCGAACTGGCGTACATCCTGCAGCACCAGGCCGATGCGTTTGGCATCAGCGGCGACTTTTCTTTCGACTACGGCAAAGCCTTCAAGCGCAGCCGGCGCGTCTCCAACGGGCTGACCAAAGGCGTGCAATTCTTGATGCGCAAGAACAAGATCAAGACCTT
>JAGWBC010000182.1 GCA_021296115.1 Anaerolineae bacterium | reverse complement strand
AGAGCGCCTCCAGAAAGCGAATGTCGCTGATATTGCGGCCAGCCGTCTCCGTAGTCGGCGCTAGCCCGGCAGCGACAATCGTCGCCGCAGCATCTGATCGCAGGATAGCCGCGCGGGCGCTATCTAGCAGTGCGATATACTCTGCCGGCCGCGGGTCCATTCCGCCCCAGGCATCCGCCAAATTGGGCTCATCCCAGATTTGATAGTAGTCCACCAGGCCGCCAAATCGCCCGGCAAAGGCGCCGGCGAAAGCAGCGAAGCGTGACAAGTCCTGCGGTGGTCCAGTCTTGCTCGGTATTCCCGCGCTCCGCTCTTCACGCGCCCAGGCCGGCGAATTCATTAATACCACCAAGGGTTCGAGCTGAGGGAAATCCTCAAGCGCCCGGGCCAGCTGATCCCAGGCGCTCCAGTCAATCTCGCCATCCTCGCGCTCGATCTCGTCCCAGTAAGCGAATTGGCGGATCCAGCGGAAACCTGCCGACTCAATGCGCCCCAGATGATGGGGCAAGTCGGCGCTGTCGTATTGCAGCAACTCGACATTTACGCCGGGCTTGTGTTGGGCGAAAGGCAAGTCAAGATTCGCAGTCGGGTCTACATAACCGCGCAGCTCGAAATCGCGCAAATGTAGCGTGCCCAAGGTCGCGACCAGGCTGCCGATTACCAGCAGGATGCTCACCAGCAGGACGACTAACTTGCGCATCAGCCTGTCCAAACCGGATTGGATGAGGCGCCGTCGAATGTCAACTGATGAGCCTCAGCCGTCCCCACATCCACCAGCCACAGGTCGCCGCGGTACATGGCGGCTATATGGCGCGCGTCCGGGCTCCAGGCATAGTCTTTTGGCGTCAGACCGTGATCGTGCTTAAGCATGCCGTCCGCGCCCGCTGGCGGGAAAAGGCGCCGCTCATTGCTGCCATCACGGTCGGCAACTACCAGGTCGTACTCGCTATTCATGCTGTTCCGCGGCTCGCGCGCTTGCAGCCAGGCGAGAAATCCTTCGCGACCGTCGCCGTCGCCAGCGACTTTGCCAGGCGAGAACGACGGCGCGGCCCACATGCCCGCTGCCGCTTTGACTTCCGCGGCGAAGCGACCATCGGCGCTGGACACCAATACATCGAATACGGGGCTGGTCTCCGCCGGCTCGTCGGCTTGCGGCAGCCCATGTATGACAACTGCCAGCAACTGGCCTTCGTGCGACCACGAAAGCGAGGTCAGCCAGATCCAGTCGGTCGCGCGCTTGAAGACGGCGTAATCGGCCAAGGCTATCAAGCGCTTGCGCTCGAAGTCAACCAGGCCGAAGCCATCCGGACGCGCCCAGGCCAGTTGATTGCCCAGCGGCGACCAGGCGAAATGCGTTCCCCACCAGCCGAAGAGGCCGCCGCTCGATTCCGGCAGCGCTTCCTCGATGGTCAGGGTTCGGCCGCTTTCGAGGTCAATGGTCATCAGCCAAAGATTGTTCAGCGCTTTCCAACCGAGCCGATCGACGCTGCGCTCGCCAGTGGAATATGCAATCGTGTTGCTGGATCGAGGTCGCCATTCCGCAAACAGCACATCGGTGGGGGAGAGGCGCAGCGCTTCCGATTCACGATCACTAGCGACCAACCAAAGTTCGTTGAAGAAGTCGTCCGTGGCGTCGGTTTCGCCGCTGAAGATTATCAGCGTGCCAGCTTCATTCTGATGGAATACGAGCGAGTCAAGGTTGTGGCTGGTCGTCAGTTGTCGTTTGTTGACCGTGTTGTCTTCGATTGTCCAGGCGTTGCCGTGGTTGATATAACTCAGGCGCCCGGCAATGGCGACCGGCGTCACCGTCGCGGTCGTGCCGGTATAAATGATCTCGTCTATCGGCGCTCGCACAAGCAGTGGCTTGTCGATCAAGACGCGTTCAACCTCTTTATCGTCTTCCAGCGTGACCCGGTAACAGGCTTCTTCAATGCCGGGTTTACCGATGCGTCCCACTCGTTGTCCGCCGGCGGGTACGCCTTCTTTGGGTTGCAGCAATCGCTCAAAGGCTATCTCTTGTTGATCACAGACTTCTTTTTCGCGCACCCTCCTGATTGTGATCATCATATTCGCTTCAACCTGCGCTACCAGCGGATGACTGATGCGGTCCTGCGGACCCAACTCTATCTGGGCGCTCGCGAGAAGTTGATCAACCGAAACAATGCTCGGCAGGCTAAGGCTTACGGTCTTCCCATCGACGACGATGGCCACGTCAATCGACGGCGCCTCGTCGCCGGGCCCGCAAGCGGCTAGCGCGAAGATTACGATGCCGATGATGAAGAGCCGTCCGGTCATCATACAGTTCTGGTCGATTTCGCCGATCTCAACCTATATCCTAGCTGAGTTTTTCAGCAGCACAAACAGACGCGGATGCAGTCCGCTCAGGCTAAGCGTCGTTTCGCTGCGAAGGCGCCAACCGGATGCTCGGACGGTACGCGCCATCAGTCGCGCTTCATGGGTGAGTACTACAAAGATAGCATTCTCCTTCGCCAGTCGGCTGGCTTCCCGCATTAGAGCGGGGTAGAGCGCCAGGTTATCCTCGTGCGAGCCGATGTGATGGCCAAAGGGCAAGTCAGCGTAAAGTATATCGACTGAGCCGGCCGGCAAGGGCGCCCGCGTCGCATCCGCCAGCAGATGGGCTATTCGCTGGCCCTGCCCCGCGAGCTCAGCATTCTGCCTGCCTGCGCTGAGCATGTCCGGGCAATTGTCAATCGCTAACAGCGTATCATTTACTTTGCTCTGCGCATGCTCAATGAGTATTGTGGACGAACCGCTGCAGAGATTGAGGACGACCCGGCCGTCCGGCTGCTGTGCCATCCGTGTCATGGCGCAGGCGACGGTCGCATTCAGCGCGCCCGGCAGGTTGACCAGGCGATAGTCCCGCTTGGACAAGGGGCTCGCCGTCGTGCGTACCAGCGCTTCCCAGCCGGCGCCATCGGCTTGCCGGGCCAGGCGCAGAAACAATTCGCCCTTTCCGTCCTCGGCCAGCTGCAGCCCCAGCGCCTGGCTTGTTTCTAGCCGTAAACGCTGCATGACCGCTGTGTGCGAGCCGGCCGCCGCGATGCCCATTGTGCCCGGGGGCGGCGTGAAGCGGCGAGCCGCAGCGCGCAGATTACCGAGCAGTCGCGTGAAATGTTCATGCCCGAGCAGCGCTTTGGGGCGCGGAATGGCGAAGTTGTGAATCCGATAGACTGCGATGACCGACCGTAACGATTGCAAGACAGATTCATTGGCAGTGAGCCGAAAGCGCAGGAAGCCCGCTCTCGTTTGGCGAATCTGGCTTGGCGCGACGGGAGGCAACTGGCGCAGTTCGTCCATAGCAAGAGCTTCCAAGCCAGGTATGACCTCTGCTTCGTAGTCGGCATTTCGGGCGCTCGTCATAGCTTTTATTCTCGCCACTTCATTTTCCGCCATCATCGGCCAGACGAATGAGGATTCTGAGCGACCTCAGGCCTCGCGTAGCGTCTGGCGCTAGAGCTAGATACGTATGTAGTGTAGAATACTTCGCTGTTGCCACAAGCATCGCCGAGCCCACAAAGGACGGGGTCAATCCGCCAATGAGATTATTGTTGCTGCTTCTTGTTTTCCAGATGGCCATGTTCACATTGGCTCAGGAGACAGAATCGGCTTCCGAGCCGGACTCCCTCGACGCGAGCCTTGCCAGCTTGGACCTGGAAAGCCCGTTTCTCCAGGACGATTTGGAACTGCTGGTTGGCAATGTGCAGCGGCACAATGGCTTTGTCTGGCACGACGGCAGCCTCTACACCATTTGTAACGGCGACTGGACCATATACAAAATCGATGATCAGACCGGCGATACGATTACCTTCGTTTTTGGCACGCGCGATGGCAATACACTCATCCTTGAAGACACCAGCGCCGGCTTTGACATTTGGGTGCCCGACCCGGAAGTCGGCGCGCTCTGGAAGGTCGATCAGAGGCGCTCCGCCCCGGTCGCCATCAGCGCGGCTCTTGATTCGCCCTGGGGCATCGCGCGGCTGGACAGCGACCAGTTTCTGATTACCGATACCAAGATTAACGGTATTGTAGCGGTCAACGAGAACGGCGCGAAAGTTGATGTGCACAGTGAGCTGCGCGCGCCGACCGGCATCGTGAAGCACGAGAGCCGGGTGTATTTTGCCAACGGCGGCAGCGCCAGGCGTGGCATCGAGTATTTCTCTGTCGAAGCCAATGGCGGTTATTCCGCTGTCAAACCACTGATATCGGGATTGCAGAACACAACCAACCTGGCGATGGGCAGCGACGGCAAGCTCTATTTTGCTTATGCGCTGGGTACACGCGGCGTCATCGGCCGGATTGATCCGTCAATCTGCCTTCAAGCGGGATGCAGCAGTGATGACGTGGAACTGGTCGTTTTCTCCGATATTCCGGCGCCGCTGGCCATTACGCTTTCGGACGACTTGCGCCTGTTCCTGCACAGCCGCTTCCGCCCCGAAATCTACTGGCTGCAACTGCCCGTGGAATCGACCTAGCCGCCTCAAGTCGATTCAGCTGCGTTGTTGACCGCAAAGGGCTGGTACGTGTCAACTTCGGCTTGCGGCAGTCGCAGGCTCAGCTCCCAGCCAGCTTCACTTGTGCGCTCGGTCTCGATATATTGCTTGTCGTTTAGCTCGGAATAAACGCTGCCAGCCTGATAGGGAATAACTACGTCGAGCCGCATCCGCTGACGTTCAATGGCGTCCCTGATCGCGCTGAGCAGGTCTTCTAATCCTTGGCCGTGGCGGGCTGAGATCGCCATCGTCTCAACATAATTGTCGATATGCCCGACTTCGGGCAATGCGCCGTCAAGGTTATCGATTTTGTTCAGCACCAGCAGCCGCGGTATATGCGCCGCATCGATTTCGGCGAGTGTATCCTCGACAGCTTCAATCTGCTGCGCGGCATTTCTGTGGCTGAAGTCGGCAACATGCAGAATCAGGTCGGTCTCAACAACTTCCTCCAAGGTAGCGCGGAAGGCGGCGATCAAGGTGGTCGGCAGTTTCTGGATGAACCCAACGGTGTCGCTGAGCAAGATCTCGCGTCCATCGGGCAGCTCTACGCGGCGCGTCGTGGGGTCAAGCGTGGCGAATAGTTTGTCGGCAGCGTATACATCAGAACCGGCCAGCGCATTGATCAGCGTCGATTTACCGGCGTTGGTATAACCCACCAGCGCCACAAGCGGCAAGCCGGAGCGCCGCCGTCTGTCGCGATGCAGGCTGCGGTGCGCGCGTCCTTGTTCCAGGTCGCCGTTCAGCTTGGTGAGCTTGCGCGCGATTTCCCGCCGGTCTACCTCCAGCTGCGTTTCGCCCGGACCGCGCAAGCCGACTCCGCCGGAACCACCGCGCGCGCCACCGCCGCCGGCTTGCCGAGCCAGGTGAGTCCACTGCCGCGTTAATCTGGGCAAACGGCATTCATATTGCGCCAACTCGACTTGCAGCGCGCCTTCGCTCGTGCGGGCGTGTTGGGCGAAAATGTCCAGGATCAGCGCCGAACTGGCAAGCAGGCGTATATCTTCGGACAGTTGTTTCTCGATTTCGCGTTGATGGCGCGGCGACAATTCATCGTCAAAGATCAAGACATTGGCAGCCAGCATAACGGCTTGCTCGATGATTTCCGCCAGTTTACCGGAGCCGATCATGGTCTTCGGCTTGATTTGGCGCACGAGTTGACTGCTGCGCCCAAGGACGTCGATGCCAGCCGTTTCCGCCAGCAGTTCCAGCTCGTTCAGCGAGTCGTCAAGGGAAAGCAGAGCGCGTTCCTGGCGCAGCGCGCCGCCAACCAGATAGGCTCTGTACACCGGGTCTGCTTGCGCGAATTGTTTTCGTGTCATCAGTTCTGGGCGAAAGTTTCCATTGTTCGACAGTTGGGGAGCGTATCATCGAGTTCCCGCAGCGACCCCAGCATAGAAGATTCCGCGCGTTCGGCATAGGCGCGCTTCCGTTCCGCCTTGTTCT
>JAGWBC010000181.1 GCA_021296115.1 Anaerolineae bacterium | reverse complement strand
ATCCCCCGGCCCCTTGCCCCAGCGAGCTAGGGAAGGGGAGCTTTCCTAGCGAGTCTTTTTTGCATGATTAGCTTGTATTTACTGAGTTTTTCTGTCCTAAGTGATTTCAGAATGCCGCGAATTTTACAGCTTCGCGACTAAACACGACTTGTTGTCTTCGTCTGTCGCTGCACAGCGCAGTCGTGGCCGGGCTGTCATCAACGCAGATATTTGATCATCCAGTCGAGCAGGGCGTCGTTCTGCGCTTGCTGCACTTTGATCGGTCCGCTGATGGATGCCACGTGCGCCATGGCGGGTATGCGCAGCATCTCAACCACGCAATCGTTGGCTTTGAGATGGGCGTAGAATTGCTCGGCTTGGCCGGCGGGGCAGCGATAATCAGCTTCACACTGGATGAGCATGGTGGGCGTCGTACAGTTATGAGCGTAGGTGATGGGCGAGCCGCGCCGATAGACCTCGGGGATTTCGTGCGGTTTGCCGCCGAGCTCGCTGAGGGAACCCCAGGGGCCCATGTCGGCGGTACCGTAGCGGCTGACCAGGTCTGTAATCGGATTCTCGGCGACGGCGGCTTTGAAGCGGTCCGTCTGTCCGATAGTGTAGCAGGTCAGGTAGCCGCCATATGAGAGCCCGCAGATGCCCAGGCGGTCGGGATCGGCCAAGCCTTGTTGAATGACGTAATCGACGCCGGCCAAGAGATCCTGGTGATCGAGGACGCCCCAGTTGCCGGAGAGGGCGGTGGCGAAGTCGTCGCCGTAGCCGGTTGAGCCGCGAGGATTGACAAAAAGCAGGGCGAAGCCGGCGCCGGCCAGCATCTGGAAATCGCTGCCGTACTGATAGCCGTACCAGCCGTGCGGCCCGCCGTGAATGTAAAGAATGGTGGGATAGGGAGGCTGGCCGTCGTTGGGGCGCAGCAGCCAGCCTTGGATCTGCGCGCCGTCGTGCTCATAGCGAAACTCGCCCACCTGCGGGAAGGCGATTTGATCGACCAGGTCCTGGTTAAAGGCGGTTAGCTGACGTTCGTTCGCGCCGTCCTGATCGGCCAGGCGGAGTTCACCCGGATTCTCCAGCGTCGAGGACAGGAAGAGCATCGCGCCGTCGCGCGCATCTTGCAGGGTGGTCGTTCGATTCCCGCCGACCAGTTGCTTCCAACTGTGTTCGCCGGACAGCGCTACCGAGTAGATGCCGCGCTTGCCCTCTTGAACCACATTGACCAGCGCGGTCGTCGGCGAGGCCATAATCTTGCCCGAGCTGAATACCGGGAACCACTGCACTTCGACGCCCGTGGGCAAGTCAGCTGTACGGTTTTCGGCCTTGCCGCCGTCACGATCGACCAGCCACAAGTCGTCTTTGGTAGCCATGGGCTGGTCGCCTGTCGAGGCGATGACGATGATGCGCCCCCCATCGGGCATCCAGTCCGCATTCTTTATGAAGCCCCAGTCCAGGTCCAGGACTTCGCTGCCTTGGCCTTCGAGATCCACGATGCGCAGCCGGGCTGAGAAGAGGTCGGGGCGGTCGGGGTCATGCGCGGCGAGATAGAGCAGCTCGCGGCCGTCGGGAGACCAGCGCAGCGTTCTGTCGAGAAAGCCGTCGTCGGTCAGTTGTCGGGCTGCGCCGCCGCTGGTGGATTGGACGTGGATATTTTGCACGGCGTCATCCAGGTAGCCGACGCCGTCAAAGCGGTAGACCGGGCGCGTGACTAAATAGGGCTCGCTGGGGTCGCGCGGTTCGGCGTCACTCGGCGCGGTGAAGGCGATGGCGCCGCCGTCGGGGGACCAGACCGGCCCCCCGGCGACGCCTTGCTTCAGCTTGGTGAATTGCCGCGCTTCCCCGCCGCCATGCATCGGCAGCAGGAAGATTTGTTTTTTGCCGCAGCGGTCGGATACGAAGGCGATCTGGCGCCCATCCGGCGACCAGGCCGGCACTGTCGAATTATTGCTCGGCTCGGTCAGCCGGCGGGCCGCGCCGCTAGTCAGATCGATCAGCCAGAGAGTCGTGGAGCTTGACATGCTGGCGAGGTCGTTATGCCTTACATCGCAGACGGCCAGGTCAGCCGTCGGGGACAGGCGGGCGCTGCCAATCCGTGCGTAGCGAAGGTCATCCAGTCTGTCGAAGTTGCGCTTGTCGGATGCAGGCGTCATGGCTCCTCCTCCCCGTTCTGCGGCTTTTTGTTCGCATATTCGTTGCGGAGCCACAGCTTCATGACCTGGCTGGCCGCGTCCAACTCGAAACGCGCCGTCTCGTTGGATTGCCCCGGCGCTTGAATGATAAATTCGTGATCGGCGCCAGTCGGCTCCAGAATGACGGGTGGGTAGTCGAGATCGTCGAGCGAAATGATCTGCAGCTGTCCGTTGCGGATGAGGACTTTTTCGTAGCCCCACTCGTGGAAGTATTCGCCTTCGTATTGGCGCCAGGCGGGATCGATTGCTGATTTGGGCTGGTCTGCAGCCTTGATGATTTCGGGCAGGACCAGCTTGTAGCCCTGGTTGATGTATTCAGGCGGGTTACTGCCCAGGGCGTTGGTCAGCAGGATCAGCCCAAAATTGTGCTCGCGGCAGAGAGTGAAGCCGGTCAGGTAGCCGGGATAGCCGCCGGCGTGGCCGCTGATGGTCCAGTCGTCGAGTTTGTAAATCATGCTGCCCAAGCCATAGCCCTCTTGCCATGTCGGCTCCAGCCAGTGGACACGGTGCATGTCGCGGCGCGAATGGCGGGAGAGCACGGCGTCATCGGCGTCGTTCAAGTGGAAAGCGGCGTATTTGACCAGGTCCTTGATGGACGAGGCGAAATTGGCCGAGGCTTCAAAGCCGTTCATCAAGAAGAAGGGCATGGGCGAGCGCTTGCGCTCCTCGTTCAGCTGCGAATAACCTTTCGCCAGCTGGGGATCATCGCGCTTTGGCTGCGGATAGGTGGCGGACATGCCCAGAGGATACAGAATATTAAGCTGGATGTAGTCGGCCCAGGACTGCCCCGAAACTTTAGCGATGACGCCGCCGAGCAGGGAATAACCGACATTGCTATAGGCGAATTTGTCGTATGGCGCTCGCGTGGGCGGCCGGCCTTTCATGGCCGTGACAAATTCATCCCAGTCGGGCGCGTCGCATTCGGTCCACATGGGATTGTGGGAATCGCGCGGCAGTCCGGAAGTATGCGTCAACAAGTTGCGCAGGGTGATCTCGGGCGCGCCGGCGTAGCGCAGGGCGAACCAATCCAAGTGCGCCGACAGTGGATCATCCAGGCCGAGCTGGCCGGCGTCGCGCAACTGCAGGATTGAGACAGCCGTAAAGGTCTTGCTTATGCTGGCTATACGAAATCTTGTATCCAAAGTGACTATCGACTTTGCGTCGAGATCGGCGTATCCGAAGCCTCGCCCCCAGATCAACTCGCCATTGTGAACCAGCCCAACCGCCAGGCCGGGCTGCTGATTTTGGTGCACTTTGAAGCGAATCCAAGATTCATAAATGTCGATGGCTGCCGCGAGATCGGGGTTATCAAGCAATAGAGCGTGTGGCATCGCTTCCTCCAGTCAGGGCGCGGTTTCCGCCGGGGTTAATTCAGTGAAAATCGGGCGCCGTCCTCCATTGACAGCAACTGTTATCAGCACCTGATATCAGAGCCGCGGCCGTCAACAGTCGGGGGCGGCGCGCCCGGCGCCGCGCCAATGACGCCCTGCACGAACCAATCCATATCGGTGTAAAGGTAGCCCTTGGGGAACTTCTTGTTCTTCTCCAGCAGCAAGTCGCCGGCTTGCGAATAAAGCGGGCCGTCCAGCGCGTCTTTGTTGGTTTCGTTCCAGGTGATGCGCCATTTCAGGGGCGGCGCTTCCATGATATGCGGAATCTGGTCGTAGTCGTAAGGCGCCATGTCGATGATGCCGCGGCCGAAGTTCTTGGTGGAGACTTTGCCGTCGTATGCTTTGGCTTCCCACTCATCCTCGAGCAGGTCATTGACGCGGCGCAAGTAATACCAGCCCCATTGCCAGATGATGCTGGTCATGTTGGCGCTGGGGCCGAATTCGCGCATATCGAAGCCGTAGCCGACCGAACGTACGCCTTTTTCTTCGGCGACTTTCTGCACTTCCGGGTTGTAGGTGTGCTGCACCAGGACATCGGCGCCGAGATCAACTAGCTCCAGGGCGGCGGCGCGATCGGCTTCCGGGTCGTTCCAGGCGCCGGTGAAGCGCACATGAACTGAGATGTCTTCACAAGTTCGGATGAGCAGCGAAGCCGCCGTGATGGCGTTGATATTTCGAATCACTTCGATGGTCGGCTCGGGGGCGATGAAGCCGATGATGCCGGAAACGGTCATTTCGCCGGTATAACCGCCGGCGACGTAAAAGGCCTGATACATGCGGCCGCTGTAGGCAGCGACGTTGTCAGCGGTCTCGGCGCCGTCGGCGACTTCAAACTTGGTATCGGGGAAGTCCGCGGCGACCTTGAGCACCGCGTCGCTGTATTCGGATGAGGTTGCGAATATCAGCTTGTGCCCCTCTTCAGCGAGTTGGCGCAGGACGCCTTCAGCATCGTCGACCGACACGCTCTGCACGGCTTTGGTGCCGAGATCGGGCAATTGTTCGTCGAGGTACTGGCGGCCGATCTCGTGCAGGCGGCTCATATTGTATTCGTCAGGATCTTCGCTGTAGATGAAGGCGACCTGGCTGGTCACTTCTTCGACGGCTGATTCGCTCGACCCGCCTTCGCTGCAGCCGGCGAGAACGAATACGGAAGCAAGCAAAAGAGCAAGCGAATATATGAAATGTTTTGTAGTAATCATTTGGCGCCTCCTGTGGTCCGGCAGTCAGCACGGCCCGACAAATATTCCTGCTACTCTTGCTTCAAATAGGCCGCGGTGGCCAGACCGGCGCAGCACTGCACGCCGACCAGGCTGCGAATCGGAATCGCGCGGTAGTCCAGCTCGGCTTCGAGGTTGCCGCCGTCGGCATTCAAGCGCTCAGTCGCTGCCTGGCTGGCGGCTTGAATTTGGCGATGATCGTTGCCGCTGGCGATTTCATCGGCTAACAGACGCGCCAAGAGGCCGACATTCAGTAATCTGTAAAAGCGCGAGGTATAAAGATTGCTGAAGAGTTCGGCTTGGGTCGCCGGTCGATTGGTTGATTCGTCGTTCATCACCCACTGGCGGTCGGCTTCGCGGAAACCGGCGCTCATGGCGAGGAAGTCTTCCAGGGCGCGGCGGACCGGCGAATCCAGGCGCAGGGCGCTCTCGACAGGCGCGTATTGCTCGCGGATCCAGGCGTCGTGCTCGGTTGCCATGTCGAGCGCCTGCAAAATCGCGTCGCGGCGCAGCGTCGTAGAAAGCGATTGGTCGTTGACGCGCGGCTCCTCGAAATAGGGCATTTCCACGATGAGGAAGAAAGAGCCATAACGCTCGGCATATTGCGCGCTGGATGCCATGAAGCCCATAGCGGCTGCCGGATCAGCGATGCCGTTGCGCTCCAGATGATCGTACATATCGGTGCTGCTAAGCATGCGATAGATGGCCGGGGCGTAGGGCGCGGCGAAGCTCATCTCGGGTTCGCCCAGATCCAGCGCCAGCCCGAACCATTCGGGAATCTGATGGAAGGTGTCGTAGAGCGGCGGGCATGCGCCGGATATATAATAATAGACGCCGCCGAAACCGGCGTTGTGCAGCGAATAGAGCAGCGTGGGCTGCGTCTCGTCGATGACGCGCATGAGCGCTCGCGTTTCCGGCAGTGGATCATCAAAGCTCAAGCTCTTGTACTCGATGGGGAAGGTCCACTCGACCTGCTCACGGCGGGCCGGCCGATAAAAGTGGCGGGCATAATTGGTAGGGGTGAAGGGACCGTCGAACCAGCCTTCGTTGAGGCGCATGCCGTCGGCGTCAATCGATTTGATGAAGTGCCAGCTCAAGCCGAGTTCCTGGCGCAGGGCGTCGTCCTCGCAGAGCCGCTGCGACAGGTATTCGATGGTCATGCAGCCGATGGGTTCGTTGG
>JAGWBC010000180.1 GCA_021296115.1 Anaerolineae bacterium | reverse complement strand
ATTGCGATTTATCGCTCGCGCCATATCCGTGCCGCCGGTCATGGACGATATCAGAATCGGAGCAAGCAGTCGCTTTTCAAAGACCTTCACGCTCGTATCGATGTCGTTCAGATTCAGTTCCGGCAGCGCCTGGTGTGTGAATCGATAGCGCTCCAGCCCGGTCGTCAAGCGCGGAAATTGCACATCTTGTTCCAGGTTGATGAGGATATGGTCCAGTTTGCGGCTTTCGGTCGCGCTTGCTTTCGTCACTTTTGTCATCAACCGGTGTTCCTTTTGTCAGAGTGTTTCACGCCTGGCAGGCAGGCAATCGTACCGATAAGGCCGCAAGGTGTCAATCACGGCACTCGGCGCAAACAGGCTAGCACCGTCACTGAATATCGGTATAATTGATTGGCGTGAAGTGAGAAGCAAGTTTCCAATTGGAAGGGTGGTAAGACATGGCAAGTATTGAAGAACGCGTCACCGGAATCGTGGTCGAGCTGCTTGGCGTTGAAGAAGAGCGTGTGGTCTCCGGCGCGAACTTCCGTGAAGACTTGGAAGCCGACTCACTTGACCTGGTAGAATTGATCATGGCATTTGAAGAAGAATTCGGCGGCGAAATCAGTGATGAGGACGCGCAGCGGATTGAGACGGTTGGGCAAGCGGTGGAGTATATCCAGTCCAATATGGAATGATTTGTCTCGTCTTACCTATAGACTCACCATCTTTGAGGTAGCGCAGGCTACCTTTTTCATTTTCCGCGACAGGCTTCCGAATACCGATGGTGGCGAAGCGCATCAAGCGTATTCCAGTTCCAGCGTGTTAATCACTTCAACGATTGGCCCAATCTCAAAAAGAACACGCTGGCTGAGAGCCTGCTGTATTTCCATTTTCACGAGGCTTATCATGTCGGGCAACTGACGATGGTCGCAGAATCGCTGGGCAAAAGCGCCAAATACATCAGTTCGTAGCATTTGCGCTGGTGGGCCAAGCCGCAAACAATACGACCGCGCCGATTCCGATATAGCTGGCGACTAGCAGCCACGGTCCCATACCAACGCTCGCGACCGATTGCAGCTGCCGATACACCCCAAACGCTTGGGAAACACCGGCATAAACCGAAACAATCCCAAGTACGGGCAGCACAATCAGCAGAAACCGCATGAGGCGTCGGTGTCCAAAGCGCGTCGCGACAAGTCCGGCGATGAGGCTGAAAAGCGCCAGAACGAATTGCTGTCGATAATTCACGTTTGCGATGTCGTAAACGTATTCAAACGGGGGTAGCTGCGTCAGCGCCAGAAGGAGTACTGTGAGGGCTGAGATCCACCTCCATGCACGTCCCGACGCGGTCACGGCGAATGTCAAGGTGAGAATCACGAGCTGCGCGCGCAGAAGCAGCGGGGCCAAGAGTGGCGGCTCAGTATGTCGCTGCGCCGGATGCAAAGATGTCCATTCGGCAAGGTCAAAGGCGTTAAGCGTCATAGGCGCCGACCCAGTCACTGCCCAAGGCGATACGTACCCGAGAAGCCCTAGAAGTAGCAGAATCAGAAGCAGAAGCGGATGTTTCTGGACAGGGTCGACTCGGTTTTGCACTATTCGCCCTCTCGTGATGGCCACGAAACTCTTGTCAGATTCAACTGGCGGCAAGTCTAATCGGCCAACATGCTCTTGTATACGGACAGCAGCTGAGCCGCAGACCGCTGCCAGGAAAATTTCTCGGCCTGCCCGTAGCCATTCTGAACCAACTGCTCGCGCAATTTCGTGTCAGTTTCGACCGCGAGCATGGCATCGCGTAGCTCTGCAGTATCGGCCGGATCAATCAGAATCGCGGCGTCACCCGCCACTTCCGGCAGCGACGAAATCTTGCTGGTGATCACCGGTACGCCGCAAGCCATGGCTTCCAGAATCGGCAGCCCAAATCCTTCGTAGAGCGATGGCATCAGCAGCATGCGCGAATCGCTGTAGAGCGCCGGCAGATCTTCATCATCGACATATCCCAAAAGGTGAACGAAGTCTTCCATTCCGCTACTGGCGATCGTACGCTGCATCTCGCCCTCGAGCCAGCCCTTGGCGCCGGCAATCGCGTAGTGCAGATCTAGTCCGCTCGCGCGTAACTCAGCCAGCGCCCGGATGACGCGGCTGTAGTTCTTGCGCGGCTGGACCGTTCCGACTGACAGCAGGTAGCGGAAGTCCGCCAGCCCGTACTTGGCCCGCGCTGACTCGAGCGCAGACTGTTGGCTGACGCGTCGAAAACGCTGGTCGACTCCGCTGTACAGTACCGTGATCTTGTCCGCGGGCGTCTTGTACAGGTCCACCAGATCGTCTTTCGTGGCGAAGGAATCAGCCAGGACATGGTCAGCCCGCTCAACCGAACGCGGTACGACGGCGTCCAGATAGGCTTTGAGAGGCGGACTCGCCGCCTCCGGCACGCGAACGAATGACAAGTCATGGACGGTCAGCAGCGTACGCGTTGACGGCCGCGTATACGGCAGAACAAAGTCTGTCGCGTGATAGAGGTCAACCTTGCCGGTGAATAACTCCACGGGCAGCGGCAGCCGAGCGCGATGCCATATCCGCGCCAGCCAGCGCGGAGAAATTGCTGTCGGTCGCCACAGGAAATTCGGCGAGGGCGCAGGCGGCAGAGCGACAGAGTCAGCACCCGCAACAAACAGACGGTAGGCCTTGTCTTTGTCAAGGGCGGCCAGCGCGGCGGTCAATTCGCGCGCGTACCTTCCAATGCCGCCGCTCTGCTCAATTGCAGGTGTATAGTCGATGGCGATCCGGTGCACGTTAGTCGACGTCGTTATATGTCCAGTAGCGATTGGCCAGGAAGTTCCAAAACATGACCGCTATGACGCCAAAAAACAGCGCGATCATGGTGCCGATCTTATGTTGATCGAGCAGGGCAGGCGCGTAATCTGCGTTTAGCTGGGAGAATATATTCGTTGATATGCGGCCGAAGGGCTCGTAACTTACGGCTATCCAAATCGTGCGGATCACCCAGCCGATGACGCAGACAATGACAAATTGTATCAGCTGACGCTGGGCCGACTGTGAACGCGAATCCGGGTAAGTCCACAGGCGATTCCAGACGAAATTGCTGCAGACTGCCAGGAAGAACGCGATACTTTGCGTCAGCGCGACGTTGGTAGAGAGCGCTTCGCCGAGCTCATTAACCGGCGGCAGAACGGTATTCTGCAGCAGCAATACCGAGCCGGCGTCGATGATGAAACCCACCAAGCCCACCACGGCGAATTTAATGAAGCGTTCGTATTCCTTCGCTTGGTCGCCACCGATGCGCCGGGACAGCATCACGATGAAGCGGTCAAGCGGTGTGGTCACCTTGTGGTATTGCCGGCCGGGCTCATTGGAAGCGGTAGAAATCGTTTGTGACATGCCTAGTCTAGCTCCAGCGCCTGCGTCATGCGTCGGTGGAGGATCGCCAATAAGCCTAATAATACACCGATATGCAAAAAGAGGTTGTTCACATACAGGTTGTCGAATACGCTGTGGACGCCTACATAAACCCAGGAGCCCAACAGCCCGATGGCAATACAGCGCGAAAATGCATCGGGCTGTCGCCGCAGCGCCCAGGTCATGCGAAAAACAATGACCCAGAAAGACAGATAGGCGATCAGCCCGACTGCGCCAGTCTCGGCCAGCATATTCAGATACAAGTTGTGGGCGTGGCCCAAGGGCGCTTCCCAGTTGATCAAGCGATAGTCATCGTAGACGACTTCATAGCTGCCCAGCCCGACGCCAAAATACGGCGCCTTCTGCGCCATGAGCGTAGCGGCTTGCCAATGGGCTAGGCGCTCTGTGACGGCGTAATTGCTTGGGGTGATATGCGCGCCGCGCACATCTGATACCGTGATGAGGTCGGTAGCGGCTGTAGTAAGCCTTAGCACGATCGATCGCGGCAGCAGGCCCATGCTCCAGGCCGCTGCCTACAGAGCGGCAATAACGCCGGCCAAGGCTAATCCCCGGCTGATCCGCCTCGGCAGCGCGATCAACATGCACATGACCGCAACTGCTGTTCCCAACCAGGCGCCGCGACTCCATGAGGCAACTAATGCCGCTGCCAGAATGAGAGACAAGAGGCTGCTCGCAGAAAATATGAGAACCGGCAGATGCGGGGCGCGCCGATGGCTGCGCAAGCCCGTCCAGATGCGCGGCAGCTGAGACCAAGCAACCATCAGACCTAGCGGAAGCGCAATACCCATAAATCCGCCAAAGGGGTTCGGCTGCCCGAATGTCCCAAAGGCGCGGAAAAACTTGCCCAGAATCATGAGATGATAGGCGCCGCTGCCACCGAAGAAGATGTAAATGCCGACCAACGCGTTGGCGAAAGCGCTGACCAGTACAGCGAAAACCAGCCAGCGCCAAGCCTCGTCTACACTGACGGTCAGCGTCCAGATGAGCAGGGCGATCGCCACCCATTTTAACCATTCGGCCAGCCAGCCGGATAGGGACTGGCTGTTCCAGGCGCTGAGGGACAAGACGGCGATCAGCCCAAATACGGCGAGCAAGGGCGCGTCCGCCTGCGGCTTGATCAGGGCGTCGCGCCGCCACAATCGATGAGCCAGCCAAACGCCAAGGTAGACCAGCAGCAGGATTTGACCAATATCGAGCGGCAGCGACAGGCTGGACTCAGTACTGATCAAAGAACGCAGCGGCGCCAGGGTCAGCGTAACAACCAGGGCAATCAGGGGAGAAAAAGGCAGCAGAACGATGCAAATGACCGCGAGAATCGCCAGCAGTGCCCAGGCAATTGGCAAGGCAAGCGTCCCTGAGGCAATGACAAGTCCTGCTATGAGAAACAAGGCCGCCAAGGGGTTGCTGGTCCGCAAGGTGAACATGCTAAGCAGGTTCAGATAACACCGAGCGGAAGTAGCGAATGGTCCGCTCAAGTCCCTCTTCGAGTTCGATCTGCGGCCGCCAATTCAACACGGATTGAGCGCGCGATGTATCGGGCTTGCGCGTCTGCGGATCGCCCTCTATGCGCGATCCATCGGAATACTCGATGCCGGCGCCGTTTCCAGATACTTGATTCACGATCTGCGCAAATTCGCGCACGCTGATTTCGCGCGTCGTGCCGATGTTTACCGGGTCAACGCAATCGCTTTCCAGCAAGCGCAAGATGCCCTCAACCAGATCGTCGATGTATTGAAAGCAGCGTGTCTGCGAGCCGTCGCCATAAACGGTCAAGGGTTCGCCGCGAATGGCCTGGCCGATGAAGTTGGGCACAACCCGCCCGTCATCAAGACGCATGCGCGGTCCGTAGGTGTTGAAGATCCGTACGATGCGAGTCTGCATCCCGTGCTGCCGGTGATAAGCCATCACCAGCGCTTCGGCATAGCGCTTGGCTTCGTCATACACGCCGCGCGGTCCAACCGGATCGACATTGCCGGCGTAGGATTCGTTCTGCGGGCGAACCAGCGGGTCGCCATATACCTCAGATGTTGAGGCCAGCAAAAAGCGCGCCTTCTTCGCTCGTGACAAGCCCAGCGCGTTGTGTGTTCCGAGGGCCCCGACTTTCAAGGTCTGAATAGGGTACTTGAGATAGTCGATGGGACTCGCCGGCGAGGCAAAGTGCAAGACCGCGTCGACTGGACCAGGGACATGAATAAAGTTGCTGACGTCATGATATATGAACTCAAAATCGCGATTGCCGGCCAAGTGCGCGATATTGTCTTGCGAGCCAGTGATGAAGTTGTCCATGGCCACCACGCGATGTCCCTCGCGCAGGAACCTGTCGCTCAGATGTGAGCCGATGAAACCGGCGCCACCGGTGATTAGTACTCGCAACTTAACTCGCCTTTGCCTTGTGATGCTGAGGAAAGTTTACCACAGGCGCTAACCGCCATAAATGCGACGCCTGCGAAATGTGCATGCCGCCTCATGCCGCCTGCTCGCTTAATTCATCCAGACGCATAAGCGCCGCCAATTGGAACATAAAAATGTACGCGAGGTCAATCACAAACACGCTGTTGTCTATCAAGCCATGCGCCAGTAATCCGGCCATACTGCCCATC
>JAGWBC010000179.1:8828-14868 GCA_021296115.1 Anaerolineae bacterium | reverse complement strand
CCCATCAGCCGGTCGTCGGCGTTGAGCCCGCGCGAGGGGCTGGCGCTGTTGAGAATGAAGATATCGGCGCCGTCCAGCCAGAGCAGGTAGGGCGGCGACACATGCCAGAAGTCCTCGCAGATGAGCATACCCACGCGCCCGAAACGGGTGTCGAAGGCGCGCACGCTGTTGCCCTGGGCGAAGTAGCGCGATTCGTCAAACATGGCGTAAGTGGGCAGGTAGAGCTTGTGATGGATGTGCAGCGTCTCGCCGCCGGACAGGTAGGCGTCCGCGATGTAAAAGCGGTTGCGGAAGTCCTCGCGCACGAAGCTCACGACCATGTCAATGTCGCGGCTGGCGTCCAGCAGCGCGGCATAGACGGCATCGTCGGCCTCCGCCCGCAGCGCCACCTCCGGCACCAGGTCCTGCACCTGATAGCCGGTCAGCGACAGCTCGGGAAAGACCAGCAGGTCAACGCCCTGCTCGCGCGCTTGCGCCGCGTAGTCGAGGTGCAGCGCCAGGTTGTGCTGCAAGTCGCCGAGTTTGGGGTAGATTTGCGCCAGGCCGATTGTGATGCGCATACTCGCTGCTCCTGTGTCGGATGCCAGCGCACATCATAATGCAGCCTGCAAGTTGCGGCAATTCTGTAAGGCTTGTCCGATACTGTGTCGACGGCGGCGGGTTTCCGGCATTTGCGTGCTTTCAACGCGTTTGCCACCTAGGACACCGAGTTAAACCGAGTACTCAGAGGAAAAGTATCATGCCGTGTCAAAGACAGATTCGGCACAACTGCGAATCATCCATTTCTCGACCAACCGCCTTGATTCCCTAAATTCCTCTCTGTGCCCTCATGGTTACTCTGTGCCCTCGGTGGCAAAAGTGTCGAAAATCCTTACAAGCGCGGCGGCTGATCATCAAGCCAGCGCCGGACCTGCGCCAGCCAATCGGCGCGCGCGCCATCGACGCCGCTGATATGCAGCAGGATGCGCCGGGCGATTGCCCCGTCGATATCAAAGCCGCCGGCGTCGAATTCGAGCGCGTCCAGCAAGTATGGCGCATAGTCGCGCCGCCCGGCCGCCGCCAACAGCGCCGAGCCCAATGCGATGTCCGTCTCGGCTTCAGCTTTGTCGTTGGCCAACTCCAGGAATTCCGCCGTACTGCGCCAGGGTCCGATGGCCGTCATATCGGCACGTAGCGACGTAGGGAAATCGATCTGCCAGCGCGATTGCAGCTCGGCCAGGCGGCTATCCACGATTTCGGCAATACGCTGCGTTGCGGAATCCGCCTTGGCATGCCATTGGCCAGCGGCGATCGCCCCCGCTAACTCGCGGGCTTCGTCATGTCCCAAGTTCAAACCAGCTTCCGCAATGGAGGCGCGAAAGTGCTGCAGCAATATGAAGATGACTTCGCTGAGGGGCGCTCGGCTCAGTCCCTCAGCCGGACTGTCGGGCACGGCGTTCAGCTTTCGTCGTCGGGCCAGTTGCTTGGTCGTATTGTAAACCGGTAACCGACGCCGCGCTCAGTGCGAATGTAACGCGGGTGATGGGAGTCCGATTCCAGCTTGCGCCGCAGCCGGTGCATATGAACCCGCAGCGTATCTTCATAGACTGATTCCGTGGGCCATACGCGCGCCAGCAAGGCGTGGTTCTGCACAACGCGTGGCGCGTGACGCAAGAGCACATGCAAGAGCAGGGCTTCGGTGGGCGTCAGCCGCATGGAGCGGCCAGCGACGAATGCGCGGTTTTGGGCGAGATCAATGCTCAGCTGCGAGTCAATGCGAATGACCGGTTCTTTGCCGTAGTTCAATGTCGGCAGGCGCCCCAGCACAAGTTGAATACGAGTTTCCAACTCGCGAAAGTCGACAGGATTGATAACGAAGTCTTCAGCGAATTTCTTTAAGCCCTCGACTTGGAATTCCTCGTCCGAACGGGCCATCATAAAGATAATCGGCAGGTCCGCCAGCATCTTGAGTTGCTTGGCTGTCGCGAAGCCGCTGCTGCTCGGTAAATCCATACCCAGCAGCACGATGTTGGGCAGGGCTTCATTCTGTACATAGTCGAGCGCGTCAGGCGCGTCGGCAAAGACAGCTGCCTGGTAAGTATGCGATGCAAGATATCCGGCGATAGATCTGCCGAGCGTTGCGTCCGATTCGATAACGAGTACAGTGGATCCTTTCATGGTAAATGACGCCTTAGGTTACTATGTCGCTGCAATATGGTCGTGTACAACGTTAAAAAATATACACCGAGTAAGGCGAGTCGTCAAACTAAATCAGAACCTCTTAGTATCTGTTAGCAACATACTCATGCAATACTAATAAACACGTATTCAAAACCAGTCTGGGAAACTTCACTTCAACTGGCAGGATAGAAGCGTTAGAGCCATAGTCACATAGAACAAAGCATAATTCTTACAAAATTCCAATCCTTTTGTTTGAAATCCGACAAGAGCGGCCCATGCCGATGACTTGCCGTGAATCGTAAGCCGACTGTCGCGCCCGCAAGGTTCAGTAAAGTCTTGTTCGGAGAGATTTGCAGGCGAAGCGGGCTAAATGGGGAAGGGAGCTCCCTGAAGACTGCGCAAATAATCCAGTTTGCGGATCATCCAGTCGCGGAGTTCGGGCGTCTTGAGGTTGACGCGGCACAGTTCAAAGACGTCAAGCGGGACTTCTTCCGGAATGTATTCCCCGCGCGCCGGATCATTAAACTCCGGCCCGTAGCGCTTGCTGAGATCGTAGTTTAGCAGACGACAAACAAAAAAGTGTTCCTCCAGTTGTTTGCCGGCTTTCTGATGTTCCAGAACGAATGCGGTCTCCAGGACAGTCGCGACGGCGCCCAATTCTTCATAGAGCTCGCGCTGCAAAGTTGCGATTAGGTCGGCATCGCGATGTTCAACGCCGCCGCCCGGCGCAACCCAGTAAGTCGCCGAATTATTGGGTTTTACCCGCTTGATCAGGAGCACGGAATCATTCCCGGTCAAGAGAATGGCGCGCACACGCTGATTCACGCGGCTGTGAGATTTGATTTCCGCTATCATTGCTCGCTGCCAATTTGCTTGTCCGCGTCCCAGTCTGACGACGCCAGCATGCCTGCTTCGTCCGTCAGGCGCCGCTCCACCGGTCGAAATGCGGCGACGGCCCCTCTAGTTGCTCAATGGCGAAAAAGGGCTTTAAATATTAACACAAAGGTTCAAGAAATTCAACCAGGATAAAGGAAGCCATCTTGAAGCCAATGGTTTGAACGTCTTGCGGATCGACGACAATCTGTATGGGCCCGTCGAATTGATCGCGCGCCACCACCTCCAGCGTCCGGCCGATTTCCAGGCCGCGCTCTTGTGTGTTGCGCAGCATGGCCGGGTCGTCCATCACCAGGCGGCGTATGCGCGCCGGCGTGTGCAGGGCCAACTCTGACAAGGGGTGAAGGTTGAGCACGGGCATGACCCCCTGCAAATCGGGGATGGGATCGCCATGCGGGTCGTAGCTGGGATTGTTCAATTTGCGCGAGATCGCCTCGACGAAGCGATCGGACACGGTATGCTCGAGCGCTTCGGCCTCGTCATGAACCTCGTGCAATTGGTAGCCGAGGTCTTCCACCAGGTAGGTCTCGATCAGGCGGTGACGGCGCAGCATCTTCAGCGCCACTTGTTCACCCGTTTCCGTTAGGCGCACACCGCGATATTTCAAATAGTCGACTGTCCCGTCTTCCACCAGGCGCTGCGCCATATCAGTCACGGCCGGCGCGCTGATGTCCAAGGCCTCCGCCAGCGCATTGGTCGATACGCGATCGGTCTCCCGCTGCAATTGATAAATCGCCTTGAGAAAGTCTTCCACCGATTGCGAGGAACCGGCTGGAATACTCCGCTTGTTCATGCCGCTGCCTCAACTCGTGCTTCAATGCGCGCCAATTCATCCCTGGCGTACATGGCGCAAGACAACTTTTGAACCTATCATATCATAGTCTCAAGGCGCTCTGGTTTCGCCGCCGCGCAAACGCCATTCTAAGAAACTCGGCTTATACTATTCACAGAAGCGCCGGCGCCTCGCGGCTGTCATGGGCGCAGCGTTACATCAATTGACCGCTGCGCTGGCAAGCCGTACAATAAACGCGACGGGCGTCCTTAATCTATCCCTACGGACCAGCGCTATGAGCAGAAACTACTACGACGTGCTCGGCGTCGCGCGTAACGCCGACGATGACGCGATCAAGCGCGCCTTTCGTCAGAAGGCGAAGCAATATCACCCGGATGCCAATCAAGACAGCCCGACTGCCGAGGCGCGCTTCAAGGAAGTTAATGAAGCTTATGAGGTGCTGAGCGACAACGAAAAACGCTCGGCCTACGATCGCTTTGGCGAGAATTGGCAACAGTACCAGGCTTTCAACGGCCAGAATGGCGAAGCGCCCTTCACCGATGTGTCGGATATCTTCGAGAGTTTCTTTGGAGGCGCCGGCGGCAGGCGCGGGGGCTTCCATCGCAGCGCCGACTTTCCGCGCGCCGGGCAAGACATCGAACAAGGCGTGACGATCAGCCTGCGCGAAGCTTACGAAGGCACGCAGCGCATCGTCAGCAAGGGCGGGCGCGATATTACGGTGCAAATCCCGCGCGGCGCCGCGACCGGCACGAAAGTGCGCCTGGCCGGCGAAGGCCAACCCGGCAGCAACGGCGGTTCGGCCGGGCACCTCTACCTGGTCGTCACCGTCAGCCCGGACGCGCAATTCGAGCGTCAAGGCGATGATCTGCTGGTGGATGTCAAAGTAGACGCCTTCACCGCCATGCTGGGCGGCGATGTCGAGGCGCCGACCCTCAATCGTCCCCTGCGATTGAAAATCCGTCCCGGCGCCCAAACGGGGCAGAAGCTGCGCTTAAGCGGAAAAGGCATGCCCAAACTGCGCCAGGACGGCGTCTTCGGCGATCTCATCGCGCGGGTCGTCATCACCGTGCCGGCCAAGCTGGACGCAGCGCAGCGCGAACTCGCTGAAACCCTGCGCGATAGCATCAACAAGTCTTAAGCCCGGCACATTCGCCCCTTGCGGCGCGGACTTTCTGCCCGGTCTGCTAGAGACGGCGGCAGCTTTTTCGGCGCGCCCCTTTGGTCGTAGGCATAACGTTCGCTGCGAGCGGAAGGCAATTGCTGTTAGAATGGATACCGAATCGGGAATACGAGTGACGTTGATGCGTTTGATAATCCTGCTCGGCCTTAGCGCGCAAATGCTGATCGCCTGCAACTTCACAGATTTGCAGTCCAACCCGGCTGACGACAGCGCAATCGACCTTGATGCCGCGCCCGCCAGTGAACCAGCGCCGACCGCCCTGCCCGACGAGATCGTCAGCGCGGCTGATGCTGAATACCGGCTGCTGAGCAATATCTACGAGCGCGCCAGCCCCTCAGTGGTCAACATTGAAGCAGTTCGCCTGGCCGATGACGGTTCAGCGAGCGACACCCGCCGCGGCTCCGGCTTTGTTTACGACCAACAGGGCCATATCATCACCAATGCGCACCTGGTCAATGCTGTCGATGCCATCACCGTAACGCTTCAAAGCGCGCAGGTTTATCCGGCGCAGGTACTGGCGCTGGACAGCTTCAGCGACCTGGCGGTGCTCAAGACGTCGATCGAGCCCGAGCGTCTGGCGCCGCTGCGCATCGGCGAGTCGTCCAGGGTCAAGGTGGGCCAGCGCGGCATTGTCATCGGCAATCCTTATGCGCTGAGCAGTTCCATGACGACCGGCGTCATCAGCGGGCTGGGGCGCACCTTGCCTTCCGTCGAACTGGGTGATGGCGGCGTCGCGCCGGGTTTCGACAACCCCTCCATCATCCAGATTGACGCCATCATCAACCCGGGCAATTCCGGCGGCCCCTTGCTTGATTCGCAAGGGCTGGTGATCGGCATAACCACCGCCATCCGTTCCGACAACGGACTGTTTCAGGGTATCGGTTTCGCGGTGCCGGCCGATACTATGCGCCGGGTGATCCCCGACTTGATCAAGCATGGCCGCGTCGACTACTCCTGGATGGGCATATCGGTCATGCGCGAAGACGGGGGCTACAGCGTCGCCGGGCTGAGCG
>JAGWBC010000179.1:0-8744 GCA_021296115.1 Anaerolineae bacterium | reverse complement strand
AAGAAGTTTGCGCCGGCGGCGATCTGATCGTCGCCATAAATGGCTATCACTTACAGAGCCTAGATGACCTGGTGACCTATCTGGTGCAGCAAACGCGACCGGGCGACGAAGTTGAGCTTCTGGTCATACGAGACAGGCTAACACAGGAGATCCCGGTGACTCTGGCGAGCCGAGCGCTGGAAAGCGGCCGAACGCTCGACTGCCGCCAGGCGCAGTGAGGGCAAGCGAATTGGATCACGTCAAGCTGGAAAACGAGACAGTGCTAATGCGTCCGCTGGAAGCGCGCGATAGCAGCGCCATCCAGGACCTGGCGGCCGCCCCGGAAATCGCGGCCAATACCTTTGTGCCGCATCCCTATCCGCCGGAAGCCGCCAGCGAGTTCATCCAGAAGGGGCAGGAAAGCTGGCGCAGCGGTGAGGCCTATGTATTCGGCATCATCGATAAGTCTTCGCAACGCTTCGCCGGCTGCATGGGCATTCATCCCGCGCCCGAGCATAATCGCGCGGAAGTCGGCTACTGGATCGGACTGCCATTTTGGGGGCGCGGCCTAGCTACCGCGGCCTTGCGCTTGCTACTGCAATTTGGATTCGAGACACTTAAGCTCAACCGCGTCGAAGCCGGCCACTTCGACTACAATCCGGCCTCGGGCCGCGTCATGCAAAAGGCGGGCATGCGCCGTGAAGGCTTGCGGCGTCAGTACGTGCTGCACCACGAAGAGTACAAAGATCTCGTCTGGTACGCCATCGTGCGCGAAGATTACGAGGCGCTCCCCTCTGCGAAAAGAAAAGAGACCGCAGAGGATTAGTCTGCGGTCTCTCGACTGTCAATTTCACAGTCTTGCGGTTTTCGGGTTCACCCTCTAACGAGATCCACGTCAGTGGAGTGAACTAGAGGTGTGAATCGGTCAGAGGGTAGCCCCCTTAGAACCTATCATGATTTTAATCACCTCCCTTACTCGTCCGACGATGCCCGCAGGATAACATAGGCGACCGATTTATGCAAACGACGCCAAACCGCGTCACAAGCCGCTGTTGACTCATTGCGTGAATGCGCGGTCCCCTTCCGACTAGCCCGGATCAACTATGCTATAATCGGCGCCTGGCAAGGGACTGGACAAGGGCGCATTGACCAGGCATTACCACCCGGCGCACCGCCGGCAAGCGATTCAGTGGGCGCAGAATCTATCGCGGCGTCAATACTTCGTGCTGGATACCGAAACCACAGGCTTGAGCGCGACCGACGAAATTGTGCAAATCGGCATTGTCGACAGCGACGGCAGGACAGTCCTGAATCAGCTCGTCAAGCCGACGATTCCCATCCCCTCCGGCGCCTCGGCCATTCACGGCGTTTACGACCGAGACGTTGCCGGCGCGCCCAGCTTCAAACAGATCTACATCCAACTGTCAGCGCTGCTGGCCGGCCAAGTGGTAGTGGCCTACAACATGGACTTCGACTGGCGCATGCTGCAGCAGACCGCCGCGCGCTACCGTCTGCCGGACCTGCGCATGGGCAAGCGTGACTGCGCCATGAAACAATATGCCCGTTTCAAGGGTGTGCGCCACGCTAATGGCCGGAACTACACCTGGCATAAGCTGGGCAATGCGCTGCGACAAGAAAGCCTGCTGGTGGCCAAAGCCCATGACGCGCTCGACGATGCCAGGATGACGCTTGCGCTGATCAACAAGATGGCGGAAACCGGCTAGCCCGATACTGTCCGGGCATTCTCCACACCATACTCCCTAATCCCAATCGCTTAACTACAAACGCTGGAAATTAGTGGCTCAAACGATTGTGCGATAAATAGAATCGTACTTTAATGAGTTTGGTTAGAGACGACCAACCGCGAGCGTGCGCGATTGTTTTGACGGTCGTCCACAAGGGTAAACCTGAATAATTTTCCAAACGCAAATTCATCTGAATCTGCGTTTGAATTCGCCGGACTTGAAGATAGGAACGAGCCGTGAAAACTCCAAGATTTACAACAGTCAAGACTATCTGCTTAGCCCTGCTCCTGCTGCTGGTTCCAGTTGGGCAGGCTTTGGCTGGCGACATCTATGTTGATGAAGATTGCAGCCTGCAAAACGCCGTGCGCGCCGCCAACGAAGAAGCGATGGTCGCGCCGCTGAACAGCTGCGAAGCAGGCATCGCCGCTGACGGCATTGCACAGGTAGATGAGAATGGCGCTGACCTTCCGCCGGGCTCGGACAAGATCACTATTCGTATCGCCGGCACGGATGAGGGCATCATCACGCTGGACGGCGCGCTAGACGTCACGACGCACATCGTGATTGACGGCAGCGGCTACGTCATTGAAGGCGACGGCAACCAAATCTTCGATGTGACGGCTGGATCACTGACAGTTTCAAACCTGACGATGAATGGCGGCTGGTCGGATGACAACGGCGGGGCTATCACCGTTGACGGCGCCTCCGTCAAGCTAGTCAACAGCGTCGTCCGCGGCAGCGGCGCGCGCGAATTGGGCGGCGCCATCTATGCAGTTGATAGCGACCTGACCATAATCGAAAGCGCCGTCAGCGGCAATGCGACCGGCGTTTTGACCAAGCCGGAAGCGCCCGCGGAAACCAGTGCCGACGATAGCAGCGCCGGAACGTCACAAGTGGTCGATGTCGAAGTCATAGAAGCCTCGGTGCAGGCGGAATCCGTTGACGAGGTCGCTGAAGCCTCTTCGGAAGAGCCGATCACCTGGGATACCTCGGGCGGCGGAATCTACTTCAACGGCGCGGACAATAGATTGACCATTGACAGGAGCGGCCTGGATACCAACGTATCACTGAACCATGGCGGCGGGCTGTATATCGCCGCCGGCAGCGCCACTATCACCAATTCGACCTTCAGCGGAAATGCGGCGGGCGGCGAAGGCGGCGCGCTATACAATGCCGGCGACAGCGAGCTGACGCATGTGACAGTCGTCTTCAACTCAGCCGCAGATGTCGGCGGCATCGTCAATCTGGCGTCGCTGGAGCTGTACAACAGCATCGTGGCTGATAACGCCGGCGGGGATTGCAGCGGTACGCTGAATGCGCTAATCGGCAATTTGATCCGCGATCTCTCTTGCAGTCACGACGGGCTGAGCGACGATCCCATGCTGCTGCTGCTGGGCGGCGCGCCCGCCTACTATGTGCCGCAGGATGGCAGCCCGGCAATTGACGCGGCTTCAGCCGATCACTGCCTGGCGAACGACCAGCGCGGAATCAGCCGCGACGCCGCGACCTGCGACATCGGCGCCGCAGAATACGAGCAAGGCGTCTTCGGCTTCCAGATCCAAAGCGCCTTGGCTGTGCTGACACCGGGTTCCGGTGGTAGCGGCGCAAGCCCCGAAGGCGATGCAGACATTGACGACGAGGCTGAGGAAGCGATAGAGGTCCTGCCGGCCCCAATACCGTCGAACTGCCCGGATTTGCCGGGGCATATCAGGATAGCCGGTCATACCAATGGTAGCAACGTCAACTGCAGGCATCTGGGCTACAGCGGCCTGGGCAGCCAAATCCTGGTTGACGGCGGCGCGCTGCATGCGGTCAATATATTTGGCTGGGTAGCCAAGCCGATATCCGCCTGTTTCCAACATCACTCCGGCGCGATCGTCTTACTGGACACCGCCAAGTCACCGCGCGAGATTGTGCCCCTGCGCACCAGCACCGAGTTTGGCTGGCAGTGCGCGCAGGTTGATCGGATCGGAACTGTCGTGCTCATGCCGCCGGAATTCTTCACCTCGGGCCTTATCCCCGAACCGATTTGGAGCCTCTCCGAATGCACGGTAACCACCGTCGATATCCTGAATCTGCGTGCGCAGCCGCGCGCCGACAGCGAAGTCCTCGCCAACGTGCTCAACGATGTGACCATGACCGCCGAGGCGCACGCGAACCGATTCTACCGCGTCAATTACTACGGGATCGTCGGTTGGCTCAGCATGGACTATCTCTCGTTTGCGGGCGCCTGCGTCTAGCGCCGACGCTCAGCTGCCCAAGCGCCCTTCCCGGTCATATGGGAGGGGCGCTCTTCAGTTTAAGCGCCGGCAGCCGCCCAGTTCCGCCGCGCCGCGTCCACCTGTAATCCCGCTGCGAATCAGCTTTACACGAGGGCAAATCAATGCGCTTTGATGACAAGGTGGTACTGGTCACCGGCGGGTCGCGCGGGATAGGCCGCGAGATTGCCCGTGCCTTCGCGGCGCGCGGCGCCAAAGTGGTGGTGCATTATCACAGCAATCTGGCCGCCGCCCAAGACACGGAGGCGCTGCTGGATGGCGCCGGGCACATGCTCGCGCAAGCGGACATCGGCGACCCGGCCGCGGTCAAAGGCATGGTGGATGCCGTAGTGGAACACATGGGGCGGCTGGATATTCTGGTCAATAATGCCGGCATCTACGAGGAACGGCCGCTGACGGAAACCAGCTACGACGACTGGGTCGAATACTTCCCCCGCATCGCGCGCGTCAACCTGTACGGCGCGGCCAACGCCATTTACTGCGCCGCGCAGGCGATGATGAAACAGGGCGGCGGGCGCATCGTGAATATATCGTCTCGCGGCGCTTTTCGCGGCGAGCCGACCGCCCCGGCCTACGGGGCCAGCAAGGCGGGCCTGAACAGCCTGGGGCAGTCGCTGGCGAAACTGCTGGGGCCGCATAATATCTTCATCGGCACTGTAGCGCCGGGCTTCGTCGAGACTGATATGGCGGCCGAGCGCCTGGCGCAGCCGGACGGCGATGACATCCGCAGGCAGTCGCCGCTGCACCGCGTGGCCAAGCCGGAAGAAGTGGCGCATGTGGCGCTCTTCCTGGCATCGGAGGGCGCGGAATTCACCACCGGGACTATCGTCGATGTCAATGGCGGCTCTTATCTGCGCAGTTAACGCGCGCCGGACGCTGACGCCATGAAACTCAAAACACTTGAGACGGAGCGCTTGCGCATTCGTCAATTTGATCATGGCGATCTTGACGATTGCCTTCAATTTCGCAGCGAGGTATTTGGCATCGACTCAGCGCCAGCCGACGCGCAAAGCTGGCTCAACTGGACCATCGACAGTTACCGCGAACTAGCCGGCCTGGGCCAACCGCCCTACGCCGACTACGCCCTCGAGCTGCGCGGCGATGGCAGCTTCGTCGGCTCGGTAGGCATCGTGCCAACAGTAGTGCCCTGGGGCGCGCTGATTGGCGATCCGGCTGACACGTTGCTCACTCCCGAGATCGGCCTGTTCTGGGGCGTCTTGCCTTCCTGGCGACGGCGCGGCTACGCGGGCGAAGCCGCCGGCGCGCTACTGGACTACTTGTTTGCTGAGCTAAGGGCACGGCAGGTGGTGGCGACCACTGAGCAAAACAATATCGCCTCGCAGCGCACGATGGAAAAGCTGGGCATGGAGCTGCTGACCAATCCCAGCGGGCAACCGCGCTGGTGTCAAGTCGTCGGCCTCATCGTGAATCCGCGCGCCAGCTGATCCCCTACTTTACTTGGGCGTGGTAAACTTCGCCGATTTGTCAAATTCACATGACGTAAAAAAACTCTGTGCCTAAATGGGACGTTGTAGGGGCGATTCTGTGAATCGCCCGTTGTTGTAATCGTGGATATTCGGGCGACACACAGTGTCGCCCCTACATTTCGACCTTGTGCGAGATTTTGCACGACTAACTCGGTTCTACTTCTGTGTCTCTGTGGTGAATTTGCCTGTGCCGTGTTCGCCAATAGAAGCGTGTTTTTTGACATATGCCCTTACGCCCCTTACTTCAAAGATGAATCTTGCCGCGTGATACGTTATAATCCGCGGCAACATTAGGCGGGCTGCAATGCCGCAAGCGCGTCAATCGGCGCCTATTTTGGAAATCCAAACAAGGGAGAAACTCATGTACCGCAAACTTCTTTTTGTTCTTGTGCTGCTCACGCTGCTGGTCGGCGTGGCAGGAGCGCAAGACAGCTATGAATTGACGATCATGCACACCAACGATGTGCACGGTCACCACGAACCGCAGCGCAACGGCGACGGCGGCGCCGCCCGTCAAGCGACGGTCGTAAACCAGATACGCGCTGAAGGCGGCAACAACCTGCTGCTGGATGGCGGCGACCGTTTCACAGGTACGCTTTTCCACGTCCAGCATCGCGGGCAAGACAGCGTACAGATCATGAACGCCATCGGCTACGACGCCATGGCGCTCGGCAACCACGAATTCGACGATGGCGAAGAAATCCTGGCCGCCTTTGTGAAGGGCCTGAACTTCCCCGCACTCAGCGCCAACACCGATTTCAGCGAAGAGCCGCTTCTAGCCGGCTTGGTCAAACCCTCCGTGACTTTGGAGGTCGGCGGGGAGCAAATCGGCGTCATCGGCCTGGTGACGCCCGAGACCGACATTCTGTCCAAGCCCAGCGACGCCATCGTCTTTGACAGCGACTTGATCGGCGTCACGCAGAACGAAGTCGACAAATTGACGGCCGAAGGCGTCAACAAGATCATCCTGGTGACGCATATCGGCTATGGCGCTGATGTCGCGGTGGCGCAGGGCGTCAGCGGCGTCGATGTCGTGGTCGGCGGCCACACCAACACCTTCCTCAGCAACCAGTATGCCGGCGCGCTGGGCGAGTATCCCACCGTGCTGGAAAGCGCCAGCGGCGAGC
The DNA here is from genome assembly GCA_021296115.1 of Anaerolineae bacterium. Classification (GTDB taxonomy): domain Bacteria; phylum Chloroflexota; class Anaerolineae; order Aggregatilineales; family Phototrophicaceae; genus UBA6055. The sequence goes on along the minus strand of JAGWBC010000179.1, from coordinate 2,127 downwards.
CGGTCCTGGTCGTGCAAGCCAGCACCAAAACGCTCTACCTCGGTCGGCTGGATGTCGAATTTGACGCCGACGGCGTGGTCAGCGACTGGGACGGCGATGCCATTCTGCTCAGCCGTTACATCAGCCCCGATCCGCACCTCAGCGACATCATCGCCGGCTTGGCCGAGCCGATCGCCGAGCTGCGCGCCGTACCTGTCGGCGAGACTTCGGTCGCCCTGACCGGCACCAGCCCGCGCCTCTGCCGCATTGTCGAATGCCTGCTGGGCAACGTGATCACCGATGCCGTGCTCGAAGATACCGGCGTCGATATCGTGCTGCAGAACGGCGGCGGCATCCGCGCCGACATCGACGAAGGCCCAATATCGCTGGGCGAGGTCCTGAACGTGCTGCCCTTCGGCAACTTGATCAGCACCTTTGAGCTGACCGGCGCCGATGTCCTGGCAGCTCTGGAGAACGGCGTCGGCCGCGTACAAGTCGACGACAACAATGATCCGATGGTCGATGGCGCCTCAGGACGCTTCCTGCAGGTCGCTGGGATTCGTTATGCCTATGACGCTACCCAGGAGCCGGGCAGCCGCATCGTCAGCGCCGAGGTCATGCAGGACGGCGAGTTCGTCGCCCTCGATATGGACGCGGTTTATTCGGTCGCCAGCAACGATTATATGCGCGGCGGCGGCGATGGCTTCTCCATCCTCGAGACCAACGCCATGAACGCCTACGACGCTGGCCGTCCGCTCGATCAGGTGGTGGCCGATTACATCGCAGCCAACAGCCCGCTCAGCGTTGAGCTTGAAGCGCGCATCACCCATCAAGCCGCGGAGTAATTTGTAAGGCTTGTTAGGTAGTGGCCAACGTGCTCATTTGGCCTACCCCACCCCCGGCCCCCTCCCCGACGAGTCAGGGAGGGGGAGCGCGTTCGCCGAACATGAGATATTGTCTCCAAATGCGCTAATTATGGCGCACTATCTACCTATCTCATCGTCGAGTCACCCTTCCCTGTTGATACGGGGAAGGGCCGGGGATGGGGTAGAATGAAACATGTCCGCTCCTCAGCCCGTTGCAAAGGGGGGATTGAGGGGGTAGAGCGAGGCGGGCACACCTAAAGACAGTACCGGACAAGCCTTGTATGAACGCCTATCGCGTTCCCCTATTCAGCAGCAAGAAACCGCCGGCGCGCGCTGGCGGTTTTTTTCTGCGCAGCCGACGATGACCCGCCGATGCCGGCATGCCGCTCCGGCTTCTATGCTATATTCACTGTAGCAGCAGATCATAGCAGCTACCTGGCTTTGGCGTGGTCGATTCCGAACAATTTTTCGACATCTTTTTTATATACCACCCCGACGACATCGTTGTCGTGCGGCGCATCGCGGCGCAGCTGAAAGCGCTTGGCCTCGCCTGCCGCTTTGTTGACGACGAATTCAGCGGCGGCGCGCTTGATACCGGTCAGCTCAAAGCCGATGTTTTGCGCTCCCACGCCGTCGGCATTGTGCTTTCGCCGGTCTCGGCCGCCAGCCAACTCTGCAACGAGCTGATCCAGCACGCCGTCACCAACAGCAAGCGCATCGTCAGCATGATCCTTGATGATGACATTGACGTCGAAGTGCACCCCGCTGTCGCCGACAATCCCTACGTCTTCTTCCGCCAGCAAGACCACCTGGCGGACCGCGTTGAAGAAGTACGCCAGTATATGGCGGTCGATTACGAGGTCAGGCTGCACACCGAATTGCTGGTCGCCGCGGATCGTTGGCAGCGCCGTGGCCGCCGGCCCAGCCAACTGCTGCCGCCCGAGCGCGTCATCGCAGCGCGCCAGTGGCTGGCCAATGACACGCTGCGAACGGTGAAGCCGTCGCCGCTGCTGGTCGAGTATATCCACAGCAGTCGCCGTCAGCGCGCTTCAAGCGGACCAACGATTCCCTTCGCCCGGCTCAGCCTGGCGCTGCTGCTCATAATTCTGCTGATCGCGAGTTTCTTCGTGCTGCGCGCGGCACTCGACGCCAATGCGGCGGCGCAGGCGGCGGTCGCTCAAACCAGCGCTGCGCGCGCGCAAGTGGCGCTGACATCCGCAGCGGCCACAGCGGCCAGCGACAGCGCCGTCGGCTTGGTTGATGTGCTGGCGGCCACAAGCGA
>JAGWBC010000178.1 GCA_021296115.1 Anaerolineae bacterium | reverse complement strand
GCGCGGTTGTATTTGCACGGCCGGTGGTTATCAGTCGATTGTCTTGCATTATGACTCCTCAGGTCTCTAAACCCTGCAATTCTAGTCTGTCGGCAAAGTGACAGGCGGCGGTATGCTCCGGTTCGAGCTCGACTAGCGGCGGCTCCTTTTCCCGGCAGACGTCCTCGGCGTAAGGACAGCGCGGATGAAAGTAACAGCCCGGCGGCGGATTCGCCGGGTCGGGCAATTCGCCTTCGACGCCGCTCGTTTCCGGCAGCGGTTGATCGGGATCGGGCCGTGGAATGGCGGAAAGCAGCGCTTCGGTATAGGGATGTCGCGGACGTGCAAACAGATCTTGTGTTGGCGCCTGCTCTACCAGTTTACCCACATACATCACCGCAACTTCATCCGACACATGCTCAACCACGCTCAGATCGTGGGCGATAAACAGATAGGTGAGATTGAACTCGTCCTGCAGGTCCTTTAACAGATTCAAAATCTGCGCTTGAACCGAGACATCCAAGGCCGACACGGCTTCATCACAGACGATCAACTGAGGATTAACGCTCAGGGCGCGAGCGATCCCGATTCTTTGTCGTTGACCGCCGCTAAAGGCATGGGGAAAGCGCTTCATATAGCGAACATCCAGGCCAACGTGCTCCAGCACCATGCGCACGCGGTCTTCCAATGCCTTGCCCGCCACAATCTTATTGATGCGCAAAGGTTCGCTTACAATATCGAAGACAGTTTTGCGCGGGTCCAAGCTGGAATAAGGGTCCTGGAAGATCATCTGCATGTGTTTGCGAAACTTGCGCATATCGCGCCGATTCAATTGCGCCAGATCTGTTGTCCGTCCTTCATGGTTAAACAATATCTCACCTGACGTGAGGTCAATGGCCCGCATGACGCAGCGGCCCAAGGTGGTTTTGCCCGATCCGGATTCGCCGACCAAGCCCAGCGTCCGCCCCCTGCTGATGCCAAAGCTGACATCGTCGACGGCGCGAACCTGTCCGACAACGCGGCGCAATAAACCCGCTTCGATGGGAAAGTATTTCTTTAACCCGCGTACTTCCAGCAGCCTGGAGTCGCTCATGCAGGCTTATCCTTTAAGGGCGTCTACGGTGATGGGCGGTCGCATACGTACCGATGTATAAGCCGGGTCACAGTCTCGCAGCCATTCATCCGTGATGTACTTCCCCAACAAGTAATGTTTGCGATCAGGATAAAACAGGATGCGCCCTTCGCCGTCATCTACCAGGCTGGGATAAACCGCCACCTGAGTGCCACCGGTGCCAGGAACCAGCACACCATTGGAGGTGGCAAAAATCTTTGGCGGTCCAAAGCGCAGAGGATGATCTTGCTCACCCGCTATTTCCCGGCCGACAGTCAACCAGACCGGGTAGCGATTGTGCTTGGAGTCTATTGGCGATTTCCCGCCGTTGGCCGTGCCATCATTGTTGTAGAAGAGCAGCAAATAGCGTCCGTCATGCAAGCGATAAAGCGGGCTGGGCGACATCGGATTCAGTACGGGATTGCCGCCCGGTTCGTAACGCAGTACGCGCGGCTTGTCCCACGAGCGTCCATCATCTTCTGAAAGCGCATAAAAATTGGCGCCGGTCAGCGTACGAAATACGCAAATGAGCCGTCCGTCAGACAGGGCTTGCACCGTTGGCTCCTGAGCGACGCTGACGCCGGGCCGGTAGGGATTTTCGACCTGAATGCCGTGCGGCGCTTTGGGCCAGGTGGTCACCAAAAGTTTATTGGGGTCGCGCTCGCTCAGGATATTCTCAAAGCGGAGGAAGAAAATCTCGGACCAGTGTTCCAGCAAATTCAAGCTGAGCTCGACCGCCGGATCGTAAGTGTGGCTTGCCCAGCGAGTAAAGGGCGCCAGGACGTAGTTCTCCGGCGTGACGAAGACGTTTTGATAGACGATCCAACTTGGCGGCGCCTTCGGGTCGGGATGGCTGATGGCGCTCGGCGCAATGGGAAAGTCATACGTTGCGTCGCTCCATGTGAGCCCATCGTCATCGGAAAAGCGGCAGCGAACCAGGCCCGTCGTGTCCTCTCTCGCATCGTCGACGCCGACGTTTTTGTTATAAATGTAATAGACGCGGTGGCCACCATCCGCAAGTAGATTTGGCGCGACAATTGGAAAGCCCCAGCTTGCCAGCCCGGTCCCTAAGGCGTCATCGGGTTGGGGGCCGTCAATGACTTGCGGCTCTGACCAGGTCACCCCTCGATCAAGAGAACGGCTGAAGACCACGCGCTGATCACCCGCATTCTCAAAAGTGGATTGTGTCCAAAAGCCCAGGAAGCTGCCGGGCGGCGTTTTGACGACAAGAAAGTGCTGATTGCAGGCGCCGGGCCCGGCAAAGTCTTGGGGAATATGCGCTAGCAGATCCGGCTCGGTACGTTCCCATTCATTTTCGAGGAAGAGTTCGTTCACGGCAATATATCCCGTCCTATTTTCGTAAGCCGATACTGTATTCCGTTGATAGCGCGATGCTAGGTCCGAGTCTCCTATTCATAGAGAACGCAACTCACGCTGTGCCCCGGCGCCACTACAACAGACGCTGGCATCCGAATATCACATTTGCCGGCGATAAACTCGCTGCAGCGATTGGCGAAGGGGCACGCATCGGGCGGGTCCAGCGGCACTGGCACGGTCCCTTTTATGGTTGCGAGATGCTTGCCTTCAGTCGCCCCGAATTTCGGTATCGAACGGATTAAGCCCTTTGTGTATGGATGCTTGGGGTCTTTGAATATCTGTCGCGACGAGCCATATTCGACTATTTTGCCCAGATACATGACAGCAACATCGTCTGCCATGTTGGCAATAACCCCTAAATCGTGGGTGATGAACATGATCGCCATTCCATTATCGCGCTGGAGCCGTTTCATCAGGCGCAGGATCTGAGCTTGAATGGTAACATCCAAGGCGGTTGTTGGCTCGTCCGCAATCAGCAGACGCGGATTTAGCACGATCGCCATCGCAATCATGCTGCGTTGCCGCATCCCGCCCGAGAGTTGAAAGGAATACTCGTCGATGCGTCTTTCAGGCGCTGGAATCCCCACCTCTTCCAGCAGCGAGATTACGTGATCACGCGCTTTTCTTTTGTCTTTCTCACCATGTACGAAGAGCGCCTCCATGATCTGATTTCCGATGGTATGCACCGGTGAGAAGGCGGTCATCGGTTCCTGGAAGATCATGGCAATGTCGCGTCCACGCAGGTCGCGCATTTCATCGCCATCTTCATCCAGTTGTACAATATCGGCCGCGCCCGACTCGCGATGCAGCAAGATCTGTCCGCTTATTTTGCTGTTCTTTTTGGGCGTGATGCGCATGATCGATTGCGCCGTCACGCTCTTGCCGCAGCCGGATTCGCCGACGATGCCCAAGGTACGATTCTTCCTGATGGTGAAGGATACGCCGTTGACTGCTTTCAGCGTGCCTTCTTCCAACTTGAAGTGGGTATGCAGGTCTTTCACCTCCAGCAAGACATCCGACATCATCACAATTCCTTGAAAGGGTCCGCGGCATCGCGCAAGCCGTCACCCACAAAGTTGAACAATAGCACCGTCGCGATGACAAAGAGCGCCGGTGTCAACAGCCAGGGATACAAGGCGATGTTGGATATGTTTTGCGCGCCTTCGAGGAGAGTGCCCCAACTGACTGCCGGCGGGCGTATGCCCAGGCCAAGGAAGCTCAGGGCAGTTTCGCCCAAAATCATGCCTGGGATCGCGATAGTGATGTTGACGATGAGGAAGCTGATATAGCCCGGCAAGAGATGATCATAAATGATTCGGATATCGCTAGCGCCGGCGATCTTGGCCGCCATGATGTAATCTTGCTCGCGCATTTCCAGGAGTTTTGCCCGGACAGCCCGCGCCAGACCGGTCCAGGTCATTGTTGACAAGATTAGCGTGATGGCGAAGTAAGTCCGTGTGACGGGCCAATCAATGGGCACGATTGCCGCCAGAGCGATCCAGAGCGGAATCTGAGGAATGGCGCTCAATATCTCGGTGATGCGCATTATGACAATGTCAACCGCGCCGCCATAGAAACCGGAAATGCCGCCAAGCGTCGCGCCCAGAAAGAAGCTTAGAAACACGCCCACCAGGCCAATGGTCAGGCTGATGCGGCTAGCAGCCAAAATGCGGGAAAACACATCGCGGCCCAATTGATCCGAGCCGAGCAAGAATAGCTTGCCTTCGCCGGCGTCAAAAAAGTGCAAATCCGTCTCAAATTGCCCCCAGAATCGGTAGGGCTCGCCGCGAGTGAAAAAGCGAATGCGATGAATGGAATCCGGATCTTCGGTATAAATGCGCTCGAAGGTATCGCGGTTGAGTTCGTAATCCAGCCGATAGACAAAGTGGCCAACGAAATTCCCTCGCGAGTCAAAAAAGTGGATGGGCGTCGGCGGTGTGTTGACGAAGCCCTGATGCTGGGTAACTGCGCGGTAGGGTGTCCAGAATTCGTGGGTAAAGGCCAGGAAATACATGATAATCAGGATGATGCAGGAGAATAGAGCCAGCCGATGTTTCTTGAAACGTCGCCAGATCAACTGCTGCTGAGAGGCAATATAATAGCGCTCTTCGGCAACGGAGATGGTATTGCCAAATGCTGTGGCCCCGCCTGATTCATCGATTGGCGCCGCGATCAGGTCACCCCCTTTTCCATGCGGATGCGCGGGTCATAGAGCGAGAGAATGATATCGCCAAGTATCACGCCGATTACAGCGAGAATGCTCTGGATCATCAGTATGCTGGTCGCCAGCTCTACATCTTCCGCGAGCAAGGCGCTGAATAGAAGCGGGCCCAATGTCGGCAGATTTAATACAATCGCGACGATGGTCTGGCCCGAGATGAGGCGCGGCAGAATATAACCGACGGAGTTCACGACCGGATTTAGCGCCAGCCGCACCGGGTATTTGAACAGCAGTTGACGATAGCGAAGGCCCTTGGCCCGCGCGGTGATCACATATTGCTGGCCGAGTTCATCCAGCAGCGTGGCGCGCATAGTGCGGATGGTGCCCGCCGTCTGCGCCGTGACAATCACAATGATCGGGATCCACAAGTGGTTGAGCAAATCCAGCGCTTTCGCCAGCGACCAGGGCTGCTCCTCCACGCCGGGCGAAAACAAACCGCCAATGCTCAAGCCAAATGCCTTGTGAAATACAAAAAGCATAATAAGCGCTAACAAAAAGTTCGGCGTCGCCAGCCCTATGAAGCCGACAAAGGTCCAGAAGTAATCGCCCAGGCTATATTGATTCGTCGCGCTGTAAATGCCGATTGGGACGGCCAGCGCATAAGTGGCGATTAGAGAGATGATGGAAAGCAGCATGGTTGCGACAATGCGCTCGTTTATAAGATTGCTGACGGGAATGCCCAACATGGACTGCCCCATGTTCCCGCGCGCAAATTGCGTCGCCCAGATGAAATACTGCGCATAGATGGGTTTATCCAGCCCATATTGAGCGCGCAGAGCCGCTTCGTCCTCTTCGGTAATGATGTCGCCCTGAGCTTGCCGCGCGTTGACAATGCGATCAACCGCATCGCCGCGAGGGAGTTGGACAATCATAAATATCAGAAAGCTGATGACGATCAGCACCAGCAGGGCATAAATGAGGCGCTGAACCAAATACTTGCTAAGGCTCATATAAAAATATTTCTCGTAATCCCCCCCCCAAAAAGAGAGAGAGGGCTTCCGATGGACAATACGAGTTAGGATTCCCCTTCCCATGTTTTGCGGGAAGGGGGCCAGAGGATGGGGACTAGCCCTATCCCTCGTCGATATACCACTGTTCGATATGGAAAGGCGCGTAGAAGTTGGTGTCCGAACCCCAGAACAGACCTTCCGTTGGCACGTTGCGCAACCGGTTCGAGTAAATGACGGGCTGCGGAGTCAAGCCGACTGAAGGAATGATGGGCAGTTTTTCGCCCCAGTAGCTAAAGTATTCGGCGCCCAATTCTGCGGCTTCGGCCGAATCACTAGGATAGATCCTTGATTTCCTGTGGCGGTTCGATGCCGGCTGTGCCAGCGGAAGAAATCCAGGTGGACCACTGGAATGCCCAGAAATGGCGCGCCGGATCATTTACGGCGAAGTGATCAGGCGTGCCGCGTCCGAAGAGCGTCGCCCGGCCGATATGCCACATAATCGTCATGACCTCGCCGCTGTTATACAGGTCGAATATCAGATCGGGCGAGCTGCCTTGACAGATCAACTCGACGCCGATATCGACGTAGTCGCTGGCGATCAATTCGCAACCCGGCTGATGGTCCACCAAGCCGTGGGCGATTATGGTCACGCGTCGGCCATCCGCCAGCAGACGGAAACCGGCGTCATCCCGTTCGGTCAAACCGAGCCCGTCAAGCAAGGCATTGGCTTTATCCGGATGGTATTCGATTTTCTCGCTGAACCATTCCTGGTTGAACCAGGGCAAGGTCTGCAGCGGTGTAGCTGGATGCGGCGCCGCCAGCCCGAAGAAGAGCACATCGTTCATCTCGTCACGGTCAATGCCCATCGAAAGGGCGACACGGAAATCGACGCTTTGGAAAAGCTCGCGGAAAGCGTCATCGGGGTAATTCTGGTTGGGGAAGAGCGAGAATTCCGATGGACGCAGAGATTGCGCGATGTAGGTGGTGAAATCGCCATTCTCTTCTTCGGCGCGGTAGAGCCTCAGATCGGTCGGGCGCGTATAACGCACGCCGAAGTCGAGTTCGCCAGCGGAGAGCCGCAAGGCATAAATATCGAGATCGCCGGCCAAGGACACTTCAATGTTATCCATGTACGGCAGTTGATTGCCCTCTTCATCCACCTGATGGAAATAGGCGTTGCGTTCCAGTAGGACGCGGTCGCTTTCGATGATGATCGGCGCCCAGCTATCCATGTAGGGACGGTCGAGCGGCTGGGCAGACAGGTTGTAACCCTGCGCGCGCTTGCTGTTGACCAGATCCACCCAG
>JAGWBC010000177.1:8702-13851 GCA_021296115.1 Anaerolineae bacterium | reverse complement strand
CGTCAGGCAGCAGGCTGCCATGCAGACCCTGCCAGGCTTCTCCGGCAGCGCGATACAAAGCGGCCGCGTTCTCCAATTCGGCCGCGTTCAGCACATGCGCCGCTTCATCGAGGAAGTCGGCGTAAACATCGCGCTCAGCTTGGACCGTCTTGCCAAAGGCCGGTCCCATGAAGGTGTAAGCGGTGGTCAGCGCTGCTAGCAGCGGGCGCCCGGTCGCGTATTCGCGCGCCCAACTGCCCTTGCTCTTCTTTTGCAGCATATCAGCCCAGTGCTGCAGCGCCTTCAATCCGAAATTCCTGGCTGAGCCTTTGGGCGGTTTTTCGGTCATTAGCGCGGCGCAATCGGCGATGCGTCATCGGGCGCGCCCAGCAAGATCAGCCGTTGACGCTCCTTCTTGATACGGCTGCGGGCTTGGTCGAGGTCGTCGGCGCTGACTGTCAGCCCCACGCGGCTGCGGTCGGAGATATAGGCTTCGCCGATGTCGGGCTCGTAGCCGTAAATCACCAGCGGCATGCCGCCCCACATGCCTTCGTCGTAGGGCAGCGCGTTATAGGGCAGCAGCCACATATCGGGGCTGGCGACGGGCGCGTAGCCCTCTTCCAGCGCCTCAATCAAGTTTTGGCGTCCTTTGTCGGCGCTGGTAGTCCGGCGCAGATCGCGCGGCAGTTTGAGGCGGTTGAAGATGCGCTCCATAGGGTCGAAGGTATTGCGCGTCAGCAAGTTGACCTGCGGATCGTAGCCTTTGTAGTGAAATGTGAAGTAGCCGAAGGTCACGCCGCCGCTGACGCCCAGTAGCAGCGCTTCGCTAAAGGGCTGGCCGGTATGCGGCGCTTTGACGCCTTGATAATCCAGCGCGTTGCGGATGGCGGCGGTATCCCAGTAGCGCCCTTCAAATTGTGTGAAATTGGGGAGTGTAGGCATCTTTAGCATTCTCCTGTCGCCAAATCAGTGTCCGAAGTTTACATGACAATTGCCCGTCGCCGTAAAATCTGCGACATAGTTTGCCGTGGGTGGTTCAAAGGGGCGGGCGCCGGGCTTTTTCGGATTCACGACATTTTTGCCACCGAGTACACAGAGTAACTAAGAGGGCAGAGAGGGGGATAGCGGGAATTATAGCGGTCGGTCCGGTCAAGGATGGTCCCCCGCCTTGCCGAATCTGTCTGTCATAAATCATGTTACCTTTCCTCTGTGTCCTCGATTTCACTCGGTGTCCTCGGTGGCAAAGGCGTCGAAATCGCGCCATTGTCGAGCGTCCGGCGCTGTCGTCACAGTACCGGACGGGCCTTACATCCGTCCTTCACCGTGGTCTTCGGCCTGCGCGTCGGTGGCGTAGGCTGTTCCCCGGCCCGATCCGCCAACGAGGATATCAAAGTCGACGCCGCGATCGGCTTGCTGCACATGATCCAGGAAGAGGCGTGTGTAGCCGCGCGTGTCGTTTCCGGATGGCGCCTGCCAGGCAGCGCGTCGCCGCTGCAATTCTGCCGGCGCGACATCGAGATGCAGGCGGCGCTCGGCCACATCCAGCTCGATCATGTCGCCGTCTTGAACCAGGGCCAAGGCCCCGCCGACGGCCGATTCGGGCGCAATGTGCAAGACGACCGTGCCGTAAGCTGTGCCGCTCATGCGCCCGTCGGAAAGGCGAACCATATCGCGCACGCCTTTGTCGAGCAGCTTGCGCGGCAGGCTCATATTGCCCGCCTCGGGCATGCCGGGGAAACCCTTGGGGCCGACATTTTGCAGCACCAGCACCGAGTCTTCGTCAAGGTCCAGCGCGGGATCGTCAATGCGGCTGTGGAAATCCGCGACGGAGGCGAAGACGACGGCTTTGCCACGATGGCGCATTAAGCGTGGCGTGGCGGCGGAGGGCTTGATGACCGCGCCATCCGGGCAGAGGTTGCCGCGCAATACCGCGATGCCGGCATCCTGCTGAAAGGGCTGGTCCAGCCCGGCGATCACCTTATCGTCGTAGCAGACTGCGCCCTCAATATTCGCGGCGTGGCTTTGGCCGGTGACAGTGATGGCATCCAGGTCGATGACGCGCGCGAGATTGCGCAGCACGACGGGCAGCCCGCCGGCGTAATAGAATTCCTCCATCAAGAATTCGCCAGCTGGTTTGAGATTGACAAGCAGGGGGATTTCCGCGCCCAGCCGGTCGAAGTCTTCCAGGCAGAGTTCAATGCCGATGCGCCCGGCGATGGCCAGCAGATGCAGGATTACGTTGGTCGAGCCGCCGATGGCCGCGTTGACGACGATGGCGTTTTCAAATGCTGTTCGGGTCAGGATTTTCGACAGCTTGAGATCCTCTTTGACCATTTGCACGATGCGGTTGCCGCTCACATGGCAGAGGCGTCGGCGGCGCGCGTCGGGGGCGGGAATGGCCGCGCCGTCCGGCAGCATCAGCCCCAGCGCCTCGACCACGCAGGCCATGCTGGAAGCCGTGCCCATAGTCATGCAATGCCCGTCGCTGCGGGACATGCAGGATTCGGATTCGATATAATCGGCGGTGCTCATATTGCCGCTGCGCCACTCGTCGGTGAAGCGCCATTTGTCGGTGCCGGCGCCGATATCGCGGCCTTGGAACTTGCCGTTGAGCATGGGGCCGCTGGTCACGACGATTGCCGGAATATCGACGCTGCAAGCGCCCATGATGGCCGCCGGCGTGGTCTTGTCACAGCCGACCAGCAGCACCACGCCATCCAGCGGATTGGCGCGTATCGACTCCTCCACGTCCATGCTGACCAGGTTGCGGTAGAGCATGGTCGTGGGCCGCATCAAGGTTTCGCCGAGGGACATCACGGGAAACTCCAGCGGGAAGCCGCCGGCTTCGAGGACGCCGCGTTTGACATGCTCGGCCAGAATGCGCAGGTGAGCATTGCAGGGCGTCAGCTCCGACCAGGTATTGCAGATGCCGATGACGGGCCGACCGTCGAACATCTGCTGCGGAGTGCCTTGGTTCTTCATGCGGCTGCGCGCTTTGAATCCGGCTTGGCCGCTGCGCAAGAACCAGTCATGACTGCGCAAAGGCATAGGTTTTCTCCATAGATTCTGCTGTTCCAAGCTTGATTGGTATTAAGATTTGCGCATCGACATTCTACTCCAATAATTTAGGACCACTACAGGTTAAGGAAGCGCTGACTTGGCGAATTGCCGGACAAGCCCTCTAGGGTCCCAGTCTGCTGTCGGATCCTAGGTTAATGCCAGAAGGGCTCGATCCAGCCCTCGTCGATGCCCAGGCCGAAACCGGGCTCGTCGCCAATCTCCAGCCAGCCATCGACCGCATAGGCCATGCCCGGCAGCCAAGTGCCCTCGCTGAGCGGTACGCCGGGATCTTCGCCGATGAAATACTCGATCCAGGGCACGGAGGGTGTGGCGAAGGAGAAATGCTGCCCGTAAGGCGTGCGCGCCCCGGCATGCAAGATGACCTTCTTGCCCGCGGCATCAGCGGCGTGGGCGATTTTCAGGCAGGTGGTCAACCCGCCGACCCATTCGATATCCGGCTGCAGCACATCGACCAGGTTGTGCCGGATGGCGTACTGGAAGGGGACCTGCGTGTACCAGTGCTCGCCCGTGGTCAGGGTCTGCCAGGGCAGGCGCGCGCGCAGCTCGGCATGGGCGTCGAAATCCTCCGGAATCAGGCATTCTTCGATCCACTTGAGCTTGTAGGGGCGCAGAGCCTCCGCCAGCCGCACGGTGTAATCGACGTCAAAAGCCATCCAGCAATCCAGCATGATGTCGCAGGTGTCGCCGACTTGCTCGCGCGCGGCCGCCACCATTTCAACGTTCTTCCGCAAGCCGGCCAGCCCGTCAGCGGGTCCGTAGGGGCAGGCCAGCTTGTGGGCGGTGAAGCCGACTTCCTGGTACCAGTCGATATCGTTGCCGGTGGAATAGCAGAAGATACGCTCCTTCTGTTTACCGCCGATCAAGCTGTAGACCGGCTGGCCCAGCGCCTTGCCCTTGGCGTCCCAGAGCGCCAGGTCGATAGCGCTGATAGCGTAGGAGGCCAGGCCGGTCGTGCCGTAGAACTTGGTCAGCCGAAACATCATATCGGCCAGGCGCTCAATGGCGAAGCCGTCTTGACCAACCAACTGCGGCGCCAGGTGATCGTCAATGATGGCGGCCACCGGCTTGCCGTGCACGGTGGAGCCCAAGCCCCAGCTGCCGTCTTCCAACGTAACTTTCGCCCAGACACGCCCCCAGCCGGTATCGGTCCACTGGCTGCGGTGGCGCTTGACATGCGGGTAGCCGGACATGGGGTTGGCGACCTCGGCGCTCCGGTTCCAGCTTTCGCGGCGCGGCCTAACGCTGGGCGTCCGTTGCGGCAAATTGACCTGCACGGCTTCAATGCTCTTGATCTTCATATCCATTCCTTGAAAGTCCAGGCGGGGGCGCAATTGCGCAGAGAGTATAATTCGGGCGCTATTCCCAGGTCAATTCTTGCTAGACTATGACCATAGAATTCTGACGAGCGCGAGAGGCCAGGACGATGAGAGCATTGCTTTGGGAAGCGGCGCGGACGATGAACCTGCGCCAGCAAAGGGAACCGGAAGCGGCGGCTGATGAAATCCTGGTGCGCGTGGGGCACGCCGGCATCTGCGGCTCGGAGTTGAGCGGCTATCTGGGCCACAACGCCTTGCGCGTCCCGCCGCTGATCATGGGGCACGAATTCGCCGGCGAGATCGTCGCTGTGGGTCCGCTGGTACCGACCATCAGGCCTGACCTGACACCCGGCGCGCTGGTGACGGTGAACCCGCTCTGGTATTGCGGCGACTGCCCCAGCTGCGCAGCCGGCGTCAACCAGCTCTGCGCCCATCGGCGTCTGCTGGGCGCGCATCGACCGGGCGCCTTCGCCGAGCTGGTCAGCGCCCCGGCCAAGCTGGCGCTGCCGCTGCCGCAGGGCATGGATACACGAATCGGCGCCCTGACCGAGCCGGTGGGCTGCGCCCTGCGCATCGCCGAACTGGCCGGCGACGTCGCCGAGCAGGACTGTCTGATTATCGGCGCGGGACCGATTGGCCTGCTGTCGCTGCAGATGCTGCGCTTCAACGGGGCGGCGCGCGTATTCATCGCCGAGATCGACGAGGCGCGCCTGGCGATGGGCGAAGCGCTGGGCGGCATCCCGCTGCAGCCGCGCGCAGTGGACACGGTAGAA